>CAYVGZ010000003.1:0-52826 GCA_964450845.1 uncultured Candidatus Bathyarchaeia archaeon | reverse complement strand
TGTCGCTTCCAGCCACCCCATATTTTTGAATCATATCACGCAATTGTTTCCTCGCATCCAAAAAGTTGCCACCCATAACGGTTTCAATCATTTTTCGCACATCCGCTGGGCTAGCCTTTCCAGTAATTGAATAAACGACCTTCGCATCCACAGGCTTGTTTAACGAAGCTGCCGCTTGAAGAGTATTTATCGCCCTTCTTAAATCTCCACCGCAAACCTCAAAAATCGCATCTAACCCGTCCTTTAGGAGCTTAACGTTTTCGTTTTCTGTGATATGTTTCAAATACATATCTTGTTCTTCTCTTGGCAGGAAAGTGAAACGGAAAGGCGCGCATCGAGATTGAATGGGCTCTATTATTTTTCCACTGTAGTTGGCGCACATAATGAATCGGCATGTTTCTGTGTAACGTTCCATTGTCCGCCTCAGAGCTTGCTGAGCGTCAGAAGTCATATTGTCAGCCTCGTCCAAAATCATTATTTTAAATGGGATTTCACCAATAGATCGAACCCTTGCAAAAGTTTTCACAGTCTCCCGAACAACATTAATGCCTCTTTCATCACTGGCGTTTAACTCCATCAGATGCTCTCGATAAGCGTCACCGTAAAGGTCTCTTGCTAAGCAAAGTGCGGCTGTGGTTTTTCCAGTTCCTGGAGGCCCTGCAAAAATGCAGTGTGGCACATTTCTTGATTTAACGAAGCTTTTTAGTCGTTCAACTATCTCTTTTTGGTTCACCATATCATCCAATGTTTTTGGTCGATATTTTTCAGCCCACATTTCAAAGCTCATAATCGATGGTCTCCTATTTCTACCTATATAAAGGGGGGAATTAATATCTGTTCTAGTATAGACGCCGCGAGTTTCTATTAGAGTTTTGCTCCTTTCCACTTTTTTAGAAGAGTTGAGAGAGAATTCGCGTAACCCTTAGTACAAGGCATGCCAAACTTTGGTCTATTGGAGTCTTCAAATCACACTCCTTAGCGATTTCGCTGGGAAATTATATTTTAATACTCGGCGACATCCATTTTTGCATTATTTTAAAGTAATGTTTAAATGCGTACGCAAAATACCCATCATACTCCAAAACATTTGCAAATGTAAAGGTGGAAGAAAATGTCTGAACGTGTGCACAGAAATAGTGCATATTTGAACGGAAAATCAACCACTGGAACAATGACACGCGTTAAAGACACAAGCCCAACGAGCGGAATGTGCCCCATATGCATCCGCGACTGCCCCATCATGTGCGAAATTAGTCTATCAAGCTTTAGAGGAAGAGAAGCCCTTTATCCAGAACCAGTTCAATTCGGATACAGCACAGCAGGAGCACTCAAGGATTTTGGGTTAGACTGGTCCCACTTTAATATACAAGCAGGATTATTTGAGGCACTTGGAATTGAAGAAAACTCGAACATTGCCCTTTTTACAAACGCGAACACCGAGACAAAAGTTGGCGGAATATCACTCAAAGTTCCCATCTTAACCGGCGCATTTGGCTCAACGGAAGTTGCGAGGTTAAACTGGGAAGGCTTGTCAATAGGCACAGCTCTCTCTGGCGCGATAATAATAGTTGGTGAAAACGTTTGCGGCATGGATCCCGAAGCACAGTTCACAAATGGTAAAATCACACACTCAAAAGAGCTAAAACGGAGAGTTGACTTATTCCGAAAATTCTGGGATGGAAAGTACGGAGACATCGCTGTTCAAACAAACGTCGAAGACCAACGACTAGGCGTTGACATCTACGCTCTCTCAAAACTAGAAGTAAACGTAATCGAAAGAAAATGGGGACAAGGCGCAAAAGCCATAGGAGGCGAAGTTCGAGTAAGAGACCTAGACAGAGCCATAATGCTAAAGAAAAGAGGCTACATAGTAATCCCAGATCCAGAAGACCCAACAGTGCAAAAAGCATTCAAAGAGGGAGTTTTCAAATCTTTTGAAAGACACAGCAGAGTAGGAATACCCAAAGAAAAGAATATGATAGAAGATATAGACTGGCTGCGAAAACAAGGTGCAAAACACGTGACACTAAAGACTGGTGCGTACAGACCTTCAGCTGTTGCATACACGATGAAAATAGCTTCAGAAGCAAAAATCGACGCTGTATATTTCGATGGCGCAGGCGGTGGAACAGGTATGAGTCCTGTTCCGATGATGGATGAAATGAGCATCCCAACAGTGTACCTAGAGGCCATAGTTCTCAAATGTGCGCAAATATTGAAGAAGAAAGGGCGATATGTGCCAGATTTAATCATGGCTGGAGGTTTCATAAGCGAAACACAGATTTTCAAGGCAATTGCAATGAGCAACTTTGGAGACGGCCCATTTGTGAAAGCCGTTTTGATGGGACGCTCACCACTAACGGCTGTGATGAAGGCGAACTATTTCAAACAGTTATCCGAAGAGGGAAAACTGCCAAAAACTTTTGCAGACAGATACGGTGCAACGCCAGAAAAATTCTTTATCGCCGCGCCAGAACTTAAAGAAAAGCATGGAGAAGACTTCAAAGAGATACCATGGGAAGCCGTCGCGCTCTACACATACCTTACAGACCGCATAGGTGTGGGACTAAAACAGCTTCTGGCTGGTAACAGAAAATGGAAGCTGGAACTCATCAACAGAAACGACCTGATGAGCTTAAATGAAACGGCAGCTGAAGTTACTGGCATACCATTGCCACACGAAGTAGAAAAAGATGCTGTAGAAAGGATTCTAGACTAGCATCACCTTCTTCTTTTTTCTAATTTCAAATTAACCCTAAATTTTAAGAAAGCATTAAGCAGATATAATATGTTGCAGAGGGGGCTATTTCATGGAAAAGACACAAACAGCATTATCAGTTGCGTGTGAACAGTTAAGAATAGCGGCTGAAAAACTGAAACTAGAACCCGGAATACATGAAATGCTAAGGCATCCGAAAAGGTCACTTATTGTTTCTATCACGATAAAAATGGATAATGGTGAAACGTGCACCTTCACTGGCTGTCGTGTACAACATTGGGATGCAAGAGGACCATTCAAAGGTGGCATCCGATACCATCCAAATGTTACACTTGATGAGGTAACAGCGTTAGCAATGTGGATGACTTGGAAATGTGCGGTTGTAGATATTCCCTACGGCGGCTCAAAAGGGGGAGTGTGTTGCAACCCGAAGGAGATGACAAGAGGGGAACTAGAGAGAATGACAAGACGATACACCAGCCTACTTTTAGATTTTATCGGACCATATCGTGATGTGCCAGCGCCAGACGTTTACACAGATGCTCAAACAATGGCGTGGATAATGGATACTTATAGTCAATTCAAAGGTTACAGCGTCCCGGAATGCGTCACTGGAAAACCCCTTAGCGTAGGTGGTTCAGAAGGAAGGGCGGAAGCCACGTCCTTGGGTGTTGTGGTTTGTGTGAGAGAAGCAGCCAAACATTTGGGTCTAAAGCTTAAAGGCGCCACAGTTGCTGTGCAAGGTTACGGTAATGTGGGCTGGAACGCTGCAAAAATAGCACATGACATGGGCTGCAAAATTGTGGCAGTAAGCGATACATCTGGGGGAATCTACTGCCCGAAGGGACTAAACCCTCGGTATATATACGAGCACAAGTCCAAGACAGGTTCTGTGATTAATTGTAAAGGATGCAGAAACATAACAAATGAAGAGTTGCTTGAAACAAAATGTGACATACTCATACCAGCAGCTTTAGAAAATCAGATAACAAAGGCTAACGCAGACAAAATAAAAGCAAAAATAGTGGCAGAAGGTGCAAATGGACCAACAACTCCAGAAGCAGACAAAGTGCTTCATGAAAAAGGAACAGTTCTCGTTCCAGACATATTGGCAAACTCTGGAGGAGTAACAGCAAGCTATTTTGAATGGGTTCAAAATCTAACACGAGAACATTGGACGCTGGAAGAGGTAAACAGGAAACTGGAAAATAAAATGGTTAAGGCTTTCAATGACGCACACAACGTAGCGAAACAAGAAGAAAGCGACATGCGAACAGCAGCGTTGATGCTCGGCGTTGGAAGAGTAAGTGATGCAATAAAGACGCTAGGTTTATGGCCATAGCAAAATAAAACCACTTTTCGCCTTAATTTTTATCTAAACAGCATAGGATTCATTACGCTTTCGAATTTTCTTAAACTCTTAATCTAAGTTTTTAAACTACTGTTTTTATATCTGCAACTAAAGGTTAAGTTTAAAGCCGAGAAAGGGGTAAGGATGCCGAAACCAGTTTCAATAAATATTGGAAGTGTTGATTTCAACTTTGAACATTCTCTTGTAAAAATTATCGCAAATAGAAATTGCCCAGAAATTACGCTTGTTGGACTTAATATAGGTCCTTTTGAAGAAGGAAACGAATATGAAATCCCATTTTGGATAGCCCAAGAGCTTGAAAAGGCTGGAATTGCCCGTTTTCGTGAAGAAGAACTGTTGGATACAGCTAAATTTTACAAAATCCAGTGGACAGAACGCGTTCAAACTGCTGGGCAAATATCAAAACTCCCAGAAAATTTCTATCCAAAACTTCGGCGATGCCTCACCGAGCTAAAGGAAGAGGCTTCAAAAGCCCCGGAAAAATTACGGGAATATGAAAAAAGTAGACACGTAACACAAGACATTGTGAATTCGAGATTAAAGAAAATCGTTTCACTTGCGTCGGCTCCACCTCAAACAGAACAAACACTGAAAAATTTCACAAGTGAGGAAAGATTTCTTTACGAGCAACTCAACAAACTTATACATGAATGGAAAACACAGATATTGGAATGCAAGGAGACAGGAGAATGACAGAGGAATTAGAAACTATTGACCCACAAGAACGTTTTCAAGAGCTTTTCAAAACGGAAAAATACCGCCAAAGAATTTCGCAAATGGCAGTGGCAGGTAAAACGTCATTAATAGTTGACTTTGAAGACGTTTTGATTTTTGACCAAAGGCTTGCTGAGGAACTTCTGGAAAAACCAGACGAATACTTGAAACACGCCAATAATGCGGCTTATGCACAACTTCAGACAGAAGACCCAGAATATGCCGAGAAAATTGCTGACAAACAAGAAACCGCAACAGTCAGACTCGTCCGTTTATTAGAAGCTCAACAACTAAGGAAACTCGGCTCAGACCACATCGGAAAGCTCGTCATGGTTGAAGGAATTGTTGTTCGCTCAACACCCATGCGTCCCATGGTCATGAGGGCAACGTTCAAATGCAAAAGATGCGGGGAAATAACACCCATAAACCAAACAGGCCAATTTCTTAAAGCACCTTTTGTGTGCAGTAATCCTTCTTGCATGGCGAAAGGCCTGTTCGATTTTGTTCAAGAAGAATCCACATTTATAGACTCTCAAGACCTTCGTATGCAGGAAAGGCCTGAAGATCTTCCCCCTGGACAGCTTCCCCGAACGCTACACATCAAGCTTATCGGAAGCGAAATAGTTGATGTTGCGAGACCCGGAGACCACATTTCCATAGTTGGAACAGTTCGCGCAGTATCGCCCACGCTTCCAAGGGTGGGGAAGCTTCGCACATTCATTCTGCATGTAGAAGCTAACTCAATTGAAGTTTTGGGCAAGGAACCAGAGATAGCACTTCCATCACCAGAAGAAGAGGAGAAAATTCATGCGCTTGCAAAAGACCCATGGATACACCGAAAAATCATGACCTCGATTGCGCCATCAATTTATGGATACGATCACATTAAGGAGTCAATAATGTATCTTCTCTTCGGAGGCGTGCCTAAAAATCTTCCAGACATAACAATAAGAGGAGAAATGAATGCCCTTTTGATAGGAGACCCTGGAACAGCAAAATCTCAACTGCTGCAGTATGTGGCAAGGATTGCACCTCGTGGATTGTATACGTCTGGACGTGGCACAACTGCTGCTGGTTTAACTGCCGCCGTACTACGTGAGAAGGGCGGTGGAATGAGCCTTGAAGCTGGAGCCTTAGTATTAGCTGACAAGGGAATTGCATGCATCGATGAAATGGATAAAATGCGTCCAGAAGATAGAGTTGCCATCCATGAAGCAATGGAACAACACACAGTTTCAGTTGCAAAAGGCGGTATCGTCGCAACACTTAACGCAAGAACAGCCATACTTGCAGCCGCCAACCCTGCGTTGGGAAGGTACGAACCGCACCGTACAGTGGCTGAAAACATTTCATTGCCAGTTACAATACTTTCGAGGTTCGACTTAATCTTCGTTTTAAGGGATGTGCCAAATAAAGAAGCGGATGGTAAAATGTCAGAGCATATCCTTGAAATGCACAGAAAAGGTCTAAGTCCAGTGGAGCCACCAATAACTTCGGACATGCTACGAAAATACATAAGCTATGCTAAAGGAATTAAGCCCGTTTTAACCCAAGAAGCACTGCAACGCCTCAAAGATTTCTATTTGGCAATGCGTTTGGCAAGCGAATCTGAAGGTTCACCAGTTGCGATAACTGCACGTCAACTTGAATCCCTCGTCCGCATAGCTGAAGCAAGAGCCCGCGCGTCCCTCAGAAAAGAAGTTTTAGCCGAGGATGCAGAGGCAGCCGTCACTATAATGAAGAGATCTCTCGAAGAAGTTGGAATAGACCTGTCCTCATACAAAATAGACATAGACCTTATAATGACTGGAAAACCAAAAAGCGTAAGAGACAAACTGCAAACAGTCCTTTCAACCTTAATGGAAATGGAAAAAGAAACGGGAATTGTTGAAAAAACAGCACTTTTAAACGAACTTGAAACAAAATACACAATCCCAATAGGTGAAGCAGAGCGCCTCATCGGACAATTACTACGTGAAGGAACCATTTACGAGCCAAAAGAGGGTTATCTAAAAAAGACCTAAAATTATGAACCCATAGAAACGTTAAAAATACAGCCAAGGACACAAGATTTCAGACAGTGAAGGCTCAATGAAAGCAGTAATGGTTGTTGTCGGCACTCGCCCAGAAATAATAAAAATGGCTCCAGTCATCAGAGCTTTGCAAAGAAGGAAAATTCCGTTAATTTTCACCCATTGTGGTCAACACTACGACTACAATATGTCCCAACAATTCATTGATGAACTTAACCTTCCAATACCAGATTACGGATACAAAGTCAAAGCCTACTCTCAAGGAACGCAAACCGCACGCATAATAACTCGCATAGAACAACTATTAAAGAAGACGTTACCTGCCCTTGTTCTGGTAGAAGGAGATACAAACGGCGTATTGGCAACAGCCTTAGCAGGAGTCAAGCTTGGAATACCTGTAGGACACGTTGAAGCTGGATTGAGAAGCTTTGACCTGCGCATGCCAGAAGAGCATAATAGACGCCTAACAGACCACATATCCACCTACTTGTTTGCACCAACCGAAACAGCCGCAAACAACTTGAAAAAAGAGGACGTTTGGGGAAAAATTTACGTGACTGGAAACACGGTTATAGATGCTGTAATTCAGCACTTGCCAATAGCTGAGAAGAAATCAAAAATACTGAAAAAAGTTCGCTTTGAAAAATTCGCGTTAGCAACAGCTCATAGAGCAGAAAACGTAGATGACTTCGTAGTTCTCAAAAATTTTATTGAAGCCTTTGCAGAAGCCCCTTTACCAGTTGTTTATCCAATGCATCCACGCACAAAAAAGAGGCTACAACAAAACAAAGTATACGCTAAAATGAAAAAATCTGGAAATGTGGAAATTTTGCCGCCGCTTGGTTATCTAGACTTCTTGGTTTTGATGGGTAAATGCGAAATGATAGTAACAGATTCTGGTGGAGTACAGGAAGAGGCAACAGCGCCATGTATACGAAAACCTGTCTTAGTTATTCGCCTTTCCACCGAGAGACCAGAAGCCGTCAAGGCTGGCTTCGCTGAAGTTGTTGGTGTGGAAAAAAATAAAATAATGAAAGCCATAGAAAGAACGTTAGACAATCCGAAAGAATTGCCAGAGGAATCTCCTTACGGAGATGGAAAAGCCGCCGAAAAGATCGTTAAAGTAATCGAGAAAGAACCAGTTCTTTAGCACCTTTTCAAGAAATGTACGTGACTTTCTTATCTTCCTCTTTACGCATCTCCTCAGCCTGCAACGTTCTTTTCTCCTCAATTTTCTGCAAACGTGAAACTATATTCTCCGCCTTGGCAATTTCCTCGTCTAAACCAGTCAAGTCCACATCAAGACTGAACATTGCTCTCAAAATTTCTAGAACACTTTTAGCAGCCTTTGGGTCTGGTAAATATCCACGAGTTTCGCCTAAGAGACAAAGAGCACCGATTTTTTTGAAACGAGCCAAACCCAGAATTAAGCCTGCTGTGCCAACAATCGGACTTTCCATGGTGCTTATTACAGCTTTGGCTCGTAATGCGTTGTTTAAAAGTTCAGAGCTGGTCGCAGCTGCGATTACTTTGGGCTTATCCTTCGGTTCCATTCGATAACCGCCAATTGTCACGATTAATTTTACATTGTATTTTTTAGCGAAATCCAGAATACGGTCAGAAATTTCATACTGCCCCTCGATTGTCTGTGCTTGGCTGTCACCTGTAAAAAATATGAAGTCGTTTTTTCCGTTTTTGTTCTTCCAGAAGTAAAATGTCCCACGTAGAAGCCTAACACTTCCTTTCTTGTTAACATGTACAAAATATGGAAAATGAGGGGAATAAAGATAAGCGAACCTTTCAGCCTTTAACTGTTTAACTAGATGGCGTGCAGCAATTTTGCCGACAAGCCCTAAACCAGGAAACCCCCCAATCAAAATAGGATCGTTTAAATCAACTTTTACAAGTTCTTTAATGAACGTCTCCTTCACTGAATTGAGCCTCCTTTTTTAAAGCCACTCTATATCTGAGGTACTTATCATCAGGCGAAAATTTGGGCGGGTGTGGCACTCGAACTTTTCCACCGCAGTGTGGACATTGTTCCTTTTTTAATGTGTATTTTCCACATTTTTCACATTTTCTTAAAAGCCAAACCATCATTTTTCTCTCCTAAAAACGCCTTGCCCACCTGCCTTAGCAACATTTGAAACAACATTTTCGGCGACTTTTTGCAAAACGGCTTCCGCTTGTTTATAATTTTCCGCCATAACTTCAATACAGTATTTTGGTGCGGCAACAACATAAAAGCGAAGTTTCGCTTCTCGAGATTTTTCAGCTTTTTTAGCATTTAAAAATGCGTCTTTGATAATTTTTACCCCGTTGGGTTTCATACAGCGCAGCTCAACTATGCCTTTCACCTTAACCATTGGCACATGCATTCTTTCTTTTCCAATCTCAGCAATAGTAGCTGCAAGCTCCTCAGGTATGCCTATTTTTGTTAAAGCTACTACGCCTTCCTTGACAACTTTTTCGAAGCCTTCATACAGCCCGTACTCCCTTTCCATAGGCGCACCAGCTTTTTCATAAACCTCGTCCAGCGATAAACCAGTTTTTTCAGCGACGCCTCGAAGTAAAGTTTCAGCTTTCCTCTCCCTTTTCCAAAACATGATTTTTTCAATTTTTTCTCTTTTTGTAACCCTTCTAAGGGACACATCTATGTGCCCTTTCTCTATATCCACTCGTAAAACTTTCAAAACAACTTTTTGTCCTTCACGAATAAAATCACGGATATTCCGAATCCAAGAAGAAGATATTTCAGAAATGTGCAGTAAACCTCTTTTATCATATTCGTCAAGCTTTACATAAGCACCAAAATCGGCAATATCCTGTATCGTGGCTATTACTAAATCGCCGACTTCTGGCCATTCCTGTTTTTTAAACGCCATTTTCATCCCTATTCAAAAACTGCAACTATTTCGCCCTTAATTATTGCTTTTCCACCCGAAGGCTCAGCAAGTTCAGTTCCGCAAACATTACAATTGACTTTGTTTACAGCGCTACTGTAGACTATTTGCTCATTGCCGCATTTTAGGCATTTCACTCGAATGAAACTGCTTCTCGGTTTTGGAATCAGTTTCTCCCATTCAGCCATAACAATAACCCCAACTTCATGCAATAACCAACTTTCTTAATCGTACACCATCTTTATGTCTTGTGTAACCGCAAACCTTGCACTTCAACTTCAAAGTCTGCTTTTTAGTCGTCTTTGCAAATTCTCTCTGAAGAGGATACTTCTGCCCACCATAACCTTTCTTTTCCTGTTCATGACGACGCTCGCCCTTAGCCAAGGCTCTCCGTTTCCCAGCCTTGTAAAGAGTAACGGTGTGAATTTGATGCTGCTTACATTTAGGACAATACGTTCTGATTTCCTTTGGAACATTCACTTCAACCACGACCAGCTTTGCTTAAAGAAAACACACAGACTCTTATACTTTTTCAATAACTCCCTCTCAAACCAACAGATAGAACGTACATTCTACTGTAAAAAGAAGAAACAGGTTAGCTTTGTTGGAATAACTGACAAACACTTATATTGCATAACCAAAATTACGTTTGGTAATGCAAAACATTGCACGATATCTCATAATTAGAATACGTTTGCTAATGCAAAACG
The DNA here is from genome assembly GCA_964450845.1 of uncultured Candidatus Bathyarchaeia archaeon. Classification (GTDB taxonomy): domain Archaea; phylum Thermoproteota; class Bathyarchaeia; order Bathyarchaeales; family Bathycorpusculaceae; genus CAVZKK01. Next base: position 42,375 of record CAYVGZ010000003.1, on the reverse strand, counting down.
TTGTACGATGTCTAAATAACAGAAAAAACGATTTAATCAAAATTCTCCCGATTCTTGCGTTTATTATACCATTTATGATACTGTATTTCTTTCATAACACTACAGGCTTATATTTTAGTTTTGAAATGACATGGAAAGGCAGAACGTTCTACCTTTTCTTTCTGTGGATAGCCACATTAGAGTTGATTCTGTTCTGGGAGAAACTTCAACCAAAAGTTAGCAAATTATGTTCTGCGAGAACTGTTGCATTCATTCTAGTACTTCTACTTCCTACAATATACATTGTTGCCTCCAACTACTATGCGTTCCCATCAAAGGCAATTGTGGATTGGGCGTATCAAAGTGGAGTCGACCAAAGCGACTGGATACCTCTTGATGTTGAGTATCTAGTTCTCTCAGTACTTTTTATCTTGATAATCTGGTTGGAATACGACAGCAGCGGCTTAAAAAAACTTGTGATTGCACCAGTTTTCCTAGCTGCAATGGGGGCAATATATACAATCGACAATGCTTACAGATATGGAAGCTTCACTCCTTTTCAGATTTTTGTTCCGACCACAGCAATGCTTGCAGAAAAAATTTTGAACTTAATGGGATACAGGACAATGCTAATTTTGGGCGGAAGTATGCCCACATTGTACGTAATCAACCAAAGTGGGAGCAGTTGGGTTGCGTCCATTGCTTGGCCATGCTCTGGAGTTGAGAGCTTAATAATTTACACCCTCGTAATTTTGCTGTTCTTGCGAATAACCGTGCCCTCTTGGAAACAGAAAATAAGCTATTTTATAATAGGCGCCATAATAACCTATTTTATCAATATACTCAGAATTGTAACTATTTTTATTATTGCAGTCAATGATGGTGATTGGATGCTGTTTCACAATTATTACGGTCAACTATATTCAGTTACATGGATAGTATCTTATCCTCTTATAATAATCGGAAGCAGAGCACTATGGACGAAAATTGGAAGCAAAAAACCAATCGCAGCAGAAAACCAAGACTTACCAAATCAAGACAAGCCTTCTTAAAACATCCCGAGCGCATCTTAGCTTACTTCAATCTTTTCTGCCAAGCCTTGCTTAACCAAAATCCGAGCATTTTCAACTGGCAATGACGCAATATCCTCAGCTTTGTAAGGTCCGTAAGTTTGCATGTCCACGCCAATTATTTCGGGAACATCTTTCAAGAAACGTAAGGCGTCGTTTTTGTGTTGCACTACAATATCTACATGTGATATCTGCCCTCTAAGAAGGTTTTTAACAAGACTTTGATAAGCCTCAAAGATCGGCAGACACCCAGTGCATAGTTTCTCTTCCTCAACGGTTAAGAACCCATATGGAATCTTTTCACCTGCGACCACTTTTTTAACTAGTTTTTTATAGCGTTTTTGAATTAGTTCGCAAAGCATGCGTTTGGCGTTGCGCATTTCACATCTAAGAAGCCGGGCTTTAACCGTCCTTCTATCAATCATACGTCCCTCTTCTCTAAGGTGTTTTAGATAATCAACGATGTTGCAATAAAAGTCTGTATGCAATGCTTCTAGTTCAACGTTTTCAAGCTCTTTTTTCCATTTTTCATATAAATCATTATACATTAATTCACAACCTGTGCTCTATTCCTACAAATAAGTAGCACAGCCGCAGCTGTAGGTAATTCAACCTCTTGATTTCTGTAAGGACCAAACATTTCATCACCCAACCTGAACTCGGGTGCACCAGAAACATTAACGGTTGCAGTGCCTTCTTTAAAGGCTATCGCGTCCTTGAATGGATCGAAATCATGTATAGTTGAAACTGGAAACTCGACCTTTAAAAAGCCAGTTTTGCCATGCAAGGTATCAGCCAACCTAATTAAACGATGAATATCTGTAGTCACAACAGTGTCTACTTTGGCTGATTGCAACTTAACCACATGTTTGGCTATTTTCCCCAAAGAATCTGGGCCTAATCCTTTAACAAAAGGAATCCGTTTTCCAGTGTTCTGTAAGCTTTTAGAAATGGAATCTCTGTTGCGCAATAAAGCATTAATGACATTCTTTTTAAGTTCAATATTTCTGAAATCCTCATCTTTGGCATTAACGATGAAATTTTGTATTCCCTGATTTAGACGTTTAAACCAGCCAAGATCGTTTTCGAGCGCATCCAAAAAAAGAAGTGGCTCTTTCCTATTTTTTCTCTTCAGGCTATATGGAGAAACGTCTAAACCTAAGCTAGAAAGGTAATCTACGATCTCCTTGCGTGCAACGGAATCAAGCGTCTTAACAGTTTCATGTTCAACAGAGACATGGTAACCACGGTGTCCAGAATAGAAAACGTGTATTTCGTTTTCGGAAAAGCCGAAATCTTGTGTTAGCATGTCCAAAAGTTTCAGCGTTTCTGCTCTTGCAGAAGCCAAACATTTTTCACAAGGCCATGTGTTCACATTAAACTTTTCACTATCGCATACGGGGCATTTTTCAGGCGTAACTCCCTTGCCAGAAAAACCACAACTGCCGCAAACCCATTCATCATGAATTTTATCACATGACGTTGGAATATGGTCAGCATCGATGTCGAAGATGAGATCGGCGCCAATCCATCCTTTTCGATCCATCTCAGCTTCAGGAGACTCATAATAGGCAGAGGAGTAATATGTGTCTGAAGGGGCAGAACTCTGCAAAAACTCTTTTAGCTCAACAATTTGCTTAATGCTCTTATGCCGTTGCATCCAGCCCTCAAACATTGCGAAGCCAAATTCACGTTGTTCCATCTTTGAAATAGAACTTTTTGGAACATAATTTCTGGTGTAGTAATCGCGAAACCTTCTCTGGATAAAATTAACTGAGTCCACATCCACCTAGTTTTAAGAAAGCACCATTTAGCTTTAAACTTTCTCTTCAGCGGTTGCAAGCAAAGAGCAAAGCAATTAGGGATCTATTGAGCCCTCTTGAGCATTGCATTAACCTCTTTTTGTAATAGAGGAAACATTGAGTTAAGGGACGAAAGAGGAATATAGCGGTATAAAATGATACGCATTAAACAGGTATTCACTAAAATACATAGCAAAACCACTCTGGAAGCACTTCCGAAGTTTGCACTTTGGCACGATTAGTGAGAAGAGCATTGATGCTCGAAAAACATTCAGCTTAACCAGGCTTGTTAGGGATTTGACTAACCTAAGCTTGAATGCAGTCACCATATAGCAGTTTGGTTTGCTCACAAGGTGAGTTCTTGAAAAGAAACGAGATAGCTACAATGGTAATCCATATATACGACGTAACAACGCATGTTTAATTAATACGTTACGAAATGAAATTGACATCACAAAGATGAACATAGTTGATCATCACCAAAACTCCTCTTCGTTTGACTCTAGGTGGTGGTGGGACAGATTTGCCTCCATATTACTCCATGTATGGAGGATTTGTCGTTACTGCCGCCTTGGACAAGTACGTCTATTTGATAGTCAACCGCAGATTTGAAGAAGAAATCAGGGTAAGCTATTTATCAACTGAAATTGTGAAATCCATAGATGATATTAGACATCCCGTTGTGAGAGAAGGATTGAGGCTTCTTGGACTGGAGAAGCATATCGAGATAGTTTCGATAGCTGATTTGCCTGCTGAGACAGGTTTAGGTTCCTCTGGAAGCTTCACCGTCAGCCTCCTACACGCTCTTCACGCATTTAAAGATGAAAATCCTTCACGGCAAAAACTTGCTGAAGAAGCTTGTTTCTTAGAGATGGGCATACTGAAAGAACCGAGCGGTGTCCAAGATCCTTACGTAGCTGCTTTCGGAGGTTTTATATGCTTAGACATAGCCCAAGATGGAAAAGTTAAGATTTCACCGTTGAAGATTGCAGATGACACTGTTCATGAGCTTAGTAATAACCTGATTTTCTTCTATACAGGCCTTAAAAGGAGTTCTGTCATGGTGCTTCAAGATCAGAGGAAATCGATCCTTGATGACAGCTCGAACGCTTTGGATTCAATGCATCGCATCAAGGAGATAGGCTTCAAAGTCAAGCATGCTCTTGAAAACGGAAACCTGTCCCAGTTTGGCAGACTTCAGCACGAGCACTGGCTAGCAAAGAAGGGTACATCTTCAAAGATTTCAAGCGATCCAGTAGATAGGTACTATCAAAAAGCATTGAAGAACGGAGCCTTAGGCGGCAAGCTAGTAGGTGCTGGCGGTGGAGGCTTCCTTATGTTCTATTGCGAGAATGACAAGGATAAGTTGAGAAAAACCATGTCCAAGGAAGGCTTGACAGAAGTCAGGTTCAGCTTTGAACCGTCAGGTTCAAAGATAATCATCAACATTTAAGTGATCTCATGAAAAACAAAGACTTCATAAACGAATACCTCCAAGAATTGGAATCAATAACTAGATGTACATCCATAGAAGACATCGACAACGTAATAGAACTTCTATACAAGGCTTGGAAGAAAAGAAGACAAGTTTTTCTTGCAGGAAACGGAGGCTCTGCCCCAACGGCAACCCATTTTGCCTGCGACTTAGCAAAGTTCACGTCTATTGAAGGCAAGAAAAGATTCAGAGCCATTTCTCTGGTGGATAATTGGCCCTTGGTTTCGGCGCTCACAAATGATTTAGGCTGGGAAAATGTTTACGTAGAACAACTCAAAAATCTAATGCAAGAAGGAGATGTTTTCGTGGTTATAAGTGTTCATGGAGGCTCCGGAGCGGACGCGGCTGGTCTGTGGTCTCAGAACCTTATGAAGGCGGCCAAGTTTGTGAAAGAAAATGGCGGCAAGGTTATTGGTTTGACTGGTTTCGACGGAGGAGCCCTCAAACAGATAGCCGATGCTTGCATAGTGGTGCCCGTTGACTCCACACCACAGGTAGAAGGCTTCCACTCCGTGTTATCACATCTCATATGCGCTAGACTGCGCGAGTTGATAGAGGAGTCATGAAATGAAACGCATCATCATATGGGTGGACACCAAAAACAGAAAAGTTGGTCAAACTATTGAGAATATCAAGAGATTTCTGAGTTCAGAAGGACTCAAGTACAATATTGTAGATGTTTGCGAAGTTGCAGAACTAGGAGACAGCAAATGAACAGAGCAGTCTTTCTCGATAGGGACGGGGTCATAAACGAGATTGCCTACTTTCCGGAGTTGGGGTTGCTGGACTCGCCTCTGAACGTTGACCAATTCAAGCTACTACCCAGAGTGGCAGAGGCAATAATGGTCTTTAACCATTTGAATCTCAAGGTAATAGTTGTGTCGAATCAGCCTGCTATTGCAAAGGGAAAAATGACAATCGATGCCTTTGAAGAAATAAGACTAAAAATGAAAAGGGAACTGGAGAAGAGGGGCGCCCACCTAGACGGAGAGTATTACTGTTTTCATCATCCATCGGCAAAAGTCGCCAAATATAGAGCTAGCTGTGATTGTAGGAAACCTATGCCGGGTCTTTTTTTGAGGGCTGGAAAAGATTTCGCGTTGGACCTGAAAAACTGCTTTGTGGTTGGTGACAGCCTTGTAGATGTTAAGGCAGGCAGGGCTGTTGGCTGCCAAACCTTCCTTATTGGCACTCTGAAATGTGATCTTTGCAGACTCATGGAAGTTGAGGGTGCTAAACCCAACCACATCGTTGCTGACCTGTATAGCGCATCGAGAATCATCGAAAAGGAAATCAATGGCCGCGTCAAACCAGATTTGATAAATGTCAAAAACGTTTCGAACGTCTAGAGTCACTAAGAGGTGAATGATAGTGGAAATATTCCTTGATACGGCAAGTGTGAAAGAAATAAAGGATATACTGCCTTGGGGCATCATCAGCGGCGTCACAACAAACCAGAAAATCTTTTTGGCTGAAAAAGGCGTCGACTTCAAAGACACAGTCCACAAAATCCTATCTCTCGTAGACGGACCAATAAGCGTTGAGCTTACCAGAACTCGCGAAGGCGACGACGAGTTAGTCAAAGAAGCGAAGGAGTACTCAAGTTGGAACCCAAAGAACATCGTCATTAAAGTTCCGATGTTTGGCGATGGCCGCGGGCTTCGAGTTGTCTCTATGCTAAAAAAGGAGAAAATTAAGACAAATATGACTTGCCTGATAACCACGAATCAAGTCATATTGGCAGCCAAAGTCGGAGCCACATATGCCAGCATATTCTTTAACCGCGTACGAGATTCAGGCCTCAACCCAGTAAAGGTTATACAAGAGTCAAAGCGTATAATAGAAGAAGACCGCCTTTCCACGCGGATCATCGTAGGCAGCATCAGAAAACCTGAAGACATCAACGAGGCAGCTGCTGCGGGAGCCCACATTATAACAATACCTTACAAGATTTTAATGCAAATGGCTTTTCACCAGAAAACAGAGGACACGATCAGAGAATTCGATGAGGCTTGGATAGAGTTCAAGAAAGCTGAATCTCAAAAGTGAAGTCTCAGATGATTGCTGTCGTTCTTGCAGGTGGGTATGCCAAGAGACTCTGGCCACTGACAATAGATAGGCCTAAGGCCCTGCTACCTATAGCTGGGAGGCCCATAATTGACTATGTTGTTGAGAAGCTTATTTCACTGGAGCCCCCCATGCATAGAATTATATTGTCGACAAACCAGAGATTTCAATTGCAGTTTCAAAAGTGGCTGAAAACTAGCAAACACTGTAACATTGAACTCATTCCTGAGAAGTCTTCCTCTGAACAGGAAAAGCTTGGGGCCGTCAGAGCCTTGGCCAATATAGTCGATAAGGCAGCCCTGGAGGATGTTTTGGTTCTCGCTGGCGACAATCTATTCACTGACAAGCTTGGAAGTTTCATCCATTTCTTCTGTGAAAAGTACGCACCAACTGTAGCCTTATACCATGCTAGGAGTCTGGCCGAAACAAGAAAGGGTTCCATGGTCAAGGTGGATAAAGATGGAAGAATACTTGAATTCAAAGAAAAGCCTCTACACCCAAAAACAACCCTCGTAGGTGCCTGTCTCTACGCTTTTCCTGCGGGAATAAACAGAAGACTTGGTGAATACTTACAATTGGAACTAGCGACTGATGAGCCTGGAAGATTTATCGAATGGCTCTATAAACAGGAGCCCGTGTTTGGCTTCATGCTCAAAGAATATTTATGGGACATAGGAACAATAGACTCGTACAGGACTACCAACGAATTCTTTCGCACACATCAATCAGCAAAGTGAGACACCTTTCCCTAAAGAGTTAAGAAGACCAAAAGAGCCATAGGACGAATGAAAGAAAAACATGTAGCTTAGAAAGAGGCTGACAACGTGTGAGGGCAGTAGTAACAGGTGGGGCGGGCTTTATCGGAAGCTACCTAGTTGACCTATTACTTGGAGAAGGATACGTTGTAACTGTTGTTGATAACATGTCGCGTGGTTATTTGGAGAACCTCAAACAACATTCCAATAACTCTTGTCTCACTGTTAAAAAAGCTGACATCAGAGACGGGGACAAGCTTAACCGCATCTTCGCTGGGCATGATGTTGCATTTCATATAGCTGCCCACGCAAACATTAGAGAAAGCTTCGCCGATCACAGAGTTGATTTGGATAATAATCTGATCGGAACGCTTAACGTCTTAGAGGCTATGTGTAGAAATGGGATTCAAGACTTGGTGTTCGCCTCTACGTCAGCAGTGTACGGTGAAGCAACGGTTAAGCCGACGCCTGAAGACTTTTTCTCCTCCCAGACATCTCTGTACGGCGCCTCAAAACTGGCTTGCGAAGCCTACGCTGAGGCTTTTACACAATTCACTCTAATCAAATTCTGGGCGTTCAGGCTCGGAAATGTTGTCGGAGAGAGACGGAGAAACGGCGTCATTTGGGATTTAGTACATAAATTACTTGAGAATCCATCAGAACTAGAGATTCTGGGAGACGGCAAGCAAAACAAGGAATATCTACATGTCGAAGATTGCGTTAACGGAATGATGATTGGATACAAAAAAGCCTCATCGAAGGTCAACATCTTCAACCTAAGTGCTGAAGAGCAAACATCAGTGGACAAAATTGCTGACATGGTAATTGAAGAAATGGGCTTGAAAAACGTGAAGAGGAATTACGCTGGTGGTCCAAGAGGCTGGGTCGGAGACATTCCTGTTGTCGAACTTTCGTTAGACAAAATAAAGAAACTAGGCTGGAGACAGAAGATATCCTCAGAAGAAGCGATTAGACGCACGATCAGATGGACATTAGAGTGCGAGTCGCATCGACACATTACAAAAAATGAGGGAATCGTCGGATCGTAAGTTCGGATCTTGACTGTGAGAAAGTTAAACGCGACAGTCCCTTGAATGTTTTCTGTTAATTTCTCGAATAAGTAATGATTGAGGTTGCCGGATTGTACCCGTTCAAGAGTTACGTCCTGAGGTTAGTGTGTACAATTCAGCGATTGGGAACGCAGATGTACGCTAGTCGAAGCTGTTTTTCAACAGGATAGCCAGTTCATTTGTGGACCAAAACGCAACCACTTGTGTGCGTGTCACATGTTCTCTTCTTTAGAATCTGAATCAGAACTATCTTCTTTCTATGCACGATTAGGCAGACACACCATCAGGTTCGCGAGAATATTCAGTAGAAAGCCTCCGAAAAATTGCCGTAAATTCATTGGCGTTCACATTCTTAGACATTTAGGCGATGCATAGACATTTGATTATTCAATTTGCATATGACTTCCAAGTTTCATAGCCATCATAAAATCCTTTTATTATGTTTAACAGTAGTGTGGGTTCAACCTTAATCTTTATGCCAGATTTCAAGACGTATTCTCTGGGAGGCATGAACATGGAATATAGAAACATGGGAAAACCGAGTCTATTCTGAGCAAAAAGATTTTTGAAGTAGAAATAGACATTGTTTCGAACGTACCAATATGACCATTGATTAAAGTCCTTGCCTTTGTACTTATGCCAAACTATTGCTTTCGGATTATATATTAGCATGTATCCAAGTCTGCGGATACGAATGCAAAGATCCGTCTCGTCTCTATAACAATATTCAGTATAGTTTTCATCAAATCCACCGATTTTCGACAACAATTCTCTTCTAAAAGACATATTACAGCCAATGAAAGAATCAACCTTAATCTGGCGCTGTAAGGGGAGGTCAAAGTTTCCTATGACAAGTCCATTGGGGAATACTTTGCCTACATCACTTCTCCCTATTGGCACATGAAAGCCCTTTGATCTACCATACGGAATTACTCGTCCACCAACTCCACCAACATTACCATTTGCGTATGGTTCCACAATCTCATCTAGCCATTCCTTGCAGACAACAACATCATCATCCAAAAAGGCCACTATTTCACCGCTCGCGGAGGAGATGCCGAGGTTTAGCGCGCGCTCGCGCGATCTTTCCTTAATCGAAAAAAATTTTATGGGGAAAGAATTCTTAAGTTCCTCTGTTCCGTCCATTGAGTTGCTATCTACAACTATCACTTCATCAGGGGGAAAGTGTAGATCAAAAACTGAACGCAGACATTCATGCAGGTCCGCTTGGCGTTTGTAGGTGGGTATTACCAAGGAAACTTTTAAATTCAATCTACAATTACCTCAATAGTTTTTTTATAGTCACACTCCTTCTCAATGCTAGGTCGCATTATTATTGTTCGACGATGTAAGCTAATAGCCCTTTCCGGTTGGGTCAATAGTCTCACCTATATAACCTTTCTTAAGGAGCAAAATACCGTCAGAAGCATATTGAATTCCGAAGGAACCTTCCAATATCACATTACTGACCAAGTTGTCAAGAGAAGACGTATACCACCCTGATGTGACATCCACAAAGATGTATTCGAATGTAATATCAGCAGGAAGATTCCCTGTCGAGTTGCAGGAAGGAGCATAAACATACAGTCTTCTGCTTACGTGTGGGAGAAGGTCATTCTGAGTTAAAACAGAAGCGTTTGAAGGAATGAGGCTGACGAAAACTTCCAGAGCCTCATCATGTTTTGTGACAACAGGAAGACTTGCGTGAATGTCTAAGATTACAATGTATGAGGACGCAATGACAAAGAAGAGGCATATTATCAGCATTGCTTTCCCGTACTGAAATTTGGTGATCTTGCTGAAAACACTTTGGAATCGTCCACTGGAAACAAGATAATTCGTGATAACCCCTAGACGTTTAAAACCATAAATTGCAGATATAAATATGAACGGTGCAACAAAGGCTACGTATTGATGAGCAAGCGCATAGTAATATGTCGAATAATTGGATAAGAAGGCAATTATAAACCATGGAGCACCAATGAGGAGTGATGGTGGAGACAGAAACGATAGAAAAGCCAACGGTGCGAACAAACCAAAGAGAAATATCGCTTTTGGTTCCACCGGGGTGACAATAGTATTTATGGTTTTGATGGGGTTGGTTAATACATTGAACAAAAGGCCTGGAAGATCATGGACTGGATCACCAAAACTCGCCCAATTCAGATTCGGCTGGGCAGCAGGGTTTACGGCAGAAATTACTGTTTTTGCAAGCACGAACCAAGCAACGCCTAGAGCTATAGTGACAATCGAACAGATCATACTCTTGCTGGCTGAAAGCCGCTTGAGATAAAAAGCATCAGATATGTGTGAGAGTTTTTTCCTATTTATCCATAGACCATAAAGGCCGAAGAAGACGACTATCAACGGAACAATTTCTATTACCATCAATGCAAGAACAACAAACAAGAAGTATTTGACCCATTCCCCTTTTCTAAAATAGTAAAATGCAAAGAAGAAGAAAAGGGGCAAAAACGCTTGAACATGAAAATCGTTTATGTTCATACTAGAGATTGGGGGATATGCAAGGTAGATTAAGCTAAACGCTAGGGCTTGTTTAGCACTCTCGCTCTCAAGAAGGACAAGTCTGTAGAGAGGAATCGCCGCCAGGGCCAGAACTAAAGACTGCAGGATCAGCAGCGTCTCAGTTGATTGATAGAATGCATATATGGGAACAACTAGAAAGAGAATTGGGGAGAAATGTACCCCGAAAAAATTACATGAGGGGACTATCAAGATCTCAGCAGTATACCAGAAGATTCTTCCCGTATTTGTGGTCGACCAAATTACCTGTTCGTAAATCCCTAAATCCCAAGCTGAAGACTCGAAAGCACGATGCTTCAAAACACTCACGTATGAAAAGACTGCTATGTACACCAGAATACTCACACATAAGAAAAGGAATGGATGCCGCCTCAATTTGCTTATTACACTCATCCCCATGTTGATCCTCCGTAGTTATAGAAATAAGAAAGAATTAAAAGCTTACCTGAGAATTGAGTAGAGATGAACCATAATGCTGGACGACCAAGACATTACAATCATTTGTGACCCATTACTAAGCGAATACGGTCCTCTCCGACCAGCAATTCTCCTTGCAAACAAGTTTATAGAAAGCGGCAAGAGGGTAACAATGGTTTCTACTATCATTTCACCAGAACTACAAAGAAAACTGGGTTCAATGGGAATTCAAACAGTCAACCTCGAGAAGGGGCCGATTTTGAAAAAGGATGAATCCATAGCTTGGATGGAAGAGTGGCTTAGAGAAGCTTCATTCTCAATTAACTCTAAGGGCGTATCAACCTTAGACGGTGTCATATTGAATTTCTCTAACACTTTAGCTTTTCCAGCAAGTGTTTGGTATGCGCAAGGACCGCCAACTGTCACTTTGGACAACATGAAAAGCAACCTTCCATTGCAATATAAAGTGGTTTACAAGTTCCTTTCGCGTATCCTTAAGACGCTTGACATGCGCTTCACAAGGAAAATGGCCTATTGCTCTACTTGCGTTGTGGCTAACTCCAGATACTTAGCTTCAGTCTACAGGAGATTCGCTGTGCGAGCCGAGCACGTGATTTATCCGCCTCTGGACTGCAAGCAATTCAGACCAACGTCGACCACTCCATCAGAGGATTTTGTTCTAACATATTTTGGCAAAGAAACCATTTTTGAGCTGGTAGAGCAGATTTTAGATAAAGGTGTAAAGATTAAGGCATTTGGTGGCAAACTCTCGATGATTCCCAAGAGAATACGTGTGCACAAGAATCTTGAGTTCTTAGGAAGAATAGAAAATGAAAAATTAATAGAGCTTTATTCTGATGCCCTCTTCACTTTATACCCTTTCACAGACGAGCCATTTGGCTACATCCCCATCGAAAGCTTGGCTTGTGGAACGCCTGTGTTAACTTTCAACAAGCAGGGACCAAAAGAAACAATAGCTAATGGAGAGACAGGATGGCTTGCAAATGATGCTGCTGAACTCATAAAACTTGCATCCAAAATCTGGAGGAAGAAATATCCAAAAAATTTCCGACGAGCCTGCAGGCCTAGTGCTTTGAGATTTGATGTTGACAAAATTGGTAATGAATGGTTTGATCTGTTAAGTAATGTTTGCACGTAGCGGAAAACATTTTTAGTGAAATTATTGTCACAAGATTTGTCTAAGCTTTTTGCAGTGGCTTTCTGCAAACTCAATGTTGGTATTCTAATATTGCCTTGAAGAATATGTATGAAAGAAATTGCGTTATTTCGTTGAAGCTAAGCTTGGATTTTCCTTTTTTCCTATTTGCAAAGGTTATCGGAACTTCCCCTATCTTGCGTCTACGTAAATGTGCTTGTCTAATTGTTTCTATTTGTATTTCGTAGGTTTCGCTGTGCAAGTCGGTAATGATGTTTCGAACAAGCCTTGACGAGTAACAACGCAATCCACTCGTGTAGTCATGTATCTTTTCCCCTATAAGGCTGGAAGCCATAAAATTTGCTACTTTGCTAATTGCCAGACGCACAACACCCCAATTTAAAGTTCCGCCATCTTCGCAATATCTGCTTCCAATAATCAGGTCGAAGCCGTTTTTCAAGGGCGTTATAAGACGTGGGAGGTCTTTAGGGTTATGGGAATAATCAGCATCCATCGTAATTATATATTCGGGTGGTTTTTTTAAGGACAAAAAGATTTTGAAACCATCTGTTATTGCTGTTCCAAGTCCCAATTTTTGAGGCCTTACCAAGAGAAGAATATTTGGGAATTTCATCTGGAGCTTTCGTACAATATCAATTGTAGCGTCAGAGCTAGAATCGTCTATAACCAAAATGGATAAACGGAGATTTAGGCTTTCAATTTCGGTGATTAGTTTTTCGATGTTTGCGGCTTCGCAATAGGTTGGAAGAATCACGCCGACTTCAGACGTGATGTTTAGGTTTCCTTCTACGAGACCATAAAAATCGTTTGTAAAACTTAGACGTAAATTCCCTAGTTTCACTTCAGTATCTGGATCTGTTATGCAAGGAGCGTGAGTGTTTGTCGTAGTGCTTACCGCCTTAAGTAGTGTTCAGTTATCCTTAACTTACTATATAAACTCTATTGTTATTTAACCCATTTTCACCAAAAATTTAAGCTGTCTGAGTTTTTCTGATTTTCCTTCGATAGTAATTTAATGGATAGTACGTCCTTTTACACAACTCATCGGGGTTTGTACAGACACCGTGAGTTTTCAATGTGTCGCATTTGGGGGGGGTGTACAGGGTTCTTGATCCTTTCGTTCCTGCGATGTGTTCAACTTGGTAGCGGGTCATTCTTTCGTTGAAGTCGGAGAAGTTTTTGAACAGTTCGATGACGGTTTCTGTTGGCATTCCAATGTTTATGAGGAATGAGGTTAGTGTGAAGCGTCCTATGTGTGATAGGTGGTGTCCGGAAGTGAATGATTGGTATAGTGCTTGTATACATGGTGGGAATGCTTCTTGGATTATGGTTTTGGGAAATCCTTCCATCTCTTTTTCGCCAATTTTTTCTTTTGAGAGTGTTTTTATTTGTTCGGCTATTTCCATTATTTTTGGTGGCAGTTTAGGAGTGTCTTTTATTTCTTGTCTTTTTTCAATGTATTTGCGGACTTCTTCGCTGAGTAATCTTGCGGTTTCATTTCTTGACAGATATACGTTTCCGTTTGATAGGAGGCGGTTTACGAGTTTCCATTTTTTCTCGTGTAGATTGCCAGTGTTTCTCAGGTAATTAACGAAATTTAATGTAAATTCGAAGGGTGGTTGTGGGTTTTCGATTGGTTCGAGTTTCCATGCGAAGTTTTGTGCGATTGCTTGGAGTTTTTCTTTTGGTTCGAGTTTTAGGTCTTCGAATGTTTGTTTTGCTTCGGCGAGGGCGTATCTTTTTTTGATGAACGAGTTTTCAGTTGCGACGGTTAACATGATTGCCACTGGGAAGGATGGAATCTCGATATCCTCGTTGTGCGATTTTCTGCTAACTAAAGCGTATAATACTGCTTCTTCAACTCTTTCTTTGGCGCGTTCAAGAATGCTTGCGAATTCCGGATTTGCCATATCTTCAATTTTTAAATCGAGTTTTTTCACGTATTCTGTGGTTTCTTTGAGAAAAGGATATTTTGCTAGGTCGTTTTTGGCGAATTTGGTCGTTGTGCTTTGCATTTTGTTTTTCACGTTATTCTGTTTCGATTCTTGGTGCTAGATAAAACGTTAGTTTTCCTTCTTTTGTTTGTTGGAAGTCCAGTTTTATGGGCATGTCTGATGAAAATTCCATCGTTGCTATGTCGGATGTTGCAGATGCTGCTTTTACAATTTCTAACAGATAGCTTAGGCTGAATGTTGCTTTTGCAGGTTCTTTGGCTTCCAAGTCTAGGAGAGTGTCGCTTCCTTTTTGAAGTGTTATTGTTGCACCCATGAGGTCGCCAGCAGCATTGAAAACTAGCTTTTCTGTATCTGCTTCGACTTTGACGTGATCGCTTACGAGTTGAGCGTCTTCAATTGCTTGGCTTAAGCCTTGGGTCGTGGCTTTGGCTCTAATGTTGAAGGTGATTTTTGGTGTTGGCACTTCTTCTTCTGAGGCTTCAAGCGTTGGCATTGTGAAGTTTCGCGAGTATTTTCCAGATATTTTCACTTGTAAACGCCCTGTTTTCTCGTCAAGAGAAAGCTCCACGACTTCATCTTTGCCGGCTCTTTTAAGCAGTTTTAATAGTTCACTTATGTTTATGCACATTTTTGTCGGTTCTGTGCATTGGTATTCTTCAAAAACTGTTTTGGGCCACTCAAAATCAATCATGGCAACGCGTGACGGGTCCATTGCTCGAAGTTTTACGCCTTCTGGGTCGAGTTTGAATGTGGCTTCGTCTACGAGGATGGATATGGATGTGATCATGTCTCTTAGGAGTTTGGCGTCGGCTACTTTGAGTTTGAACATGAAATGGTCACCTTTCTATTGGATATGTTTGGTTGTTAATAAAAGATTTTACATATTAACCTTTCAGCTTCAAACGATCCATTTTATTATTTGTGGGGTAGTTTGTGTTCTCGGTTGAGACCTACCCCCCTTATATATAGATTCAACTGTTAATACACTTATCAATGAAAAAAAGAATCCTTAAAAACTAATATGTAAAAGTGTGTTAGCTGTATTCTCTGAACGTGTAGTTACATTTCGTGCAACGCAAAAACTGTGTTGAAGATTCATCAGCGCCTCTGGTTTGCACTTGCCAAACGTACGCCAAATTGTTTCCGCATTTGGGACATTCAATTCTAACAGTGGGCAATGTACGCAGTTTCTGCTCTTCCTTACCTATCACCGCCACAAGTTGCTGCGGCTTGTGCTGTATAACTTTTGCAATCTTGGGCTCTACCTTCTTACTCGATTCCCGCTTTTTATAACCGCATTTCGGACAAACCAGCATTATTGATGCCTTTGCAGATTTCGCCTTTTTAGGCACAAGTCGTGAGCCACATTTCGGACAAAATTCCATAGCTTTTTACTCCGATGTCCGTTTGTTTTTCCTTAACGTTGTCTCTTTTAAACCTTTTCATACAACAATAAAGATTGGGGCTAAGCGGTGCTTACTCCAGAAGCGACAAGATGCGCTACGCGTAATGCTTCAGGAATATTGCTTCGAGTTGAGGTTATCTGCAATATTTTTTCTACATCTTCTTCAAGGATTCCTGAAAATTGCACATAAATTTTCTCGCTTCCACTTCTAGCACGAAATTCAAATGTTTCTCCAGCGTTTAGCATAGCCTTCCAACGTTCTTCACTTTTTGGCAAATTCTTCAGGGCTTCGCGGATTTCTGCAGGGTTGGGCTTTTCACGTGTAACTGATATTACTGGAAGTTTTGTTTTCGCTGTAAGCTTTTTGATGTCAGCGACATTGAAACCTGCAAATGTTACTCCATTAAGCATTATGACTCTTAATTGCTTGTAATGCGGCGAGTTAAGTATCATAGAAGCTATCTTAAGTGTGGCGTCAAATCCATCCACTTTTATTTTCGTGTGCATTACGCCGTCAAGCCAATATCCACCGCGAAAAACAACGCCGACAACTGGCACAAAACCTTTTACGTGAGGGGTAAATACTCCATCATCGATCCCGAGAACACGAATTTCAGGCTTAATCACACGAAATTTTTTGCAAGCCAAAACAATTCCTCAACGACATCAACAAATATGAGGAAACAGATGTTATAAGTTTAGCGAAGAACAACGTTAATGCAGAGGCGTTCATCCTTGAAGAAACGCGTTGGAACATTTTCCTTCATAAAAATTCATGGAAACATAACCGAAGTATTGACGAACCATAAACTGGCATCTCTTGGAGATGCATACATAAACTTTGTCTATTCACTAGCCTTATCGAACAGAAAGGAAGAACCTTCAGGCGCAAAAGTTAAAGGAAGTGTGCTCGCTGAAGCCCTTAAAAAAGCAGGGTTAAGAGAGTATTTGCCATCAAGAATGACACGCCATATGCTGGCTGACGCTGCTGAAGCATTGATAGTTTATGCTTGGCTTCGCAACTGCATCACACTAGAAGAAAGCGTTGCAACACTAGAAAAAACTGATGACCCTCTCGATGGTTTTAGCCAATTGCTTGTAACAATAAAGAACAGAGCTAAGTTTTCTTAAGGGCTTTTTGAAGCTCTTTGCTGAACTCTTTGTTTGTCTCACGTACATTTTCCACGGCTTTCCGTAAGGCTTCCTCAGGTTTAACATTGCCTTTTGTGCGAGCATAAATTATGGAGTTTGAGGCTAACGGGTGCGGTACGTCGTAGCCCGCTAAATCCACATGCGGATCTTCTAAAAGCCTCTTTTGCAGCAGATTACAAAGAGCATGCCCAAAACCATCTACGTCTATTTTAAGTTCATTTGAAGTTCTCTTCAATGTTTTCACTTTCATTTTCAATTACCCCTTTTACTCTATAGTGTTCCTTTTCCATAATCGAATGCAGTCTTGCGCTTCTCAGTGTTTCCACATCTTGGACAATACATGGTTTGCCGCTTTAGCTCTAATGCGAAGCCGCACTTCGAACAAAACGCGTAAACCACGCCTAAACTCTTGTCTTCAGTAGACAAGTGAGAAACTTGGTTCTTTTCGCTGATTACTTTGGCTCTTATGATGTCACCGGGTTTACAAACGTTAAACATTGACTCAACGTAACTTAGTTGCACATCAGAAACATGGAGAGCCCCCGAGAAGAAGCCAGAAAGGGGTTTATTGTCTATTTTGAAGATTCGTACACTGGCATTTTCAGTTTGAACATTTGAAACTTGCCCCACAACTATGTTTCCAACTTTAGGAACCCTTGCCCCATGAATTAACGGATGAACCGAGACACGTTTATTTGCAAGGTCAACTAAGGCGCGACCAACAACCCCAGCATGAATTATTCCGTCTTTAACGTATGTTCCTGTGTCTGGAGTGAACTCTTCGATTACGCCTAGACGTTCGCCTGGCAACACGAATTGGCTGTTTTTCCGTTCAGAGGATTGCGAACTCATTTAAATTCCCTTTTTTATTATCATGTAAGTCCACGAGTCAAATGCTTGCGCATCATTGAACGTAAACATTTGCTAAATGGGTATATCTGTAGTTTTCTATGCTCCGCAATAAACCTTTTTATTTGTTGACCTTTTTTGAGCAAGCAAAATATTCTAGTCATCATACACTTTCATCTCCGTTCTATAATAAACAGATCAACTACAAACTCGTATTTTCTCTTCGTGTGAAAGCTAAACATGTGCGGAACCGTCATAATCATGGCATAAACGGCTTTAATTTTTCCACCACGCTCTTCAATAAAATTTTTCAGGAAAGGAGAGGGAGCAACTGGCGCAATCCCAGTTTTGTTTGCTTTTAGTCTTTTGATAAGGGCTTTATCTTGCTCTGGGCATTTGTGAAGTGAATAGATAATTTTGCCTGTTTCTAAGGCTTTTTCCAGAAACTTTCGGTCAGCCTTTCGTCTTTGCACGCCAAAGGGCGGATTTTGCAAAACAGCATCAAAGCTTCCATGAATAGCATCTATGTCGCCAATGATCCACTGCGCTTTCTCTTTCAAGTTTGTCCTAACCGCATTTTCAAAAGCCACTTTAACCGCGTCCCTATCAATATCAATGCCCACAACTTGTTTCGCACCCAAGAAAGCTGCACCCAAAGCAAGCCTACCAGTACCGCACCCTAAATCCAAAACTGTTTTACCAACGATGCCGCCATGCGTATAAGCTGCTACATAGAGCATTGTTGCGGCAACATCAACTGGAATTGTGTACTGTTCAAGGCTTGGTTTAGGCGATGGATGTGATTCAATTTGTGAAAGTAGAATTTCCAATTCTAGTTTCCGAACAAGCCTTCTCTGCATAATTTTTCCCAAGATAACTCTCCAATAACTACTAAAGCCTCGTTAATCGTTAACACTGGTTTTTGGAATTTTGAAGCATCATCGAGCGATACTCTGGGACAAGCAGTGTTTACATAGGCATCCACTGTTGGAAACTCCATAAGCACCTCTGGAGTGATTTCTTTAGCAACAAAGAGGTAAGCAGTCTTTCCGCTTTCTTCAAGTTTCTTCTTCACATCTAAAGCTTCTTCAAACTTTTTCTGTCCTGGCTTCAATCCGACTAAAACTGCAAAATTTTTCGCTGTCATGGCTTTTTCTATGCTTGCCCATCTTTGTTTAATGACCCGTTCTGCCTCTTTATTAATTGAATACGCTCTTTCTTCATATGGGTCTGCAACTATTGTAGGTTTCGAAGTCGAAAGGGCAACGCCTAAGGCGTGAAACCGTCCGCCACCGACAAAAAGGAATACTTCAACGTCTTTTGCCACCGATTTAGCATTGCTGTAATCGCACCCGATCACTTGCCCAGGATAGTTTACGCGTCCAGCATCACCTATCACAACTGTTTTTCCTGCACGAAGCAGAATTTCTCTCACATCATCAAGAGTTTGTACATGCTGAACTGTTGTGGTTAAACCTATTTTTTGCCAGTCTTCTAGCATAGGTAATGCTTTCTCAACAGTCTCATTCACATTTACGGTTGCTCTGGCTTCAATATAGATTGTGGGAACCCGCTCATACTTCAACAGTTTTGAATGCCCATAATGAATTATTGAGTCTACACCCAGA
The DNA here is from genome assembly GCA_964450845.1 of uncultured Candidatus Bathyarchaeia archaeon. Classification (GTDB taxonomy): domain Archaea; phylum Thermoproteota; class Bathyarchaeia; order Bathyarchaeales; family Bathycorpusculaceae; genus CAVZKK01. Next base: position 23,010 of record CAYVGZ010000003.1, on the reverse strand, counting down.
CTCTCAGCCTCTACTGTTGCCAAATCACATGCACCATAACATGGATCTGCAGAAACCACAGGTAGAGCGCCAAGTTTTTCAATAATCTTCGCTAGCCGTGTTGCCTCAGGCTTTAAACCTTCTGGGAGCTGGATTAAAACGCGTTTTGCTTTTAGTTTAAGTATTTCTTGCTTCACTTTCTCTTCTTCAAAATCGAATTGTTTCATGGCATCACATCCAGAGAGTCACAAGAATATAGGCATGTGTAGAAGGAGAGAAAGAGGCAGATAGATTGCTATTCTTCAGTCCCGCCCCATCGAGACGCCCATTCCCAGTCTTCTTTGGGCTTTAGGGTTGAACGCCCAAGGGCTCTTTCATGCTGTTCGGCGAGTTGCTCTAGGATTATTTTCTGTTCTACGCTTGCAACAAGCTTCTTGGTGGCAATTACCGCATCATTGTTCACAGATATGCTATCTATTCCAACTCTTACGAGAAATTCTGCAAAGTCTGGTAGGTTTGATGGACCTTCTCCGCAGATAGAGACTGTGCATCCGTTCTCGTGCGCCACTTTAATCAGATGAGCAATTATTCTTTTTACTGCTGGATCTCTTTCGTCGAAGTATCCCATCTGCCCTAAGCGCTCAGAATCCCTGTCAATCATAAGTATGCCTTGGGTCATATCGTTTGAGCCTATAGAGAAACCATCACATAATTTTGAAAACTCATCTGCAAGTATAGCAATTGAAGGCGTTTCAGCCATGAACCATACTTTAAAGTCCCTAGATCTTTCTAAGCCTTCTTCTCGCATAATCTCAAGGCATCGTTTGACTTCCCACACCGTTCGCACAACAGGAAGCATGATCCACACGTTTTTGAGCCCCCATTCTTCACGGCATTTCTTAATAGCTTGACATTCAAGTCTAAAGGCTTTTTCATACCACGAGCTTATGTAACGGCTGCATCCTCTCCATCCGAGCATAGGATTGGCTTCAACAATTTCATATTTTTCGCCGCCTTTTAATTCTCTGTATTCGTTGGTTTTGAAGTCGCTGAAGCGAACAACAACTGGCCGTGGCTGTATAGCTCTTGCCACTGTTGATATCCCTTCTGCAAGTTTGTCCACGAACTTCTGGGATTGGCCAGTTTCTATAAGGTATAATGGGTGCTCTCCTATGTAGCTGGCTAAAATAAATTCTATGCGCATAAGCCCAATGCCTTCGAACGGTAAGTCCTTATAATCCTCTATTTTCTCTGGAACCCCCAGATTCATGTAGATTTTTGTCGCTGTCACGGGCACTGATTGAAACACGCCTCCAGCCATCGTATTTAGCGGTGTGGTAGCTCTGGATGATGATGAGAGTTGCTCTGTTAATGCTGACATTATTCCTTCGTAGACAACGCCGCTTTTTGAATCCACGGTGTATTCTTTACCGCTAACCATGAGTTTTGTGGCGTTTTCTGCGCCAACAACGCATGGTATGCCAAGTTCACGGCTTACAATAGCCGCGTGGCATGTTACTCCGCCCTTGTCTGTTACTATGGCGCCTGCGAGTTTCATGAAAGGTACATAATCTGGATTGGTCATGTCTGTCACGAGAATGTCGCCTTTCTGCATGATTTTAGCAGCTTCCTGAGGATTTGAAACAACTTTTGCCACGCCTATGCCGAAGCTTCTCTTGCCAGCCGCAATTCCTTTGACAACAACCTTTAACATTTCAGTGGATTTGATTCCTTCAGCTTCAGCTTTCGCTGGCACTTGTGCAAGTCTTGTGCTCCAAACTGTTTCAGGTCTTGATTGCACTATGAAAATGTCATCTGGATAGGGTATGTCACTGTCGATTGCCCATTCAATGTCTTGGGCGTTTCCATAATGCTGCTCAATGCGTTTAGCTAGTTCTGCAAGTTTGATTATTTCCTCATCGCTTAGACATGGCTGCTCTTGCTTTTTGATGGGCACGTCAACATGAACTGTTTTGCCAGTGTTTGGGTCGCGGAGATATTGCACTGTTTTTTTGGCTACGCGCCTCTCGATTATTTTCAGCGTGTTTTTGTCAACAACAAAATCGTCTGGGGTAACAGCGCCAGAAACAACAGATTCGCCTAAACCGTAATTGCCCTCAATAACTATTTGGGTCTGGTCACCCGTTACAGGGTTTATCGTGAATATGACGCCTGCAGCTTTCGAGTTTACCATTTTTTGAACCCCAACGCTTATGAAAACTTTTTCATGAGCAAAACCCTTCTCAGAGCGATAAAAGATTGCACGTGGAGTGAAGAGACTAGACCAACACTTAATAGTATTTCCAAGCACTTCGTCAACGCCTCTGACATTCAGATATGTTTCTTGCTGGCCAGCAAAAGATGCGTCTGGTAGGTCTTCGGCTGTTGCGCTTGACCGTACTGCAACGAAAACATCGTTTGCGTTAAGCTTTTTGCATAGTTCTTCATATGCGGATCTTATGGCGTCTTCAATTTCCTTAGGCATGGGTGTGGCTTCTATTAGTTCACGAATTTTCTTGGAGGCTATTTCGTATTGATTTGGGTCGTTTGAGTTTGTTACTGTTTCTTTTATGATCTCGTAGATTTTTGAGGATATGCTTGTTTCTTCGATAAATTTTTTGTATGAATAGGCGGTTATGGCAAATCCTGGTGGAACTGGTATTTTTGCGTTTGCCATTTCGCCTAGGTTGGCATTTTTGCCGCCGACTGAAGGAATGTCTGTTTTTCTTAGGTTTTCAAACCAGATTACTAGGTCTTCTTTCATTTCAGTCAACAGTTTTCGCCTCTTCTGTTTGTATTTTTTCAATGACTATTCTGCATGGGATAGGAAGTTTGGTGCTTCCAAGTTTTAGGGCTCTTTTGGCGATTTCGACGCCGTTTTCATTAACGTTGATGGCGATGATTGTTTGGTTAGGTTTTACACGTGCTGCAGTTCCGACGGGTTTTCCGAAAGATCTTCGCATGCCATCTGAAAGGCGGTCCGCATGGGCGCCAAAAATCATCTTATTTTCTCTGAGGATAGTGTGCGGATAGGGTTGAACACGCAAAAGGTAATTGTTTGTGAGTTTTCCCATTAATTCATGGTTTGCTGCCACACGCGATGCTTCTAGGGCGCTGTGGCGGATTTGAGCCCCTTCTAGGGCTATGAGCCTAGCCTCATATTCGAATTTTGCCTTGGTATCGCCCATGGTGAATTTGTTTATTTTCGGGGGTGGAAAACCCTTTACAAACTCTGTTCTAGTATAAGACTGGCCTTTAACGGCTCTGTAATTTTTCGCGCGCATTTTGTATCCCCTTTTGCATACCATGAGCGTTATATTTAAACGATTTGTTGACGGCCTGTTTTGATTAAAGTTATGAATTTTGAATCAAGTTTTAAAATAAGAATGTGTTATCCAGTTGTGCTTCATGGTTGCAGGCGTTTGTTTTTGAACCATGTTTCGGCGAGTTCGTCGTAGTTTGGGAAGACTTTTTTTAGTATTGGGATGTACATTTGCATTTCGTCGTCGGTTAGGTATTGGAATTGGTATTCTCCCACGTATGGTGAGGGTTGGCCTTCGCGTGTCACGAATTCTATGTGCATGAAGGGGTCTCCGCGTTTGATTGTGATGGGGCAGCGGTCGTTGCTTAGGTTTACGAGTTCTAGGGCTAGGCGTCCGACGAAGCCGCTGTGGACTTTGGCTGCGTTTAGGAAGGATAAACCCATTCTTCCATACTTGCTTTTGGCTGTTAGGTGGGCTACGAGGTTTGGTGGTGCGAAGATTATTTCGTAGGTTATGATGTTTTTGTGTTCTAGGTAGTTGAGGGTGGTTTCTTCCTTGACTGTTAGGACGTAGCCGTCTCCGTCGAGCAAGTTATAGTCGTGGGGGTATATGGATTTGTAATTGTCGATGAGTTCCTTTAACTTGTCTTTGCCTAAGATACACATGGTTGAAGCCTCTAAGCGCTTTTCTAGCATTACTGAGGCTTTTGTGTTATATAGTTTTTTGACACAATTATGTGTGTGCGTGCAAAGCTGCTAGACCCCTCTATTAGGAGCCAAATATGATTTGTTGCATGGTTTGAAGTGTTATGCTGTTGAATTTGAGTGTCGCTAGATTTACTGCTTATGGGAGAAGGTTGCCTCTCTTTGATCTCAACCCAAAAGAATCACCAAAAAACTGTTCAAAGAGAATAAGTGAGGGTATGATACTAGGCAAGCTTGATTTGTGCGCAATTGTCTTTGCCTTTGCTCCAGTCCTCACTAACAAAACAGACCAGCTTCTCCCAGTCTATATGCCCATCTGGAAAACAAAAATCCTTAATAAATTCTCCAGTGAAACGATTAACTGCAGCATCCCAAGCTTTCTTATATTTTGGTTTATGCTTCTGTGGCTCATCCTTCATTAGCCGAATGAGCTTGAGATAGAAATCATGGTCTCCTGTTATCTCTGTCCAAAAAGCCTGTCCAGAAACATTACGGTAAATCTTGCCTTTAGGCTTTCCCTTCTTCCGCCCATATCCATGTCCAATTATAGCATCAAATTGCTTATGAAGCTTGTATAAGCGACTCTCTAGTGCAATGAAATCTTGGTTTTGCTTTCTCAATTGACTTGCATTTCCCCAATTTGGACCCGACTTTACTGCGATTGCCATGTATCGGTTTTTCGTTTCTATAGCGACATCTACACCTTCTGATGGAGAGACAACACCCCCAGAGGCTAGTTTTGCAATAGGCTCAAAGAAGGCATCACCAAACATGCCCTCATCTGAGGAACTTATGAAGGCTTTTAGAACATCCTCCACAATCTCTGAAGCCTTCTCAGTACCTATTGCACGAAAAAGGTAAGGATTCTTCTTGCTCAGAAAATCCCTCAGTTTAAGTTCCTGAATCCGCTTGATACGTCTACTATAGAAATCGCGAAGACACTTCGCTATAAGTCTCTCAAGCTGATTAGTATTCATGCCAAAACAACCTGTCTACCATTTCGTTTGATGCCTCTGGCTTCCTCTACAGCCTTAATCGCTAGGTCATAATAGTTCTTCATAATGTCAATTCCAACATATCTCCTCTTCAAGTTAACACATGCTACAGCAGTTGTACCTACACCTATAAATGGGTCTAGAACCACATCTCCCTCCTGTGTGAAAAGCTTGATGAACCAGCTAGGCAGAGCTATCGGGAATGCTGCACTGTGATTACGATTTGAACATTCAGTTGCAAGGTGTAGAACATTAGTTGGATATACAGTTGTCTTCCCTAACCAATGAGATACGTTTTTCCCGAAGGGGCTTCCAGACTTCGATTTGTCACGCTTCTTATCAGTCTCGCTCAGTCTCGTCAGCCTTGTACTTGCCCACTCTCCTATTGGGACTTTCACAGCATCTTGGAATATCTTGAACTTCTTTTCTTTAGTGAAATGCAAACAACGTTCCCAAGCGTCACGGAAACGATTAGTCCACTTTCCAGGGTAGCAATTCTTCTTATGCCAAATATACTCCTCAGCCCAAAGCCAACCTTGTTTCCTCATTTCAAGAATCAGTTCAATAACATAAGTATGTCGCTCACCATTTACAACTCGTTCTTTAATGTTCAGAACGAAAGAACCAGTTGGCTTTAGAACCCTTTTCAGTTCAAAGGAAATTGGAAGAAACCAGCCAACATACTTCTCAACAGGGATACCGCCATAGGTTGATTTCCGATTGTAGGCGTATGGTGGAGATGTTACGATCAGGTCGATTGAATCGTCTGGAAAAGTCTTAAGTATCTCCCCGCAGTCTCCAAGGTATATCTTATCTAATTCCAACGGCATTCCATTTATAAATTACCTGTTTCCTCCCTATTAAAATTTTTATAAAAGCTCTCTGCATTCTGCCTCCTAAGCTCGTTCTTGACCTTTGAGGTTTATATTGGGAATCTTAAATCTCTACCTAAGTGTATTAGAAGTTCAATCTATATATAAGGGGGTCTAGGCTAAGCACACGCAGAGAGGTCAAACCCATGAGCTGCAAATATGCAAAAAAGACGCAATCTACAGATGCAACATCTGCGGAAAATCGATATGCGGAGAACATGCTAAATTGCGAACCGTATGCACCTCATGCACAAAGAAAACCACCGTGAACTACACAATTAAAAAAGTAGCATTAGACAAAGAAAGGAAAAAAAATTCGGGAGATTGTTCAACGTTTTTGGGGAGAGGAAGAGCAACTCACTTTTGACAGAAAATTCACCGTAGCAGAGCTTCCTGCGTACGTAGCAAAGTCTGGAAGCAACGTTATTGGATTTGTTTCTTTTGCAGAAGTCGACGATGCCATTATAATCGTGGCTTTAGGCATATTACCCAAACATCAAAATGCCGGAGTAGGCAAAAGCTTAATCAAAAAAGTTGAAGCAGAAGCTAAAAGGCTTAGAAAGAAAAAGTTACTAGTTTCAACCTCAAATGACGATTTGCCAGCCTTAGCATTTTACCAGTCCCTCGGGTTTCAGATTTACGAAGTAAAACCTAACGTTATTGCAGAAAAACACGGCAAGGTTTTGAAAGGAATAGGTGGACTACCAGTAAGAGACGAGCTAAGACTGCAGAAACTTAAATGATGCCGTACTCACGCCTTATCTCATCCAGCGTCTCTTTAGCCTTCGAATATTCAGCAAACAATTTAGAAAGCTTTTCACACGGATAATCCGCGCAGGAACCGCAGTTCGCAACGTTTTTCTCCTTCGCACACTTCCGTATTTCACAAGCATTGCAGTAGCTGAAAATTCGTTGACTATCACTCAAACAACCGTCACAGTTAATGTCCTCTGGCTTATACTCTTTCCCATATTGCTTAGTAAATATTTCAGCAACTCGCTGCCTCTCTGCATCATCATTCTTTCGTGTAGCTATCAAAACTGGACAATCAGAACAGATTATTCCACAACACCCAACCATCTTCTCCATCTTAAACCATCCACACCAAATTATACGAATACACTTATTTAACTTCCCAAAAATTCACCGTTCCGCCTTCACAAGCGCTATCGTTTCAAAAAACGGCAAATCCTGTTCTGCAACAACACTCGCTTTTAAGCCATTTTCCCCAAATTTCCGCAAAGTTTCATCAAAACCAGACAATGTGGACTGCGTCAAAAAGACACGCCCATCCCGCTTCAAATATTTCGGCACCTCACAAATAAAGCAGTCAACAACTTGCCTACCAGCAATCCCACCAGACCAAGCACGCTCAAGCCAAGACAAATCCTCAACACTTTCTGAAGACAAGTACGGAGCATTAAAGAGAACCAAATCAAATCTCTCTCCAGACCTTATTGCTGTGAACAGGTCTCCTTGCACAAAGAACATTTTATCCAAAACACCGTTCAACTTCGCATTTTTCTTTGCACACCGAATAGCATAAGGATTCACATCAACAGCAACAACCTTCCCCGCTTTCTTCGCTGCAACTACACCTAATATGCCACACCCAGCTCCCATGTCAAGAACAACATCGCCCTCTCTAACCACCAGATTCTCAGCAAAAAGAAACGAATCTTCAGCAGGCTCATAAACATTTTCCGAAACCCCAAAGACGTAATCCTCAAAAAACACCTTTTTAATCGGAGAAGGCATTTGCTAACGCTCCAAAATCTTCAGGGGCTAATTCCCTCACCCTTTTATCAGCAAACGGAAAAGCCTCACTCAACTTGACAGCATTTTCTGTTACAATAGCAGACATACCTTTCACGAAAGGCAATATGGCATTTCTAACTTTCCTGTTGCGTTGCGTGAAAAGTGATCGAACCAATTGCCTAAATAACACTTCATTCTTCAACTTGAAAGGCGACACCTTCCACGGTTTTAAACGTATAATAATCGAATCCACTTCTGGCTGCGGATAAAACATCCACTTAGGAACATCGTCTAAAAGTTCAACTTCTACATGATAATAGGCAAAAACTGTCAACCATCCATAGTCTTCACTTCCAACAGAAGCCACAAGCCGATCCACAAATTCTTTTTGAAAAATCAACACTGCACACTCAAAATTTTTGGCAAAAAGCCACAAAAGCAAACGAGAAGAAATATTATATGGAGGAATTGAAACCACTTTGCTAAATTGTGGAATACGTGCTTTGAGCACATCGCCCTCGATTACTTTGACATTTGGCAAATCCTTTAGCTCCTCACACAAAATTTTCACAAGATGCACATCAGATTCGACAGCCAAAACGCTTCCACATCTATTCGACAGAAAACGCGTCAAAAAACCTAAACCAGCACCAATATCCAACACCACATCGTTCTCGTCCAGCGAAGCATAATTAGCCATACTTTGCAAAATTGAAGGCTCAACCAAGAAGTTTTGCCCTAAAAATTTGTTCGGAAAAATTCGATACTTTCGAAGAAGAAACTTCGTTCTCTCTAAAAGACTCATATTACCCCGCTAACCAACTAAAACATGCTAGTACGCCCTAGTAAACAGTCGGTACTTGCTATCGCCAGCCAACTCCTCTAAAACCCTCTTAGTAATAAGCTTCACAGGATTAGGCAATTCTGTACGCTTCTGCAAATCATCAAAACTCTCGAACGGTTTTTTCTCACGCTCATTAACAACTTGCCACATGTACTTTTTCCCTATCCCCGGAAGCAGTTCCAGCGCATGCATCCTCGGCGTTATAGCCCTTGCAGTATTGAAAAAGTCGACGAACCACTTTTCCCGATTCAATACGACTTTACTGATAACAGTTGAAAGCTCCATCTTCGCAGCGGCAGTCAACTCCTCATAGCCTATCCGCCCAATTATATACGTGATTTCCTCACGGTTCTCCTTGCCAACATAAACGCGGTCGTAAGGCTTAAGAATGACACCTTCCTTCACCAATGCTTCTAAAAGTGTGAAAAACTCTTCACCTATCAACTGAACCAAGGCTCCCGCTCGATAGCCAGCCCTCCCAGAAGGACGCACTCCTGGGCGACCATGCTGCAAGAAATCTAGAACGTAACCGTACTCTTCGTATCGCTTTTCCATCATATCCGCCTTTGTTCTACCCTTTTTGTTGCATAAAAATAGTAGCTGATTTGCCTATTTCAGTTTTCGATGTTCATTTAAAAGGGCAACTATGGCCTCCAATTTTGACGTTTCAATAATCTTACGGCCACCAGCTAGAAAAACCCTCAACTCTTCAACGGTTTTTGGCATACAATTAACAATTTGAACAGCCTCATCTTTTTCCACGCCAAATTCTGTCACAAGCTTTTCTACAAGCTTTTCAGCTACCTCAGCATCCGCCTTGGAAAACTTGGCAATATAATCAAGCGTGCGGCGTTGAAACTGGTCAAGATTCTCTTCACCCATCGATTCTAACAACTTTTTAACTTGTGGAAGAGTAAGTTCCTTTTCTTTTACATCCTTTTCAGACATTTATGATAACCCCGCATAGGGTTCTAAATGTTCTGGTCTAACAATTATATTTTTTATGGCGTCTCCTTGTTGAACACTTACAATGTAACTTCGACCGCGTTTGTCGATTATTGTTCCGACTCTACCGTGATAACGTTTGTGAGGCATCCCTTTTTGAATGCTTGAGTCTATTTTGATGACTACTCGCCATCCGGGCTGGTATTCGTAGAGTAGTTTGCTTATTGTCGTTTTACCTCGCTCCCTAGGTTCCTTTTTTAGAAGGCGGCGTGTTCCCGCACGGTATCCCCTAGATTTCCTCATTTTTCCACACCTTTAATCTCCCATAATCACGTTTAAAACATCAAGCTTGATAGGCTTCGCTCTGTTTTTGAGAATTTCTGAAACGCTTGGTGTTGTTCTCCCTTCATCTCCAGTCACCAATTCTTTAACGTAAAGTCCTCCTTGGCATCGTACCTTCATTTCAGCCTTTTTAGGCGACAATTTGTTTACTTTCACCTCGTATATGTACTTTTCTCGCGTTAAATCCGCCCGTCTATGCAAAACACGGAGTGGCGTTTTCTGCATAATCATAACATTTGTCAATTTCTCTTCTAAGAGGCGCAAGTCCTTCGTGGCTATTTTATTTTCGAATTCCATTATTAAATGGTATTCCTTTTGTGCAGATTCTGCCTTTTTCAACCTTCTAACAACATCTTTGTCTGCAAACCGCAAGTTGGAAATTTCAACTTTACCTTTAGCATAAGTATTAACGACCTCTTCTACTTTTTTAAGGTCTAAAAACCGCCTTTTGGGTTTTGTCATCTCTATTACGAAAGGTCTGCCTTTGCCTAGCATGCGAGCGTCTATATCTTCTCTGCCCGAAGCATGAAAAGAGGCTTTCACGCCGCCCGTTGAGTCTAAGAACGGTTTTGCAATTAATTCTTCCACCGATTCTGGATACATTTTTCCAGTCCAATTGCATTTTTCGCAGCCTTTCCCTCGGCAGTTTGAACAGAACCATTTTGACTGTGGTATACCCCTAACAAGTTTCGTGTAATGACCCGCAACATAAAGCGGATTTATTTGAAGATTTATTTCTTCGGAGAAGGGGTTAACAAGCACAACAATTTCAGGTTTCCTATAATCCACAATTTTTCCGTTTTGTTCAGCAATTTTCTTCCCTATTACTCTTCCAAACTCGTTCCTCATGTTTTCTCCATAGCCTGCATCAAACCTGGCTTTAAATTCGTCTTCACGTTCCTCAACTGCAACTGACAACTCTGTTCCCACCAAAAAACTGTTGTATTCATAACCTTCAAGCTCTTTGAGGGCTTTCTCCGCCAGATTCCCAGTGGTCTTGAATTTATATTCGCACAAAAAGCATGTTTTTGGAAAGTTTTTACTTGGAATGCGCTTTTTCATTTTTTGCAGTATTTCTTGTGTTGTTTTAGAGAAACCGTTCGTCGCAAGGATTTTGAGAATTTTTACGCCTTCCCTGCTTTTTGAAAGAGCCAGTTCATGAGCCTTAAGCGTCAAAGCTAGTTTTATCGCCTTTCCTCTCTCATCATTTTCTATGCTATGACCGAGAAGGGCAAATTGTCTTCCTAGACAGTGGTCGCATAAGGGGTATTCTTCAAGCATTCTCTGTGCTTTTTCTAAAATGTCCATGAGGCAGTCCTTTTCAACATTGTTTAAATTTACTTAAAATCGACTGGCAATCCTTTGCCGAAGAAAGGCAGTTTCTTCTTTCTCCGCAGTGTTTTTAGCACACGGCGCATCATCGAATACTGTTTGAGAAGTTCCTTGACTTCCTTTTCGCTTGTTCCTGAACCTCTAGCGACACGTTTTATCCTCGAAGAGTTGAAAATTTTTGGGTCATTCTTTTCTTCAGGTGTCATAGACTGAATCAGGACGCGCCATTTTTCTAAGCGGTCTTCAGCTGTGTTCAGCATGTCTTCAGGTATATCGTAGGACATGCCAGGGAGCATTTTCAAAAGTTTTCTGAAGGGTCCCATTCCCTTCATGGCTTCGAACTGTTCGTACATGTCTGTTAAAGTGAACTTGCCGCTCAAGATAGCTTTGGCTTTCTTCTCGGGAACTCTTACTTCTGCCTCACGCACTTTGTCAATTAAAGTTTCTAGGTCGCCCATGCCCAGAAGCCTGCCAACGAAACGAGAAGGAATGAAAGGCTCTATATCTTCAATTTTTTCGCCAGTGCTGATGAATTTTATCGGAGCACCTGTGGTCGCAACTGCCGAGAGGGCTCCTCCACCTCTGGCTGAACCGTCTAGTTTTGTTACAAGGATAGAGCCTATAGGTGTTGCCTCGTTGAAGGCTTTTGCTTGAACCATTGCTTGTTGACCAATTGTTCCGTCAATTACTAGCATAACTTCGTCTGGTTTGATGTTTTTCTCAAGCATCATCATCTCTTTGATTAGTTCCTGCTCTTCTTTGTGGCGACCAGCAGTATCGATGATTATTACGTCTTTGTCATTGAACTGTTTTAAGCCATTAAGGGCTATTTTAGTAGGATCCTTTGCTTTCAGTTCGCCATACAATGATACGTTAATTCTATTTGCCAGTTGCTGGAGTTGTGCATAAGCGCCTGGTCGATAAGTGTCTGCACAAATTAAAGCTGGTTTTAGACCTCTTTTTTGGAAGTATCTTGCTAGTTTGGCTGCGGCTGTTGTTTTTCCAGAGCCTTGTATGCCAATAAGCATCATCACCTTTCTTTTTCCAGTTTCTATTCTTATTGGAACGGGCTTTTCTCCGAGGAAACGTGTTAATTCTTCGTAAACAACTTTTATTACGTGTTCACGTCTTGAAACGCCTGGGGGAACTTTTTCTTTTAATGCTCTTTCTTCTATTCGTTTTGAAATGTCAAGTACAAGTTTAACGTTCACATCCGCTTGTAGGAGAGCTCTTTGCACGTCGCGAGCAAGTTCTTTAACAGCAGCCTCATCTACGATAGAGGCTTTGAAGAGCTTTTTTAGGGCATCGTGAAGTGAGGAACCTAAACGTTCTAAAGCCATAGCTTTCTCCAGATTTAAAAAATATACCCCCCTTTAAATAGATATTCCGTTTTCAACGTTTGCGTTCCATAAAGTTTTTACACTGCACGCTTTTTAAGAGATGGTTGAGGAAATTAAATTTGAGTGAAGAAATAAAAATTATAGAGAAGAAGGAAATTCCATCTGATGCCATCATGCTCTTCGGCTTTCCAGATGTTGGGTTAGTAGGCGTGATAGCTGCTTCACATTTGGTTGAAGAACTTAACCTTGCTGAAGTGGCGTACATTGATTCAAGATTGCTACAACCGCTCATCGTTTTGCATGAAGGGCTGCCTCATTCTTCGATAAGAATTTTTGGTAACCATAACATTCTCCTAGCCGTTTCTGAAACGCCGATATCTGCGGATGCCATCTACCAAATAATGAATGCCTTAATCGATTGGGGAAAAAACAAAAAGGCTAAAATGATGATTTCGATGAGCGGCATTCCAATTGAAGACAGGCAAGATGCAAAAGAATTGAAAGTGTTTGCCGCCGCATCAAATCCAGAAATGTTGAAAAAAGTTCAAGACAAGGGTATCGAAGCATTGATGGAAGGATACATGGTTGGTCCTCAAGCGATTATGCTGTTGCGTTGCGCTCAAATAGGATTGCCTGCCATAACATTACTAGCACAGTGTTTCCTCAACTACCCAGACCCAGAAGCAGCAGCAGAGGTGCTAAAGGGTTTGGCTACTATGACTGGAGTAAAAGTGGATACTGCAAAACTTCTGGAAAAGGGCGAAGAAATTCGCTTGAAGGCGAGAGATGTGATGAAGCGAACACAGCAAGAGATGCCCAGCATGAAGAAAGGTCAGGAGTACGACATCCCAGTATACGTATCATAAGGAGGAAAACGGCAATGTCAACCAAAAGAAAACGCTCAATCATGGATATACTTGACAATTACTTTGAAGAATTAGAAGAAGAGTTTGAAAGATGGAGAGAGACGCTGATAGAAAGGCCGAGCTGGAATCAGAAGGCTTGCACGATGGAGCCGCTTCGCAATATGAGAGTGACCCCGACAGAGGTGATAGTGACTGTCGATTTACCTCTCACGAAAGAAAACTCCATACAAGTTAAACCAGTAGACAAAAACACTATCGAAATATTGGCAACCATGAAACGGAAAATACAGTTCACCGACTTCGGCATAACCCATCACAAAGGAGAATTCCAGAAATTACACTGCCACCTACGTGTTCCAGTACCAGTATATATGGACAAAATGGGACTCCGCTTCAAGAAAGGAATACTCGAGATTCGTCTACCACGCACACACGAATTTAGGATTCCGATAGAATAGGTGATCGAAGCCTCAGCCCATAAATGTCGTCACAAATCAGACGGCTCTTCTTGCATCATTGGCTTCAAAACATATCACAAAAAACAACAAAATAAGCTTTCATAGAAAATCTTAACAACACAAAGCACTACTTCTAACAGTTCAAAGGAGGAAACATAATTGGCTGTGGAGCGGGCAATTCAATTCATCATGTTCAGTCTCATATTAATGGGTTTATGTGGGGTAAGTGCTTGGGCAAGCTACACCTACCTGAGTGAAAACTTTGTATTAGGGATTGCAGGCATCGCATTAAGTTGGGGAGTAATCCTCTTAATCCTTTACTTGAGCTTCAAATACCTTGATTGGGACTGGTGGAGCTAGCCAATATTAAACCCATTATTCTTTCAATATTGGATGAGGAGATTTGAAGATTTGAGCATGCCCCCACAATTTTGTCGTTGTAAAAGGCTACTATGCAAATCAGGTTCTGTAGATTGCTCAACCATCCTTTTTCGAGACTTTCTCTAGTATAAGGCGGCATCTCCCATCGAACCGCTTCAGCCAAAAGACTCTCGTACATTTCAATGAATTTCTCTTTATCTTCGACTTGAAATTCTCTTATTAGAACGGTTCTTTCATCCTTCAATTTGACTTTAACATCCAAAAGATGCTGCCTCCTCAAAAGATAGGCGACGGGACACTAAGTGATCTCGAAAGATTTCGCCTAAGTTCAGCCTTTAGTTCTACTTTGCTCTCATGATTTTTACTCTGCCAAGTATCCGCCAATATTCAATCTCAACGCCAGGAGCAAGTTTCGCTTTCAAACTCTCATCTTCAGGATAAGGAGCATCGAAATATTCGTATGTTTCCAAGTCCATTATTTGAATGCCAGAAGGGTTAACCGCAAAGACTTGGCCCATTCTCTTATCAATTATCGGAACTTCAGCGTTTAAGTCCACAGGTTTCACAAAACTTCTCTTTACACCGTCAAAAACGCCTATGGCGACTATTCTTGCTTTGGCTGAACCGTGCTTTCCTGGTTTTGACTTCGTTATGTCAACTATATGGCATGGTTCGTTATCGATAATCATGTAGCCGCCCACACGTAAACTTCCAACATCAACTGGCTTACTCATACGCCCACCAACTTACAGCAGCCTTCATTCACCGCAATTCTAAACAACACCCATATATAAGTTAAGTTTTGAAAAAGAGCCAATTTTTTGCTTGCCGAATATTTTTTTGTGTTAAGAGCTTGTTTTTCTTCCGAGCAAAAGAACCACTTTACTATAAGTTCGACCGCTCCTTCTGATTATTTCGCCTACTTCCTTCCAAAAATTGCCAAAATCTACTTTCACTCCAAATGGCTCTGCCCATTTGGCACTCAATTGTAGTTCTCTTTCTGCGTCTTTAGGAAGCAAGCTTTCCTTTGGATCGTAGGACAAAGCCTTAGCTTCAGAGATTTCATTCCTTTTCATCCGTTCAATGAGTTCTTTTGCAGATGGCAAAAGGATGTCCCAATGATGTTTAATGGCATCGAAGAGTCTTCCCTGATCTGCTTTTGGTCTGCAAAGGGGAAATGAATCGTCAGCTAGGGCGACAATGCCGCCTTTCTTCACAACTCGGCATGCTTCATCTACTGTGGCTAGAACACCCTCACTTCCTCTAGTGTTCTTTATGTTTTGCAGAGCCAGAAAACTGACAACTGCGTCAAAGGTTTCTTTCGTGAAGGGAAGTTTTGTCGAATCTGAAGAGACTAAAGCCATTCTTTCTTGCATCCCAAGTTGTTTGACAATCCAGCGACTAACTCCAATCGTGCAGTTTTCGTGAAGAAGGTCGACGCCTATCACTCTTCCATACGTCAAGACGGAAGCCAACTCCATAGATAGGTAACCCTGACCATACCCGATTTCTAAAACCAACGAATCAGGTTTCAGACCAGCTTGCTTAACTACCCATTTTCTAGCTTCACCAAATCTCAGATAAGCAAGTTCAAAGGCTCTGTCTTCTTCCACTATTCTGTCAGCAATCGCTTTGTAGATTTTTTCCCAGACGCTCACGTTCCGAGGCACCACATCTAAAATGCGTTGAAACAGATTAAAAAACATGCTAGAGATAAAGCTGGAAAACAAAACAATTATGCTCTGCGTTTCTAAAAACTTTAACCTCTAACCATATATAATTGAAAAAGAAGTGTGTTAACTAATGATGGGTGAAACAGTTGTTTAAAAGCGTTGGAATAGTCGCCCGTTTTGACAAGAGAAAAGCCATAAAACTGGCAGATGATTTGGCTAAATTTTTGAGGACCAAGGGGTTAGAAGTATATGTGGAGGACACGTTAGCGGAGAAAATGAGCATAAAACAAAAGAGCGCTCAATTAGAGAAGATGAAAACAGATTTTATAATCACAATTGGCGGCGATGGAACAATACTAAGAACCTGCGTTTCTATTCAGAAACCGGAACCCCCAATACTCGCAATAAACATGGGTGTTCGAGGTTTCCTAACTGAAGTAGAGCCCAAACAGGCTTTTGCAGCAGTAGACAAATGCTTGAAAGGACAAATCACAATTGAAAAGTGCATGAAGCTTTCCATAACTGCAGACAAGACAAAGTTTCCAGACGCCTTAAATGAGGTATTAGTCTCAGCCGGTGAGCCAGCGAAGTTGCTTTACGCTCGAATCTTGAAGAATAATGAGCCAATTTTAAACTGCCAGGCAGACGGTTTAATGGTAGCTACACACACCGGCTCCACTGGTTATTCGCTCTCGGCTGGAGGACCCGTTTTAGACCCGGACGTAAATGCTTTTGTTTTGACACCAGTATGTGCTCTGAGCGTTTTCCGTTCAATTGTTTTCCCAGCGGATTCAAGCCTCACAGTTGATGTTATTAGACCGAGAAAAGTGCTTATAGTAGTTGATGGGCATCACCGTCAAATCATAAGTTCCAAAATTCCAAATCTAACAGTAACGCGTTCCAAACACGAAACATCTTTCATAAGGTTTAAGGAAAACTTTTACGATCGTTTAAGAAGCAGACTTCTTTTTAAGGGAACGTAATGAAAAATCTAACTGTTAAGACTGGTAAAAGAGTCATAGTTTTGGATACGTCCGCCTTTTTAGCCGGCTTTGACCCATTTTCAATAGGCGAAGAACAATACACTATTCCCATGGTCAAAGATGAAATAATGAAAGGCTCCATGTCTTGGGTTAGGTTTAAAACAGCAGTGGAGAGCGGGAAGTTGAAAGTAAAAACGCCAGATGAAACCTTTTTAGACGAGGTTAAAAAGTCAGCAAAAATTATCGGAGACGCTTTTTTTCTGTCAGAAACAGACTTTCAAATTTTAGCATTAGCCCTAGAGCTTAAGATGCATGGTTATTCTCCATTAATTGCTACTGATGATTACTCTATACAGAATGTTGCGGATCAATTGAGCATAGAATTTGCTTCACTGGCTACTTTTGGCATCCGTTTCCGCCTGCAATGGATAAGATATTGCCCAGCATGCCATAGAAGATACCCAGCGGATTACAAGTCTAGAAAATGTGAAGTATGCGGTACGGAATTAAAAAGAAAACCCCTTAAGAAAAAAACTACTTAATCCTTGACACCTTTCCAAAAATATAAAAAAAGATTAGGCTTTATTGATTAAATTTAGTGAGGGAAAACTCGTGAGTTTAGTTGAGAGAAAAGTGACCTATTTTAAAGAAGCGGGCGGGCAGAACACTGACGCCTTATTGGAGTCTGTTAAAGAGTATGTAGAAAAACAAGAAATAAAAGACATAGTAATTGCTTCAACAACTGGAGAAACAGGAGCCAAAGCATCTAAAACCTTCAAAGGACATAACATCATCATAGTTACACATTGCTTCGGTTTTCAAGAACCCGGAAAAACCCAGTTGCTAGAAGAGCATAGAAAAGAAATATTGGCGAATGAAGCGAAAATTTTTACTGGAGTTCATGCTTTAAGCAGCGCAGAACGGGCAATTCGTAAAGATTTCGGGACAATACAGCCTCTGGAGCTCATTGCCAATGTGCTCAGACTGATGGGAGAAGGAACAAAAGTATGTGTAGAAATTACATTGATGGCAGCTGACGCAGGTTTGATTCCAGTTGACAGCGATGTTGTTGCTATCGCTGGGACGGGTAAAGGCGCAGATACGGCGCTTCGAATACGTCCCGCAAACGCCGCAAGATTCTTCGATCTAAAAATAAAAGAGGTTATAGCAAAGCCACATAACTTCTAAATGAAAAATGGTTAGACCTCATTGCTATCCCGTTTACTAAAGTATATTATGTCACGATGTTCCACGTAACCGCATTCCTTAAAGAGTTTTTTTGATACAGCATTGTAATCCTCAACTAAGGCACAGAAAATTCTGACCCCACGTTTTCTTAATGTCTTTTCAGATTCAGCAATCAAAGCCTTGGCAATACCGCGGTTCCTATAATCTGGATCAACTGCTAGACGATTAATCCAGCCCTTTCGCATGTCGCAACTTATGATGACCATACCAACAAGACGGCTATCACCAAAAGCGCCTAGAAAAAATTCTGGGTTTGCCTTCATTTCTACTGCTATTGCTTCTTTACTGTCTCTTCCCCTTGGCTTATAGGGTAATCTTGCCTTTGACCAAAGTTTAATGATTTCTTCGTAGTCGTTTATCGTTAGTTTTCGAATTTCCATTTAAACACGCTAATGGGTTAAGCTTCCTTCTCAACTTCTTTTACAGTGTCATCAGTTATTTCTAATGCTGCGTCTACTAGTTCTCTCGTAATGCTAAGTGGCGGTGCAATCCTTATGGTTGAAACTCCACAGGTGATAACGGCAACTCCACGTTTCCATGAACGCATCATAATCTCCGAGGATTTTTTAGGTGATGGCTTTTGGAATTCTTTGTTTTCTACAATTTCCATGCCTATCATTAAGCCTTTGCCCCTCACATCGCCGACTATTTCACTTTTGTCTTTCAATTCTTCAAGTCTCTTTAGGATGTAGGTGCCTTGTTTGGTTGCGTTTTCCAGTAATTTTTCCTCTTTAATAACGTCAATAACTGCGTTTGCTGCAACGCATGAAAGGGGGTTACCGCCGAAAGTGCTTGCATGTGAACCGCCAACCCAGTCCATTATTTTTGCTTTAGCGACTGTTGCGCCTAACGGAAGCCCAGAAGCTAGTGCTTTTGCGCTACATATGATGTCTGGTTCAACGTCCCAGTGTTCAATTGCAAACCATTTTCCAGTTCTGCCCATGCCTGCCTGAACTTCATCATCTATAAGCAATATGCCATACTTGTCAGCAAGCTTCTTTAACCGCTGGAAATATTCTGGCGGCGGAACAACGTATCCGCCCTCACCTTGAATCGGCTCCAAGAGTATCGCAGCGACATCCTCTGGAGGCGCATACTTCTGTAAGACAAATTCGTCAATGAAATCTATACACCAATAATGGCATTCAGGATAAGTCAGTTTGAAAGGGCAACGGTAACAATATGGATATGGCACATGAGTGACACCTGGCATTAACGGGGAGAAGTAGCGCCGTTGAGTGGGCTTACTAGCTGTAAAAGATAGGGCTCCTATTGTGCGCCCGTGGAAGGCACTTATGAATCCAATAAATAGTTGCTTTCGAGTGTGCCATTTCGCAAGTTTGACCGCTGCCTCAATTGCTTCAGCTCCACTGTTGCCAAAATAAACCTTTTTATCAAAGTTTCCAGGAGCGATTCCTGCTAGTTTTTCAGCAAGGTCAACGACTTCATTATAGTAGAAATCTGTGTTAGAATAATGTAAAAATCGGTCACATTGATTCTTTATCGCCGCAACCACTTTAGGATGGTTATGACCAACGTTTAAGCATACTAAACCAGAATTGAAGTCTATGTATTCGTTTCCATCAACGTCCCTCACTATACAACCTTTGCCATGTTCAACTACAAGCGGATAGAACCGCACGTAAGAAGGCGAAATTAGGTTTTCATCTTTTTTGACTAACTCTCTGGCTTTGGGTCCCGGGGGGGCAACAACTATTTTCGGGTAAGCACTCATCTTCACATCACCAGCGGGGTTAACGATTAGAAAAAACAGTTTTATATATAATTACCTATGCCCTTTCTCAAAAAAGAACGTAAAAAAACAGTTTAATACTACGGAACAGTGCATCAATATATTATTTGCACTTTAAGGGAAAGAGAACCGCATTACGACTTAGTCACCGTGATTTCGATGGCTGAAACATTTGCCTTTTTACCTTCGCTCCTCGCAACTTCTATACAATAAACTTTCAAGCCCTTCTCATGCTTTTCCATACGATGCAAAATCAGATGCACTATTTGACGCTAGCATATGATATTTATCCCAGTCCTCATCCACCCATTTCTGAATTCTTTCAATATCATCATCAGTTAAGCTGCGAAATCTACCCTGCAAACTCAAATATTCCTTAACCGGTTTACGTTTAGCCTTATCAATCAACCTATCGCTGGGAGAATTAAGTTTAAACTTTCCATACTCAATTTCAAAGAGAGCCCACAAACCCGTTTGAACAGCAAGTCTTCCCAATTCAACGGTTTTGCTTGTATCATAGCGCCATCCTGTTGGACATGGTGCCAAAATGTGAATGTATTTTGTACCTTTAATATCCTTAGCCTTTCTAAGCTTGTTCACCAAGTCAAGGGGGTATGATGGACAGGCTGTTGCAACGTAGGGTATTCGATGGGCAGCCATAATTAAGGCCATATCTTTTTTACGTTCTCTCTTCCCAGAAGGCGTCGTCGTGGTCCATGCACCGTAAGGTGTTGCCCCACTCCGCTGCATTCCTGTATTGCCATAAGCTTCGTTATCGTAGCAAATATAAATGAAGTCTGTTTCTCTCTCAGCCGCCCCAGACAACGCTTGAATCCCAATGTCAACGGTTCCACCGTCTCCAGCCCAACCGACAACAGTTATGCCTTCAAGATTTCTTTGATGCAAAGCGGCGACAATTCCCGACGCTGCAGCAGCAGTTGATTCGAACAATATGTTTTGGAGCGGAACCTCAAAAGAAGTGTAGGGATAAGGTCCTTGAATCACTGTTGTGCAGCAAGCAGGAACAACTAAGACAAGCTTGTTTCCTAATGCTTTGAAAAGCAGGCGAAGTGAAATGGCAGGACCGCAGCCAGCACAAGCTGCATGACCCTTAAGTAAATATTCGTCTTTTGGAAGCTCTTTTATTGTCACCATTAATTTTACTCCCTCAAATCAACCCATTCGGTTTCTCTCTCTACCTTGCCACCACGCATCCATTTTAGCGATTTTTTAGCAATCTTTTCAATCGTTTCAGAAGTTACATCTCTTCCCCCTAAGCCAGCAATAAACCCCGCAACTAAAGGACGGTCTTTTTGATTGGAAAGACCCGCCTTGATTTCTGTCGCAAGAAAACCCTCCATCCCAAATGATATGTGGCGGTCTATGGCTGCAAACATCTGCGCTTGCTGTCCAAGCTTTCCAATTTCTTCTGTTGGAAATGGACGGAAAACTCGAACTCTTGCGGATCCAACTTTTAACCCATCTTTGCGAAGGTTCTCTACCGCTATTTTTGCTTCGCTACCCATGGTCCCCATGGTGAGTAGTATTAAATCTGCATCTTCACACTTGTACTTCTCAACTAATCCGCCGTGTTCGACCCCGAAAGTTTCGCCGTATTCTTTATCGATCACTGGAATGAGGCGTTTTGCATTTTCCATGGCCTCTTGAATCATATAACGAAACTCCATGTACCATTCAGGTGCAACAAGATTTGAATGCGAGAAAGGATGGTTAATGTCTAAGATCCATCCATATTTATATGGTGGCAGAAAGTCATCAACTTTCTTTTGTTCAGGAATTTTCACGGGCATATAGGTATGTGACAGAATAAAGCCTTCAAGGCAAATCATAGCTGGCAGGAAGACTCGCTCATCTTCGCAAAGTTTGTAGGCTTGAATTATGGTGTCAAAAACCTCTTGGTTGTCAGCACAGTAAAACTGAAGCCACCCAGTGTCTCTTTGAGAAAGAGAATCGCTGAAATCTGGCCATATACTCCAAGGAGCGCCCATGGCACGGTTAACAACAGCCATTACAATCGGCAAACGTGAACCTGAAGCCCAATGCAAAGCTTCATGCATAAGGGCTAATCCATGAGCAGAAGTTGCCGTAAAAGTTCTGACGCCAGTTGCAGCAGCGCCTATACAAGCTACCATAGCACTGTGCTCGGATTCTACGCGAACGTATTCGCTATCCATCTTTCCAGTTTCAACAAATTCAGCTATCTTTTCAACTATCGTTGTCTGAGGAGTTATGGGATATGCCGCAACAACCTTAACTCTCGCTGCTTTCGCGGCGTATCCTGCAATGTGATTTGCTGTATCAATAATCACCTGTGCCATTCATTCTTCCTCCCGATGCATTGTTATTGCTTTAACTGGGCACTCGTTGGCGCATATTCCGCAGCCCTTACAGTAATCATAATCTATTTTCGGAGAGTCGTCTTCTTGACGCGTGATGGCTGCGTCTGGACAGTAAATCCAGCAGAGCGTACATCGTGTACATTTGGAATAGTCAATCTCTGGGCGGAAAGTTCTCCAAGACCCTGTTTTTCCCATGCTGCCAATTGTTGGATACGATATTGGCGTAAGGGGCATTTCTTTACGAGTTTTAGGAACAGAACCCATTTAATTTCACCATCCTTTTATTAAACGTTCATAGGCTAGTTCCGCCGCCCTTGCGTTTTTCTCACCAGCACTGCCTGTCCACGTTTCTTTTATGACTTTTAAGACGCTTGCTAACTTAACTTCATTCGTTGCCTTTGCAAATGCTCCTGCAATTGCAGTGTTAACAACAGGCAATCCAGCAACAAGCAAGTTAAGTTCAAGGGCTATTCCAGTTGCATCAACAGTTGCGACCCGCCAACCTTTCAAACCTATTTCTTCAGGCCTCTTCATCGTATTTACAATAATTATTCCATCTTTTTTCAAACCCTCAGTTACGTCTACAACCTTGTAAATTGCGTGATCAAGCACTATCACGTAATCAGGAGTATAAATTTGGCTGTGCACAAGTATGGATTCGTCGCTTATCCTTGCGAATGCCTTAACTGGAGCGCCTCGTCGTTCAGCCCCAAAGTATGGAAAAGCTTGAACCCACTTGCCTTCAATGAAGGCAGCATGAGCCAATAAGTCTGCAGCAGTGACGCTACCTTGGCCACCACGACCATGAATTCTAATCTCCTTAAGCACTGCATCCCCCTTCTATTGAGAAATAAAAATTGGATGGTTCAGACTTATTAGCGTTAGCTTAAACAAACATCAAAATCAACATTAAA
>CAYVGZ010000002.1:0-59941 GCA_964450845.1 uncultured Candidatus Bathyarchaeia archaeon | reverse complement strand
CTTTGAAAAATAGTGTCGATCATAAAAGGCAAATAGAATTGCGCCTAAAATCATTCCGGAAAGCCCGACTAAATACAAGTCTGCAGTCTGTCCAAAGGACAGAGTCGGTGCATACAAGTTTTGAACTGATACGTACATGGCAATGCTTAATGGAGCCATTAGAGTAACACCTACAATAAGGAAAAGAAAGACTATTTCGCCTATTGCCTTTCCAAGTTCCCTACGAACTACAGTGCTTGTCCTTTGTTTCTCCTGCTCAACTTTCCGAAAGAGCGCTATGCTTGTTTGACCTATTTCTGAAAGACGATATTTCCCTCTCGCAGATTGCTCAACTAAAGGTGCTAACTCTCCCAAATGATAACTTATCAAACCAGTGTCATCTATGCTTACAGTCTTCTGAATCTCTGTAAACGACGCTTCACCCTTCTGCTCAAGAAAAAGCAGAATTTGGCGGCGCACAGGATGTTTCAACGCAGCGAATATCACATCGTATTCGTTCGTTTCTGTCTCCAAACGGGCACCTGAATTCTTCTTTCGTCAGATATAATAAAAACCTTTTCGTGAAGAAAAACTGGAAAAGCCTAGCTAACGCTACGAAAAAATCCGATGTGTCGACAAAGTGCGGGGGATTAGGTTTATACTTACGTTTAAAACTGTCAAATTCGTTTAAACGTGTGCTGAACTAACGAGTACGCCATGTCGAGGTCGAGTTTGCACCAGCGACAAGTGGAGATGTCTCCCGCAAAGTAACGAAAGAAGTCAGTTATCGTTCTTCTTCTCTGATAATAGAAGGGTCACAGTTGCTTACAAACTGTGATGGAGAATTGCTCTATTACACTTTTTCATTCTTATGTTTCGCTATTGCTTTTTGAACTTGTTTTGTTCACTCACCTTCCTCAAACAGCAAGTAATGCTTCACATCCGCACCAAATCCCGACGCCTGATAGGTATGGAGACGCCAGCCTTTCCGTTCCCATTCCTCAATCACTTTGCCAATGTCCTTGTGGTGGTTAACTTGCACGCATTCCCACTCTTTCAACTTAACTATCACCCCCCTTCCAGTGTCCACAATTCTGATTGGTTCTATGGATTCAGTTCAGCAATAACTTTTCCGCATACCTGTTTTTTTGTTGGGGTGAAGTTTTATCCAACAACAAAAAAAAGAGGACGAAGGTAGTTCAGATTGGGTTGTCACTCTTTGGCTTCCACTATCTTTGCGATGGGAGCGTTTTTCTTCACTGATTCGATTCCGTTGACGCATCCGTCTTTTGAAGAGTAGGCTTCGCTTGTTGCAATTGTTTCTCCATTCGGGGCTACAAGACGAAATCGGAATTTTCCTGCTTTGTCCGTGTACCATTCAAATTTAGGTTCTGGCAAGTGTATCACCTGACTGCTTTTATCAATAGAACCTGCCTAAAAGTGCTTCGCTTGAGCACAAGTTGCGTTAGAGAATACGTCCAAAGAAAAGAAATGGGTTGAGGTGAGCAAAGGATTATGTGCCTAAAGTTTCTTTTTCACTTTCTTGGCTGTCTTTTTTACTTCCATTGTTCCTTTCTTTCCCAACTTTACGCCCTCTTTCCCTACTTTCTCGGCTGCTTGACCAGTCTTCTTTGCGGCTCCCTCAGCTTTCTCTCTAGCTTTCTTCAAAAGTCCCATTCTTACCACGATTCTCTAGTAGCTCTTTACGTATATCAAATTTTCTAGTGCTTTTCCATAAGGCAAGAAAGAAAAGGGGGATGGGTTATTCTATGCCCCACTTCTTGGTGATCTTCACGAGCAGGAAGATTACAAAGGCCACGATTATGAAAGTTATTAATGCTACCAAGAAGTCTCCTACTCCAAATATTTGTCCAGTATAGCCTGTAGGTGGGTTTCCAGAGGCATCAAAAGTCGTGGAAGGGATTCCAAACTTAAGCGTTGATAGATTTCCGATTCCTGCGCCTGACAATGCCAAGCCTATTATCGGCATTATGAAGTCTTTGACAAATGCCTGTACTAGTGCGCCTAGGTAAACAGCCATAATGAAAGCCACAGCCAAGCCCATGACCTTGTATTTGGATATAAAATCCATGAATTCTTTCCACAAGCCTTTCGGAGGCGGCGGTGTAGGTGGAGCGGGCTTGGGCGTCAGCAGCGTTCGTATCTGTTTCAGCTCCTCTAACATTTCGTCATCCTTTTCCAAAATCTCACCAACATTTCTTTCTTATTCGCCAGCAAGAGGTTATAAACTTGCCTATCTGTCCAAGGACACAATTTTCCACTGGTTGAGCGTATACTCGATTCCAATACTATGTATATCTATACCCTATTATGGTTCTAAGTACTTTGTTCTACTCTCTTGGCACACCTTTGAAGTATATGCGTTCCGAATTCAGTATACTGCCCATGAGGATTTTTTCTTGAATACATACAACCGTCGTTGGTTGGTTGGGGTAAAGTTTTATCCCACACACACGCAGAGAGTGAGTGTGCGAATGAAGCGTGCGCATAAACCTTTTAATCCACTTTTGCGATCCACATCCATATGGACTCACGAAGTGAAGCTAAATACTTTTTAACTATTCTTCAGAAATGCAAGTCATAAAAGAGATTAGCAAAGGAGGTGAAAGAATGGAACAAATTATAGTTACGAGAAAAACATTTCTAATCGGGCTTGCCATAGCAATTCTGGCTGCCAGTCTAATTTCAACAGCGATTTCAACGCAGTTGGCAGTGGGACCTCAAGGTCCTAAAGGTGATGAAGGCGACCCTGGTCCTCAAGGATCACAGGGATTACCTGGCACGGACGGCTTAGACGGCAAGTCTGCGTATGAAATATGGCTTGACCAAGGCAATTCAGGCACGGAACAGGACTTCTTGGATTCGTTGAAAGGAGAACAAGGACCAGCTGTAAGCTTTTCAATAGCTAACATGTCTGGATGGTTACCAGCCCCAGCATACGACAGCGGTTGGCTAAATAACTGGACGGATTATGGAGGAGATTACTGGCTGATGAACCTTACTCATGGGTTGAACACGACAGAAGTACTTGTGTACGTCTTTGGCAGGTTTAATGAGACGATTGGAGAATTTGAGAACGGAACCATTCACCAGTTTGCCTATGGAGGACTTGTTGGTCCCTATGGTGGCAGCGCAGGAGTCTTTTGGATTCTTGGCGAAAGCGAGATTGAGCTTTATAGGTTGCCAAATGATGATTATTGGCATGAAGCTCGAGTCATGATTTGGAAAATCCCACAACCATGAAACAAAACTCCTCTCTTTCTCTTGTTTTTTGGCGCTGAAGGCCTATTCTATGCCTCCCAACATCCTCTTAATGATCTGGATAAAAAGGTCAAGTTCCAAGTCTTTTTGAATTTCTTTCTGTTGAAGCTATGCTATGGCGTTACCGTATAGATAATCCCGTTCAATGCGGCGCGCACAAGGCGTTATATACCTTTTGAATTCAGATTCTGCATTCATAACTTTATTATTTTTAAAACAACAAGAAGGATTCGATGGAAAAACATGTCCTCGCAGAATGAATTTGGGAGCCTTCAAAACAAAAAGGAAGGATTGGAAAAAAAATTACAGTCAGAAACGGAAAGAGAAAAGACTTTGCAGGAAGAAGTAAATACACTTGAAGTTAAAGTGACGATTAAGAACTTAGAAGAACAGCTTAAGGCGAAACGCGAAGCTACGGAAAAGCTGGAATTAAAGAAAAAAGAGCTAGAAACAGAACTTGAAAAGACTGAACCTGCGAAGGTAACGGAGGAACAAAAACCCGAAGTTATGGAGAAGGTTGATGAGGAACAAGAAAAAGATGTGGAGGTAACCATTATTCCTGGTGAAAATAATCAACCCGCGGAATCTCAAGAGACAGAGAAAGAACAGCAAAAGAAATACAGATTTTTCTGAGACTTGAAGATAAGTTCCTTACACCGAGTTTTTAGCACACGAGTTACGTTTTCTTTGGTTTTCTCTTAATCGGCAATAGTTTCTCTACGTCCTCGGCATCCTTAGTCTGAAATAGTCTAATCCATAACCAGCGCCCATCGTGCAATTGCTTCGTGTTTTCTATCAGCTTATACATTTGGGGACTCAATTGATTCCGCATTGAAAGAGCTTTTTCAGATTCTTCTCTGCCAAGGACTATGAGGATTCTAACAGCACCCTTCTCGGGTGTAAGCGTGACCAGGGTTTTGCCACTTTTGCGATAGCGAAAGTCCCACCCGTGTTTTCCACTAAAAATCATTTCAGGCTCGATGTCATAGTTTTCTTTGAGAAACCGTCTTAGCTTCACCCAAGCCCCTTTTGCTGGCTCTCCTATGAAATCTGCTATCTCTTTTTCAATAGGGGGATGTGTTCCATCCATCATTCGTTGATAATCTATCGCCATGAAAATCAACTCATTTCTCAACAAACATAACTTCGATTCAGCTATAACTTTTCCGCATTCATCGTGATTTTGGTTGGTTGGATAAAACTTCACCCCAACCAACTGAACTGAACCAAGCAATTCTAGCCTAAATATTTCATTCAACCAGACTTCACCCTTCTATAGACGCCTCAAGCATTATAATCTCGTATATATCGATTCATATAGCTAACGTTATTGGAGGAATCCAAAGGTGAGACAAGGTCTGGGTTCAGAACATCCGCTTTGCGATCGAATTCAGCTCATTATGGTTATCTTGTTTTTTGTTTCCTTGGGGCTTGATACCCTAAGTCTCTTAATATTCGGATACTCAACTGTTGTTTTGGAAGTCATTTCTTTTCCACCGCTTCTCTTGGGAACGATTGTGTTTTTGTGTCTTGGCTCGTATCTTGTATTAAAGGCTCATAAGGCAGTTTTTGACGAAGGGCATACTCAACCCAGGCTCATCGATTCAGGCGTTTACGCTGTTGTGAGGCATCCAATGTACCTTGGAACCTTACTCTCTTGCCTAGCCTTTCTATTCATAAGTGTCTCGCTTTTTTCAATAGGAATATGGATCGCGTTCTTCATCTTCTACGATAAAATGGCAACGTATGAAGAAAGGAACCTTATTCAAATTCTAGGCGAAGAATATGTTGCTTACCAAAAAAGAGTAGCCAAATGGTTTCCCCGCCTGCACTGATATCAACGCAAGCTGAGCTCTAAAGCAACAATCTCCCCATTTACTGTATAACCCATGTCAGGAGACGTACAAAATTTCGGTCAGTTGATGATGGGGTAAAGTTTTATCCCACACACAGCATCATAGGACCGTTGGAACTTTAGCGTGAGATTCATAGAAGTTGACAGTCTTAAACACTAAATTAAGACGCAGTGCGGGGGATGGGGTTTGAACCCATGCAGCCCTACGGCAACAGGTCCTAAGCCTGTCTCCTTTGACCAGACTCGGACACCCCCGCAACAGTCGGATTCAAAGTTGAATTGCATATTCTTTTATATTTACTTACCTTTCAAAGCTAAAGCGAAACCTTAGAACCAATATTAACTCATGTAACCAAAATTTTTTCTGAAAAATTCTATTCATGGGGAGAATGGTCGTACTTTTAACAAGAGGAGAAAGGAGAGCAAAAATTATCTCTTCACCATTCCCTCCACACATCTAAGAATATTTATCCTAGATTCTAGATTTAACCTTTAACTTTTTTACCCTAACGCAATACAAATAAACAATACCTTCATTTAAGCAATCGAAAGCTCTAAATCTATTAATAAAAGCTCTTTTCTCAAAGAAAGCTTGTGCCTCGGTAGCCTAGCCTGGTGGGGCATCGCCTTGGTAAGGCGGCGGTCGCGGGTCCAAATCCCGCCCGAGGCTCTCACGCCAACAAAACAATATAAAGCAAGGTTAGAATGGCAATCAACCTAGAAAAGTGCATTTAGGCTTTAAACCAGAAAACGTCTATGAAATGATCCAAAAAAAACATTTTTCGGAGGTTAGAGTTGAGAGATTGCCTGGAATTGCTGCGAATGTTCTGGGCGTTCAGCAGAAATTTTCGTTGCCACGATGCAGAATTACTCATAAAAATTCGATTGTTATAATTTATATATCCATAAAGAACAATGAAAATAGAGAGAGGCGAACACGCTCTTGCCCTTTGAAGAAGCCCTAATCTACGCAATAATTGTAATAGGGGCAATTATCACATGTTCAATAATCATTTACGCCATGAAAAAGCGTAGCAAAAAAGAAGAAAAACTTTTGGAGGGAGAAAAATTAAAGGAGGAGTCTAGGGGTTTACCGTTTAAAATAGTTAAAAGTGTTTCTCCAGAGGACGCTACCCATGCGAGAGAACAGCTTAGAATATTGGATTTGGAAAGGGAGATTTTAAGCGATGCCATTCGACGACTTTATGAAGCCCAAGCAGAAGGAAAAATAACAGAGGAAGAAAGGGAAAGACTGGCGCAAACATATAAGTCTCGAATGATGACGGTGAAAGATGCCATTTCAAAGGATGAATCTCTAGTTGCTTTACATGAACTCGAAGCCATGCAAGAAGACCTAATAAAACTTTTCAGCGAACGCTTTGACGAACTAAGCACAAAAACAGAAGAACTACGCTCAAAAGTAGAAGCAAAAACAATAAAAGAAATAACCATACCAGCAGCAAAAGCACCACCGACCCCGAGACTGGAAGAAAAACCCGAGGGCGAAGGAAAAGCAAAGAAGAAAAGAAAACCACCGTCAGCTAAGCCAAGCCCGAGAACAGAAGCGGAAAAAAGAATAGAGGAAATTAGGGCTGAAGTGGAAAAGGTTTTAGAAAGATTGGGGCAGATGGAAATTGAAACTTAAACAGAGTTGGGTTGAAAAGGCAAAGAAGAACGCGGCTCTAGAAGCGGTTAAACATGTTAAAGACGGTTTTATTGTTGGTTTGGGAAGCGGAAGCACAGCCGCTTACGCCATTGAGGAAATAGGAAACAGAATAAAACTTGAAAAATTACATGTTTTAGGTGTTCCAACATCATATCAGGCTTTATTATTAGCCATTAAGCATGGAGTTCCAATAACAACGCTTGAAGAGCATCCTACGCTGGATTTGACAATAGATGGGGCTGACCAAATAGATGATCAGTTAAACTTGATTAAGGGTATGGGTGGAGCCCTTGCCCGAGAAAAAATTGTAGCCTTTGCATCAAAAAAACTCGTCATTGTTGCAGACGAAAGCAAAAAAGTTAAGGTTCTTGGAGAAAACAATCATCCAGTACCGATAGAAACCATGCCTCTTGCCGCACCAGTTTTAATGCGTAAAATAAAAGAAATCGGCGGAAAACCAACCCTGAGAGAAGGTATAAAAAAGGTTGGTCCAGTCATAACGGACAACGGCAACGTCATCCTAGACGTAAATTTTGGACTTATACCAAACCCAGCAGAGTTAGAACGCAAATTAAAGAGGCTTACCGGAGTTGTTGAGACAGGGCTTTTTGTCCAAATGGCAAATCTGGTGTATCTTGGAAAAGGTTCTGGCGTAGAAGAATTGGCATAAAAAATAACTCGCTAAAACTATTGGGAAGAGCAAACTCGTGTTTCTGCTGTCCCTACTTCATCAATTTTTGGCATACTAAACCAAGTTTTTTCATAGCTAGATTTACAAAGGTTCTGAAAACTTCATAAAAGGAAAGTTGCTGTAAGCGAATACAAATTTTTCTGTGTAGAATAATGCTTCCTTGATGGAAAATGTTTTATCTTTATCATGTATAATGCTTAAAAAGGGAATTATATGGCGAAATGTCCCATATGTAAAAAAGAAGTCAGTAAACCAAAGAAGACATGGAAGATGGCTGGAAGGAAAGATAAGAATGGCAAGAGAACAGAACTTACAATTGGACTCTTTGAACATTGTGGAAAATCTTTCAGGTCTGTCTTAAGCAAGAGAAAAATCTGATTCCAGTAAAAATATTAACTCTACCCTTTTTTTATTTCTACTAGCATTCTAAAGACTCATTGGAAGCTAGGCTCTTGTAGGTATCAGTTCTTATGCAAGTTTTTTTGTTATTCCGAACATTCTTTCTGACATGAAGACCCCTTTGCACTTTGGGCAAAACATCGTAGGCATTATTTCAGTCTTCTCATCAGAAGATACTAATAGAATATCTGTTGGTTGCACTCTTTAGCTTTGCGGGCGAAATCCTACAAGTTTTCGAGTATAGATAATACTTGTGATGGTTCATACATTGGAATCAAGTTTTATGTTGAAAAATTCTAGAAAGCAGAGATAAACCTTCTAACATTGACCGAATAGGTCAAAATAACATTGACCAAAAACTCTTTAATAATGACTCCTTTAATGAAAACAATAGCCGGGGTAGCCTAGCTTGGTTTGGGCGCCAGACTCATAATCTGGAGAACAAGGGGCAAACGCCCAACTGTCCAGAGGTCGCGGGCTCGAATCCCGCCCCCGGCACCATTTTGCCAGTTAGGGCTAGCTTTTATGTTATTCCTGGGAAATAAGCTCAGTTTAGTGTAGATTACCTTAGCGTGACTTTCTCGCCTGTTGCAAGGTAGACCACTGATTCGCAGATGTATGTTGCATGATCAGCTATTCGTTCAAGATACCTTATTATAAGTACACTGGAAACTGTGCACTTGTTTGTTGTCGGCGCTTTTTCAATTAATCTGTCGAGATATTCGAAATACATCTTGTCTACTTCCTGTTCTGTTTTGGAGATGGTTTTGGCAAGTTGCGTGTCGTGGCTTCTGAGTGAGTCGATGCTTGTTCGAACCATGTTCATGACTTTTTCACTCATCTTTTCAATATATTCGGATATCCATGCTTCGCATTCTTTCAGTCCGCCGAGCTGTTTGTTGATGTAGGATATGTCAAGGGCGTATCTGCTGTATCTAGCGAAATCGTAGGCTATTTTCATATATGATTTTATGGTTCTTAGGTCGGATGCTACTGGCTGAAACCGTGCGATAAGTTCAAAGGTTTTGTCTTCAGCTTGGTCAGACATGGAGACAAGCGCATCTGACATTTCACAAACTTGAGGATACACGTCGGTGCCGTTGAAACACCCTTTTAGAGATAAGGAAACTGTTTTGTACGTGAGTTCTCCCATTCTGCAAAGCATCACTGAAAGTTCTTCCAAACCAACGTCTATTATTCTGCTCATTGCTTCTTCACCTAGCCAAATTCTCCTGTTATATACTTTTCAGTCAATTCACTCTTCGGGTTCTCAAAAATGTCCTTAGTTGACCCATATTCCACAAGCTCTCCAAGATAAAGAAAAGCCGTATAATCTGAAACTCTTGCCGCTTGTTGCATGTTATGTGTGACAATTATCACTGTATATTCCTCAGAAAGCATCCTGATGAGCTCTTCTATCCTTGCAGTTGCTAGAGGGTCTAGAGCGGAGCAAGGCTCATCCATCAACAAGACTTCAGGCTCAACAGCCAAAGCACGTGCAATACAAAGTCTCTGCTGTTGTCCGCCTGAAAGGCTAGCACCAGACTTGCTTAAGTCTTCCTTGACCTCGTCAAAGAGAATAGCCATTTTTAAGCTCTTTTCCACAATTTCATCAAGTTTGGACTTATCTCTCATTCCATTCAGCTTAAGTCCGGCAGCCACATTGTCATATATTGACATCATAGGGAAAGGATTCGGTTTTTGGAAAATCATGCCTATTCTTCTTCTTATCGCAACGGGATCCACATCTTTTTCATAAATATCATCTCCGTCAAGAAGCACTCTGCCAGATACGCGTGCTCTAGGAACTATCTCATGCATCCTGTTGAGACATCGAATGAAAGTCGTTTTACCGCATCCAGATGGACCTATTACTGCGGTCACAACGTTCTCCTTCATTTTTATATTGATATTCTTCAATACATGTTTGGGGCCAAACCAAGCGTTCAGGTTTTCGATTTCAAATTTGTAGGACATGGGTATCACTAGTATTTCTCCCTAGTAAAGGTCCTGACGAGTACGCTAATGCCGAGGATAAGTAATACGAGAACAAGGGAAGACCCCCATGCGAGAGCTCTCCAGTTTTCGAAAGGAGATATGGCAAATATGTAGATATTTAAGGCGAGATTTGCCACAGGTTTATCCAATCCGGCATACCACCATCTCCAATATCCCATCGTAACAAGCACTGGCGCTGACTCGCCTGCGACTCTCGCTAATGAAAGCAATATTCCTGTGGCTATGCCTTTTTTTGCGCCACTGAGCACAACAGACACTATGGTTTTCCATTGTGGTACTCCCAACGCAATTGCCGCTTCTCTCATTGTCGCTGGTACTAGTTTCATGGATTCCTCAGTAGTTCTTGTCACTATTGGAATCATTATGATGGCTAACGCGAATGCGGCGGCAGTTACTGAAAATCCGATGGATAGAACTATGAGTGTATAGACAAAGATTCCAATAACTATTGAGGGGAACCCTGTTAAGACGTCATTAAAGAATCTAACAGCTGATGATATTTTTGATTCGCCGTATTCGCTGAGAAATATGCCAGACATCAAGCCTATCGGAACGCCTATGAGGGAAGCCAAACCTACCGTGATCAACGTGCCTTGTATGGCATTTGCGGCACCACCGCCAACTTCTCCTACAGTGGGTGTTGGTTGAGTCAGAAACTCAATGTTAATGGAAGATGCACCCTTTAGAACAACTTCTCCTAGTATACTGAACAGAGGAATTAGAGCCGCTACCAAGGCTAAGTAAATGAAGATTCGTATGAACCGATCCTTAATCTTTCTTACCATGTAGTTGTTCATGTTATTCCCTCGCTATTCCTCTGGTCAGCCGAAGCGACCGCCAAACGATTAGTCTAGCTAACACATTGATTATCAAGGTTATGAAAAACAGCACAAGCCCCACTTCAATCAGCGCGCTGACGTAGAGGTCGTAAGTGGCCTCGGTAAACTCGTTTGCGATGATGGATGCCATGGTGTACCAAGAGTCAAAGAGAGACGCTGGTAAAACTTGGAACTTGTTGCCGATGACCATGGTTATTGCCATGGTTTCTCCTGCGGCACGCCCCAGACCGAGAATTGTTGCACTAATGACTCCTGATCTTGAATAGCTTACGACTGTTTTGGCGGTTTCCCATTTTGTCGCGCCAAGTGAAATCATGGCTTCTCTTTGAGTATCTGGCACTGCTGAAAATACGTCTCTTGAAATAGCAGATACTGTGGGAATTATCATAATGGCGAGGATTATTCCACCCGTAAGAACGCCACCACCATATATAGGTCCTGAAAAGAGAGGAATGAAACCGAACATGGTTTGGAGGTGCGGATATACGCTGTTTCGCAGAAATGGAATCAATGTGAAGATGCCCCAGAGACCGTAGATAACGCTCGGAATGGCAGCCAATAACTCAACGAGAAAAGAGATGGCAAACCCAAATCGTTTAGGCGTGAATTCTGACAGCGCTAACCCGACGCCGAGGCTTATGGGCACGCCTATCAAAAGAGCGATAGCCGATGTTACAAGAGTGCCAAGTATGAGAGGCAAAGCTCCAAAAACGTGAGAGATGGCAGGATCCCATTTGGTGCCTATCAAAAACTCTATTCCAAATCTTTGTATGGAAAGCTGAGATTCTTTAATCAACTCATAGACTATTAAGCCAAGTATTAAAAAAATGCTTGATGCAAATATACCGGTGAAGAATTTGAAAGCTTTGTCTCCAGTTAAGTGTCGTTTGCAGAACGCCTTAATCTTGATTCTTAGATTGCGCAACAAAAAAGATGGTTTTTCAGAGATTTGCATTGGTCTTTGTTTCCTTTAACCAGTGTATAGTTGTTCGCCATTAAAGGTTATCATTCGAATAGTTGCTTCAGCGTTAGCTTTGACTGACTCCGGTAGTGGAACATAAGCGAGATCGGCTGAGTAGTCTTGTCCATCGTGTATTGCCCACCAGAGAAATTGGACTAATGCGTTTGCTTTGTCTTTATTCATGTTAGGTATAACATTGAGCTCTTTGTATACCAAGAGGTAAGTGAAGCTGGTGATGGGATACGCTCCGGTCGCTTCTGTGTTGTTTACTATGCTGTCAACTATGGAGACTGTTGACCAACTCTGATCTCCACTTGGCAATGTCACTGCTGCGGCAGAAGAAGCTGCTGCGAAAGATTGTAAACTTGGCTCAACAAATTCTCCGGCTGCATTTTGTACGTATCCCCAAAGTAGATTGTTGCTCTTTGCGTAGATGAACTCAACGTAGCCAATGGAGTATGGATTCTGCGATACGAGTCCAGCCACGCCCTCGTTTCCTTTTCCTCCTAAACCTGTTGGCCAGTTAACTGAAGTGCTTTTCCCAACGGTTGTTCTCCACTCTGAGCTCACATCTGAGAGATAGTTAGTCCACACAAAGGTTGTGCCGCTTCCATCTGACCTGTGGACCACAATAATGTCGTGGCTTGGAAGATTTGCACTTGGATTAAGCGCTTGCAACTGAGTATCGTTCCACTTTGTGATTTTTCCGAGGAAAATGTCCGATAACACTGCACCTGAAAATCTGAGACCGCTAGATATGTCTGGCAAATTGTAGGTAGGGACGACGCCGCCTATTGTTTCCGGTATATGCAGAGTGTTTGTTGCGTTAGCGAATTGTTCTTCTGTTAATGGTGCATCGGTTGCACCAAAATCAACCGTCTTTACGGTATACTGTCTTATTCCACCGCCGCTTCCGATTGATTGATAATTGATTTGAACGTTCTGTTTGATCTTGTAATATTCAGCAATCCACTTATCGATCAATGGGAAAGGAAAGGTTGCTCCTGCACCGTTCAAAGTTATCGTTTGCTGTGTTTGTGCTGCAAATATGTACTGATACGCGGATACGCTTGCTATAATGATAGCTATTGCAACTACTGGAATGGCTGTTTTGTAGATGGTTCTCATTTTTTCACCTTCTTGTGTTGTATAGAAACAGGAAAGTCTATATACATTTTCCAAATAAACAATATAGAACAAAATTAACTATATAGAGGAGCGAATCGTTTGGAAAAACAAAAGGCAGATGAAGCGTCAGTCGAAGAAACAAGGAAGATTCAATTGACGGGGAAATCGACTTATATTGTATCTCTACCGAAGAGGTGGGTGACAAACATGGGTCTCAAAGCAGGAAGTCAGGTGGTTATCTCCAAACAAAGTGACGCATCACTTCTTTTAATCCCAAAAGAATTAGCCAAACAAGCAAAATCCGAAGAAGCTATCGCATTGATCTCACAAAAAGACGACCCGAGTACAATCACACGAAAAATTGTATCTCTCTATTTAGTCGGCTATAACATCATCAAGATCAAAACAAAAGATGAACGCATCACTTCTTTACAGAGAAACCTAATCAAAGACCTTACAAGAAAAAAGCTTGTTGGAACCGAAATAATTTCAGATTCTTCAAACGAAATGAAATTACAGATATTGCTTAGCTATCCAGAACTCTCCGTTGAAAACGCTTTAAGACGTATGTGCCTTATCGCTATCTCGATGCACGAGGATGCAACACGAGCATTAAGAGAACTCGACAAGAAACTTGCTCATGATGTTGTCGCATTGGATGACGAAGTAGATCGCTTCAGTCTTTACATAATTCGTCAGTTAAAAGCAGCTGTACAAAGCGAAAGCATCCTCAAAGACATAGGACTTTCAAACCAGAGAGACTGTTTGGGCTATCGTGTAATCGTAAAGTCTGTCGAACGAATAGCAGACCATGCAGTCAAAATTGCTGAAAATGTCATCCTACTGAATAAGAAAATTAACGATTCTGTCAGTCGGAAAATATCGGATATGAGTTCTTTTGCTGTATCCGTATTTGATGACGCTACCAAGGCATTGTACAAGAAAGACTACTTGTTAGCCGACAATGTGGTCGCTAAAGCAAAAACTATTGTGCATATGGAAAATGAAATCATTAAAGCCATTGCAAAAAAATTGGAACCCAGCGAAGCGTCAAGCATAAGAATGATATTGGAGAGCATACGCAGAACCGCAGAGTACGCTAGTGACATCGCGGAAATAGTGCTCAATCTGAATATAGAATCTGTGCTGGACTAGCGCACATCGAGAATAAAAAAATATTTGGATCCAAATAGAGGGGCTAGCGGTTGTTGCACGTACGCAAAGGGCACACTCTAAACGTTTTTGACAATTGAAGTTATGCTCCTCGTTGACAATTCAAGCTGATCGCCAAAACCCCTCTTCACATAAACATTCTTTACGATAATTTTATCGCCCACTTTCAAGTCCTTTACAGAATCTGCGTGCATTCGCCATGTTGAAAACCATATTCTGCCAGTTTCATCCTTCAATTCAAAAGTGGCAAGTTTCACAAGCTCTCCCTTAGACGTTTTTACGTCCCTAAGAATGGGTTTAGTGACAACTTCCCCTTCAACATTAACATGGTTTAAGCCTTCTTTTAGGTCGGCAATTTTTAGAAACTCTGCTTCTGGTTCAAGCGTTTCCACGTATGTTCCTGCATCAACATGAATTTCTAAGCCTTTACTTATCGCCTTTTTCACCTTCGCATTTACTACTTGCAACCTAACAGCTTTCCTTATCACCTTCTCAAGTTCATCCGCTTTCTCATTCCAAACAACAACTGGTATTTCGCCAGTCTCATCCACCAGCACAAACCGCATGACTTTTCCAGAGCTTGAATCTTGCCTTTTAAAAGTAGATGCTGAAAACAACTCTTTAACCGTGCCTTCAATGCTTACTCTTTTGTTTTTGTGGGCTTGAGCCACGTCTCCGATTTTTATTGTAAATTTGCCGATGAAGGGGTAATCTTTTGCTTCCACGCCTTGCGGGTTGATTTCAATTTCACTCTTTTCTCCAATGTGTAATTCGACTCTTCCACTTCGGTCTTCTTTTGTGTATCCGTGAGAAAAACGTATTACCTGTCCAACCTTTATCTCGTTAGACTGCATAAGGCTTGTCATATCATTCCATAAAACAACTCGTAATATGCCGCTTTTGTCAGCAACAAGCAAACTTGCAACTTTTCCACTTTTACGTCCCTTAAAAGCTTTAGGAGGAAAAACTGCAACAACCCGTCCAACCAAGGCAACATCATTTAAACTCGGAATTAAATCTCTTATGGACAGTGTAGGAGTTAAAGCTTTATCATGCGAAAATTCCACATTAAACTCTGCAGCAATCATTCGCAAAAGAGTCTTGTCTGAAATTAAACCTCCCGTTTTCCTTTTCTCCATCTCCAACTTCTCTAGAATCTCTTCTCTCGAAATTTCCGGACGCTTTGAAAGTATCTGCTCAACTATTTTTTCTGTCGACATTTCAGTTTTGATACCGCTGAAGATGAGAATAATGGACGCTATAAAGGTTATTAAAAGCTGTTATCAAGTATTAAACGAGGCAAGAGGTGTCTAACGCATTCATGGACGCGGGGATTCTTCAAGGTTTAGGTATAGCCTTAATATTCGCTGGAATGCTTGTCATCTTAGTTGCAATCTTTTTGCTCTTCCTTTCCAGCATTAAAGCAGAGGGCAAAGCCGAGTGTGGCGGAGCTATCATCATTGGACCTTTTCCAATAATCTTTGGAACAGACAAGGAATCAGTTAAAACAATTTTGCTGCTTTCGCTGGCGCTTACGATACTTCTCATAATAGTAATGGTCATATTCTACTTAATGTTTAGGTGAGCCCTTGTATGGGAGACCACGAAAAAATCGGAAAGTATGCAAACAATAAGTCAGGTAGACCCCAAAAATTCTTAATATTGCTCATTATAGGATTTTTCATAATTTTTCTAGGCATCATAATCTTGATGGCTGCTACAATGCTTTACGGCGAGGGTTCAGCAAATTTTGGCGGTGTTATATTTATATGGTTTATCCCGATAGTTTTCGGCGCTGGTCCAGAAGCCACTTGGATGATTGTATTTGCCATAATTTTTGCGGTTTTAAGCATTATAATGTTTCTAATATTACGCAGAGAAACAGCGAAGGCAAACGCTTAGGCTTTTTAGCTTGTCTTCTCTTCTTTGCCGTAATACGCATATAGAAATATTAAAACCAAGGCAACGAATGTCGCGGTCATAAGAGTATATTTGAGTATTTCAAAGTATGCACCTATGTCCATGGAAACATTCCCCTTTACCCCTTTACTTCTGAGTTTAAATATTTAAGGAGTTGGTTTTTTCCACTCAGTCATGAGTGAGTCGTAAATTTCGTCGTGTTCCTCTATAGTTTCATACCATTTCAAGTTTTTGGCTAGTTTCTGTGCAATAAGATGATAACATAGGTGCACTTGCTTGTCCAAGACTCGAAAGTAAAAGTCGTCGCATGTGCAGAATTCAGCTTCAGGCATTATTAGGTAGTCTCGTTCTTTTCCAACAACAATCCAGATAGTCTTACCGCTTGGCTTAAAAACATACTTTTTAACACGATTTTCTTTTAAGGCTTCAAAAGCCCTGATGAAACGTTGCCCAAAAGTTTCGTAAAGTTTTGTCAAATTTTTACCCGTTAATTTGCCCTCTGCCTTTGCTTTTCTGCATATGACGTTTAGTATATCAATCTCTGAGTTTTTGTCCATGAGGGCACAGGCTATTTCGGAAAAGAGTTAACTGCGATTTTAGAAATGTTAAGCATTATTCTATGTTTATTGGTTCGCCTTTCGGTTTCTTTTCTTCTTTTGTTTTGGGCAGTGTAACTTCTAAAACTCCATTTTTATATTCTGTTTTAGCTTCTTTCACCTTTACTTTTGCAGGTAATTTGATTTCTTTATAGTATTTGCGTTGCGGAATATCAACCGATATGCTAAGTGTGTCTTCTGTTCCGTGCAACTTAATGTCCTTCTTCTCCACCCCTGGCAGCTCAACCACAATGTGGATTTCCCCGTTTGTTTCAATTATGTCCACAAGTGGTTCACGTTCTTCCTTAACCTGAGGTCCCAATCGACTTGGCTTAACGTTTCCGAATTCGCGGATTTCAGGTTTTCCGTCAGGCCCTATTTTTACGCTATAGCCATATACAAATGGACCTAATTCCCGCACTGTGGAGCCGTCTGGAAGTTTGCGTTCTCTAACATAGTCTTTGGGAACTCGCGAAGTGAACGTTTTGAATTCTTCTTCCATCATTTTTTCCATTTCATGAAACATTTTGTCAATGTCTTGAAAATCCCAGCCTCCTCTAAAGAAAGGATAGCGCCTCTTTCTAATCCAGTCTGGATAATCTTCATCTGATGGCATTTTTTCACCTTGTTAATGTGAATAAGGCTATTATCTATAAATCTTATGCTGAAACACTACTAGCTTAAGATTTTAAGCTGGTTTAGGGTTCCGAGAAAAGTTCCGTCTAAAAGATATGTTTCTGCGTTTTCCATGTCGACTGATTCTGAACGGAGAACTGGACCCACTATTTTTTCACTTTCTGCCTTTCCAGCAAGTTTTCTTTCGTTTAACGGTCTGCCTCCCAGAAAGTCGTTGAAGGAGGGCATTATGAAAAGCTGAGAGGTTTTCGGCTTAATCTCGTAATATTTTAATAGTGTTTCTTCAGCATTTTTTTCAATTTTTATTTTACGCTTCTGTAATAAGACTTGAGTCAGTTTTGTTCTATTGCAATTTGCTTTTACCCAGACTTGCTTCGTTATTCTGAAACCTGCTGGATCACGGAAGACCACAATCGGATGAACATGCCCCATAACCAAAGTTTTGCATTTCAGAAGAGACGGCGACGGCCACCTATGACCATGGAAAAAGCCAACATCGCCAATAGTTACGCCAGTCGCTGGCAACATTTTTATGTTTTCTGATAATAGTGGTTCAAGGTTTCCGTCGTGGTTGCCTCGGATTATAAGGATTTCCTTTGTTTGCCTTTTTAACTCGCCGAAGAAGTCTGGTATGTCTTGCCATTCGCCTATTTCTGCGGTGGCAACTGTGTGTTTTACGTCGCCCAGAATTAGTAGTTTTTCGGGTCTGTAAGTTGATATTAGGTTTGTTAGTTTTTCTAGGAGTTTCGGCATTTGTGTTGGGACGTGCATACCTTTTTTTGAAAGGGACATTTCCCATCCTATGTGCAGGTCGGCAATTACCATTATTCGTGTTTTCTGTGTTTTTACTAGTGCAGCCGGGTGTGGTGGTAGTGGTGTTATCATTTTGTTTCCTTTTTTGTTTTTATCAGGCTAAGTATAGTTTTGTGGATTTTTCGGTTTGCGGCAGCTATGAATTCTACTTTTTGTTTTGGGTCTAGCTTAATTGTTAGTGGTTTCCCTTCCGATGTTGTTATTTTTGCTCCTGCCTCTTGTATTATTAGCCATGCAGCTGCCATGTCTGTTGTGCGGAGTTTTCCACGTATGTCTATGAAGGCGTCTGTTGTTCCGTCTGCCACGTAACATAATTCTAGAGCGTTGGCTCCGAGGTGGCGTATGTGTTTTGTTTTTTGGATTAGGCTTGTGAGTTGTGGAGCGATTTTTTGGATTTTGTAGGTGTTTAAGTCCATGCCTATCACTGCTTCTTCTATTGACGCATTTTCTGATGGGACTATTTTATGGTTGTTGCGGTGGGCTCCTTTTCCTTTTTGTGCTGTGTAGGTTACGTTGTGTAATAGGTCTGCTACGAGTGCCGTGTGTATGGTGTTTAGGGTTGGTTTTGTGGATACTGCGATGGATGTTGCGTAGAAGGGTATGCCCCTCATGAGGTTTGTTGTGCCGTCTATTGGGTCTGCTGTCACATAATGTTTGTAAGGAGTTTTGCCATATTTTTTTACGCCTGATTCTTCGCTTATGAGTGTAAACGAGATTTTGTGATTTTTCAGCGTGTTTATTATGGCGTTTTCTGCTGTTAGGTCTATCTGTTTTATTGGGTCGCCGCCTGCTCCTATTCCTAGGTTTGGTTGTGGTTGGTTCAGCGTTTCTAGTAGTGATTTTATCTGTTTCTGTATTTGATTTGTGCACTCTTGAAGTGTTTTCAGCCAGTTTATTTGTTTCATTTGCTTTGCTCTTGTTTGTTGGTGTTTTTAAGGTTAACGTTCGTATTAATTGCCTGTGGAGAAACAGAAGCAAACCAATGGTGTCTAGATTAATATGAGAAAATTGGCTCACACTAATCGTTTAATGCAGAAAATAACTGTTTCGGCGCGTTAAATGTTTTGAGAACTTTGAAGAGGCTAATGATTACTGATGGTGAGAATATTAACACATATAACATGTGTGGTGGTATTAGCCAAATGGGTACGTTTAATGGAAAGCTTGCGAATATTGGCAGTAACACTGTGAATGTTGGTATGAACAGGATGAGGTTTGAATTGCACGGTCGAAAGAATGACATTATATCTTTGGTCTTAAACATGATGATCATTGATGCAAGAAATATCAGCCACTCTATGGTTATGTTTGTTTGGCTTTTTATGCCGATTTCCATTCCGTAGTATTCCGTCGAAATGGGCCATAGTAGTTGGGTTTCGCCTGTAATATAGTCGCCTATTAATGGGTGTTGAATCAAAGCCAAAAAATATGGGATTGCCTCTTTACGGTAAATAGCGAAAATTGGAACAAAAAACACGAATAATACTATAATTGAGTGCGTTGGTCCTCGGTGCTGGAGAAATGGAATTATTATGTCGATGTCTGGAATGATAGATAACGTGAGGGCAAGTGGAGTGTTAAGTTTCGTTTTAACAATTTTCGCGGATGCCCTGCCCAACACGTATCCGAATGCAAGATGACCGACTGCGAACGATTTGTGTTCCTCCGTTCTGGCTAAAAACAAAGGGTGAATCTAATAAGTCTATAGTCTCGTTTAGGTGTTGAGCAACCGCCAAGCGTTGTTTGTTGGCAGTATGGCTGTCAACACTTGCAAGTTATTGTTTCAGGAGGCCAGAATTTGTTAGTGGCTTTTGACGAGTACAATTAACATAGGCGTTTGTTTAGTGATTTCCGTGTTTCGGAAGATATTCTGTTTATTCCATGCTTTCTGTGCCAGTTTATTGTGCCATTTTCTTTTTTCCAGAAACTCGCAAAGAATGTGGTTGAAAACGAGCCAATGCGTTTTTGTGATTTAGGACGTGTATCAAATAGTTGGTACATTGTTGTATGTGTATTTGCGTTGTTAATGTGAACAGTAATATTTATTAAGACTTACGATATCCTTCTTCTTCGGTGTTCGTGATGGAAACACAAAGAACCAACATGATGGTAGTTATAGCCGTAGTTGTGACAGTACTTATGGTAAGCGTCGTAGCCGCGGGTTTACTTACAGCTTACCATAGAGTCGACAATCATGCAAGCTTGAAAGCTGTTGGCGTGGGCGTATACAGCGATGCGGCTTGCACAAATAACTTGACATCTATTGACTGGGGGCTTTTGGAGGCAGGAGAAACCTATACTTATGATGTTTGGGTGAAAAACATTGGAACAACAGGAATAAAGCTTAATATGACAGTGGATAGTTGGAGTCCTTCTTTTGCCAGGGATTACATAACACTTGGTTGGGATCGTGAGGGACAATTTTTGGATGTAGGCGAATCGTTTAAGGCGGTTTTGACTCTTTCAGTCTCGACAACTATTGTAGAGTCAGATATTACTGATTTCTCATTTAGCATAGTTATAATTGGAACTGAATATCCATAATAGCGCGCGCTAAAGCAGCCTTTTTTTCCTTTTTTTTAAGTGTCAAAATTTTTACTACATTTAATGACGCAAATTTTAGAAGGGTTGGAATATGCGCACGACAACTGTGACCATGAATCCTATTCCTAATGCTAATGCCACTAGTCGAAGTCGGTTTCTTTCGATTATGATGTTTCTTGAGTATTCAGTTGCGGATGATATGAGCTCAGAGGTTATTAGCAGAATTATAGCCATAACAGCCAGCCATAGGCATATGTCTGACATTGACATTGGAAAGCTCATGTCTTAACCTTCTACGAATTTGTACCAAAACTCGATTGTTTGGCCATTTAGAGATATGTTGTTTTTTTCTATTGTGACTATTTTTCCAGTTGCCTTTGAGATTATGCAAGCTATGGCGCTTAAGAGGGGGCATCCTAGGGAAAGTATGCTTTTCAGGTTTTCTTCTGCTGTGTATAGGCTTTTGTATGTTGAGTCGAGCAATTTCACGTAAACTTGGTTGTCTTTAGCTATTATTTCCACGTCTTT
Source organism: uncultured Candidatus Bathyarchaeia archaeon (assembly GCA_964450845.1). Classification (GTDB taxonomy): domain Archaea; phylum Thermoproteota; class Bathyarchaeia; order Bathyarchaeales; family Bathycorpusculaceae; genus CAVZKK01. Next base: position 38,912 of record CAYVGZ010000002.1, on the reverse strand, counting down.
TGCAAGTCGGAGGTTGTTAACAATTAGGGGTGGAAGGCTTTCGCATATTTCGTTTAGTTGAAGCTTTGTTATGTCTCTTCTCATTTCTTTTTCGAATTGGGTTAGCAAACCTAAGCCTGGCGGTGCTACGCATATTCCGTTGGGGTTTTCGAGGAGGAATTTGCTTTTTGCGAGTTCTTCTATTGATGGTATGCCGACTGTGTCGGCGGATATGAATACTACGGTTTCTTTGAGTCCTTTCAGGTATTCTGGTAGGTAGACTTCTTTTGGGTATGGTGGTATGTAGTAGCTTTTTCCTTTGAATTTTAGGTCTTTAACTATTTTGTCGATTGTAGTGTATGTGGAGATGGCTGTTGAGTCTAGCAAGCTGCTTTGAACGTATCTTACGGGTCTTACGAAAAAGAAGAGGACGCCCCAAAAAGTTAGGCCTAAACCTATGAAGGCTAAAACGTTAGAGTTGTTGAGTATGGAGAAGATTAGCGCTAATGCGCCTGGGATTATGAATGCGAAGCCTATTTTGCCTGATGGGATATCTTTTATTTTTTTGAGTTCAAGTTTTAGGTTTTCATTGTCTGTCTGCAGCTTTTTTATTATTTCTATTAGATATTGTGTAGTGGTTAGTTCGGATGTTTTGTCCTCTGTTTCTTTTGCAGTTTGTTGCTGTTTTTTCTCTGGACACATTGCTTTCTAAGAAAAATATTACCAGCTTTCATTTAAGTTTTCTACATGTTTACTAAGCTTTTCCAGACCAGTATAGGCTTGTTATTGTAGGAAGCTATGTCTGTCTTTATGAAGCCATATTCTTGTAAGCGGTTCAGTTTCTCTCCTAGCTTTTCGATTCTCATGGTCTTTCCAACTTTTCGTTTGATAGCTAGGTTTATGTCTCTTGCCGCTGCTGTTTTTCTTTCTTTGTTTAATTCAGTTATTGCTTGGAGTGTGAGTTTGTCTGTTGGGGAGGCAAAATGATCGAAGATTTTAAGGTTGTTTGTTCTTTTTCGCCATTCATTAGTGTACTGTGTTGTTTTGGCTACTATTATGGAGGCTATTGAGAGAATTAGCAGTGCTTGTTGCGCAGGAACCCCTAGAGAAATTAGCGATTGGGTTTTTATTGGTTCCAAGTGAAAGGCTATGGCTTTTCCAAAATCCAGTATAAGGCTTTCGTATTGTTGGTAGTTTGTCGAGTTTCTTGTCAAGATTATTAAGCTTACTCTGACATATTTCTGTTGCACAGTGATTCCAGTTTTGAAAGTTGCTCTTTCATACCAGTAAAGAGTTATCTGCGTGTAGTTTTGTTGGTTTATGAAGACTAGGTAGCGAGCTATTATTGGACCGCTTTCGATCAGTTGCATGTCCTTAGAGTCTAGCACTGTAACTAGCGGATGTTGTCCTTGGGCTGTTTGCCATGATATTAGGCATACTTCCCAGTTGTGAAGGTTTGAAATGCTTTTTGCAACACCGACTAGCACGTAAACGCCTTGGTCTGAGAAGTTTGCTAGAGAATATGCATATGTGAGTGAGGCATCTTGCTTTGCTATTCGCTCGTAGTTTATGTCTCTGTATAGAAATTTTAAATCGTAATTGGGTATTGGTGGGAGAATGTTGGTTGAATCCTCCCAATTAGATGTAACTTCAATTGTTCCTTGGGCTATAGCGAAAACGGGCGCGTTGATACTTAAGACTATTAGGGAGCAACCTGCTAAAAGAATGATTAGTTTTGCCCATAACTTTGGTGAGGGCTTTTTCTTCAATGGATTAAAGAATTTTCCACAGTTTAGACAGAAGCTTTCGAAGTCTTTTAGTGCTGTTTTGCATTTTGGGCATGGGGGTGTTTCATTTGTTTTGGAGAAGAATTTTATCTTTAGAAATTTTTCTGATGCAAAAAGTGTGAGCAGCATCCCGATAAAGGTTAGTAGCAACCCGACTGATGTGTGGAAAATAAGCATGGCGATTTCTTCCCCGAAAAGGTAGGCGGCTGAAATAATTGTTGTTATGCGGATGACGTTTAAAATCTCGAACATTGAGAATCCAAGTATGAATATCAGAATTTTTTTGATGATTGGGGCTGAAATTATGAGAACTAGGAAGGTGGCGAACATGGTGAAGGCTATGAACGTGTAGATGCCTGAGCATGGAAGGTCTATTGTGAAGGATGTGGGTTGGTCCGCGGAGGATGTGAGTATTATTGTTGGGGCTCCGTAGGATGTGGACAATGTTACCGGAAGCCCTAGAGGTTTAAGTAACGCGTACGAGGCTTGGGTGTTTAAGTTTGCTAGAGTTCCCCCTATCGTATACATGATCTCGGTGGGAAGTGGGATTAGGAACGCGAGAAATAGAACGGGTAACATTATTGTTTTTAGTGCTTTAAGGTTAAATAGGATTAGCATAATGCCCGCAACAAATATTGGAAGAGAAAGCAGATGATACTCTAATGGATAAAAAGTGTACGACCCATACCAGTAAAGTAGAAAGGCAATAAGGCATAGGCTTAATCCAACAAGTTCGTCTATGTGCCTCGTTTTTTGCTGTTTTTGAAGTTTGCCGAGGACGAGTGAGGCTTTGAACAGGTCTTTCTTCTGGTGAATTAGAAAGCCTACAAAAAAGGGTATTAAGATTATGTGGGTAAGGGCTTCTGTATTCAAAGCTTCGTTTGTAAGAACTTCCAAATCACGTCGATAAACAAGAAAAATCAGTACAAGTATCAACGCAATTGCTAGGATATGCGGACAATAGACTTCTGCTTCTGTTAGTATACCTTTCAATTCTTGCTTTAGCTTTTCCACGATGTTTACATCCAAAATTTTTGCGTTATTATAACGAAAATTATACTATACTGAGATTAAGAGAGAAGTTTTATGTTGCAAGGCTTTAAAACAAGTATCATTGTTTCTTTTTGCGTAAAAACAAGCTCAAGCCTAAAAGCATCGATATTAATGCTCCCGCAGTTCCGATTAATGGAAAGTCGGGTATGGTGTTAAACGAACTTGATCTAATCATGATTACATCATTATGATTAGCTTTTGTCACACCACCTTCTCCTATAAATAAAGCTTGGACACCCCAATCACCAAGAATTTCTGGGCTTTGTGTGTCAGTTGCATAATAAATGGTTATGCCTTGGTGGTCTTCAGCCCAGTCGCTGATTTCTTCTGGAACCCCCGCGGGAATTTCGGGCGTAGTGTACGGACCGATATCAACGATATCAACAGTGATCTCCAACCACACGCCTGCGTCTCCTGGTTTGTTCCATCGGAACAACACTTCTTCGACTTCTGGATCTGTTGTTCCTGCCCACACGGTAACGTTTTGGCCTATAGGAACATTGTCTCCATGCCAGTTTGTTGTCACGGCGTAGCCAGAACCAAGCGCACTCCATTGAGCGTGCACTACTCCAGCCACCCCTAAAAATACTCCAATCAATAGAATGGTTAATTCCGCATAGACTAGCTTCATTTAGGGCTTCTCCAACAATCAATGGGTGGGAGGCATATAAAAGGGTATGTGAAAAGAGGATATAGAAAACTTGGGAGATTTTCTATTTAAAAGTTGGGTTAGTGGTATTGTCGCTTGTAGACTCCTAGTGCTGCGAAGAAGCTTGCTATGCCTAGGATTGGTCCCAAGGGGTATTCTGGAACCACGTTTTGTAGTGGGACGCAGACCTCGATTATTGGAACTTGTGTGTTGGAGTTGATCCATGCGACTATTGCCATCTTTTCTCCGGGGAATGGAACAAAACCTTCTCCGGTGACATTGGCTTCGTTGATCATTTCTTGAGCGTCAGAGTCTGGGGGCCATGTTCCACCGTTTACAAAGTACCATATTGCGGCTTGAACATCTTTCCATGAGCCTTTTTTGTGGTTTAGTATGTAGTTGACTTTATCCCAGTCCTCGTCTGGATGAGGGTTGCTTGGATCATAGCTTGAGTATAGTGTGGCGCTGTAGATTTTTCCGTCAGAGATATAGTGGTATTCGTCCACGCACCAACCAAGATAAATACCATTTGTAACATGGTATCCTTCTGGGACATTACTCAGGATCACGTCATAATAGCATTCTTCACTTGGGTATTCCACTTCTATCGTTACTTCATCTGGTGGAAGGTTAATGTTGGGTTGAGCCGTTGCGTACGGAAGGCTAATAATTGACAAAAAGAATGTAAAAATAGCTAGAATTACTGCGGTTTTTTGTTTTTTTATGTTAATCCTTCCTGTGCGTTCTCCTCAAACATATATCATAATGGAATATGCTAATAAATCTTCACTACGTTGTATTATAGAAAAATTAAGACAATTTTCTATTTTTCCCTCTTTTCCAGAAGAAAAATTTTTAGTTCCTAGACATGTAGTGACGATAATTGTTTGCTGTAGTATACTTAAGAATGGTCTTGAAAATTTTGATTCCGTCGGAGAGTATTTTCAGTTTCGAACAGTTATATTTCCTTCTGTTGCAACTTATTGGTATTTCTTGAAGGACGAAACCGTTTTTTAGTCCCTTAACCGTTATTTCTGTTTCAATCTCGTAGCCACGTGATTCTAGACAGATTTTTCTGAGGTATTCTCCTTTAAAGGCTCTGAAGCCTGTTTGGCTGTCTGTTATTTTTCTTTTCGTTAAGACCATTATGATTATGTTAATGAGATAGTTGCCCATTAGATTGAGTTTTGATATGTGATTTTTTCCTTTGCCTAGCAATCGTGAGCCTGATACAATGTCCGCTCCGTTGAAAAGCGGATTTATTAGGTCAGGTATTTCTTTTGGGCTGTGTGATCCGTCAGCATCCATAGTGACTATGATGTTTCCTTGAGCGTGTTGGAATCCTTTTCTTAAGGCGTAGCCTTTGCCTTGATTTTTTCCATTGAATAATACTTCTGCTTTGTAGTTTGATGCAAAGCGTCTTGTGTCGTCTGTGGATCCGTCGTCAACCACTATTATTTCGTATGGCATTCCTAAGCTTTCCATAACTGAAATGGTATTTGCTAGAACGTTGCCTATTGTTTTCTCTTCATTGTAGGCAGGTATGACCATAGATATTACTGAAGGTTGCATTGCCTTCTCCTTTCTACCGACCTAAAAGAGGAAAATCCAACATTTAAGCTACTATGGATAATAAATATAGAACTTTGACACAAAAGATATAGACGAATTTACCATGGAAATCGCTATTTGAGATTACATGCAATTCAGTTACTCTTTGGAAGTAGAGGGATAAATGCGTATATCAAAACTAAAACTGGTCACGTTATTGTTTATTAGAAAGTAAAAAAAATCAATGCTGGAAGAAATTGACAAGGTTAGAGTAACATTAGATTTTTGCAGTGGCTTGAGAGGCGTATTATTGTAATTCCACGTGAGGCTCATATAATTATTCAATGGGTCAGTGACATTCTCTCCTTCCGAGTTAAGGAAAGTCACATTTAGAAGTTCGAGCTTAGGAATTATTTCGATACTGCTGTTACTTAGAATGGTAAAAGAGCGGTTTGTGGATGTTCCCGGATAAACTGTGCCCCAGTCAATATATGATTGGCTTCCATTTTGGATTATGTCTCCGCCATAGACTTTCACGTCAATGGCGCATATGGTCCCGATGCTGGGGACTCTCAAATTATGGAATCTACTAAGCCACATTGAAATCAAAGTGTTAACGAGCAAAGTGATAATTACAACAGCGATAACCAGCAATACTATTTTTTTCTGCGAATGCAGAACTTTAATAAAAGAATTCAAGAAATTTTTAACCATTTTCGACCGTGCTTTTCTGTTTAATCGAAGTATAGAATGTATGTGTGTCCTTCGATATTTGTCTTTTCCAAAATGGATTATGAAGGTTTAAGATATCATGTTTTATGACAAAGCCTACGTCTTAGCCAACTCAATAGCAGGCGTTCATAGAAGAAAACGGCTTCATGAGGAGCTGGAAGGCACTGAAGATAAGGTTGTGAGGTTATGAACAAGTATAAGTCCTTATGATGGAGAGGTGAATGAGCTAATTGAGCATGGAAATTTGGTCAAGTTTGTTTGGCGCCAGATAGAATGGTATGATCTTCATTGGAATCCTTCTGACACTTTTCAATCTGCTGCCAGTGATGTGAAGTAGTATCATTATGGTGAGCCGAGCATGATTGACGTAACAAGCTATGAGGATGTTCTTAAGGCTATTGAGGATGGACAACTACAAAGCTGTTGAAGAACGAAAGAAACATGAGAAGGAGTATAAAGGGTGACTTTTATTTAATCGTTGAAGGTTTTTGAGTTAAACTAAAATTCGCCATGCGTTTACCGTTAGTTTATGTTTTCCATTAAGTTGGCGTTCATTTCACTGGCATTTGTTATGATCGTCTATCTTATTTGGCATTATGTGTTTACAGGCATCGTTTTGAAGCCTTTTTTAATATCTGTGATGCTTTTTCTGCTAGGGTCAATGGTATGTTGGCTAATTTTGAAATTATTCCTAGACCGGAGAGCATGTTTCTTAAATTGTTTATGTCGGTTTGGGTGATGGCGCCGATGATTGGAGCTGTGAAGATGTATGTTGTCAGGAACACGGTTCCTCCTATTGCTAGTTGCAGCCATTCGGCGATATTGAGGAAGCTTAGGGAAAAGTATGTTATTATAGTTGCTAGACTGGATGCTGCGAAAATTTTGGCGGATGACTTGTAGTCTGCTTTGACTTCGTAGTTTTTCCATATCCAGTAGAGACCCCAGAACAGGCTGGGTATTCCAGCGATTAGAGAACCTAGTATTACGCCTACTATGCCATATGCGGGGATTAGGATGATGGCTATGGGAATGCCGAGTGAGAGTGTTAAGAGCGATAGTTTGAGGAGCATTTTGGTTTCTCCAATCCCTGTTAGAAGGCTTCCTAAGATCAGACGTCCGAAGAGGACAAAAAGTTCAGTTATAACGTATAGGGTCACGAAGAAGGGTGCGTGGATCCATTTTTGTCCGAACAATGTGCTAATCATAGGTTCTGATAGTACCATTACGACCATGGTGGCTGGAACGAGGAACATGGCGGTGTATTTTACGGAGGATGAAAAGACTATTTGTAGAAGTTGGGGTTCATTTTTGGGGTCGATTTTTGAAAAGGCTGGGAACATCACGGTTGTGATTGGGAAGGTGAAGAATGTTAGGAGTACAGCGAAGTTGGCTGCGATTTGGTAGTTGCCTATCATTATGTCGTTGCAGTAGAAAGCCATTATGAATGCATAAAATTGTATCAGAAACCCGCTTAGGATGGTGGATATTGAAAGTGGCACGCCGAAGCGCAGCATTGTTTTTAGGGCTTTGATTGTGTTTGGTTGGTGCGGGTTGTGTTTTCTCGCGAGTTTTCTGAATAGTAGGAAGTAGAGCATTACGAGGCCTACGATGCCTGCGGTGAGTAGCGAGAAGGTGTAGCCTAGAACTGCTCCTAGTGCTCCGTATCCGAGAAGAACAAGTAGTGTTGATGCTGTGACTTTTATTATGGATTGAGTGATTATAGTGAGGCTGTTGAGTTCCATTTTCTCGAAGCCGTTGAAATTCGATTGAGATGCTGTTAGCAGTGAGTCTGAAAGGATTGTTAGCGAGGCTATTGCTATGAGTGTTGTGGATTCGGGTCGGTTGAAGATGGTTGTGGCGATGTAGTTAGCGAGGAACAGGGAGGTGAGGGATAAGGTCAGTCCTGTTGTGATTTTGAATATTAAGCCTGCTGTAATTATGTCGCGTATGTTTTCTTCTTGGTTTGCAGCTCTGTTTTGGGCGATGTATTTTGTCATGGCTGCGCTTATACCCCAGTCTTGGAAGAGGTTTATCATGAGTGGCGGGATCAGTGCTACAGCGTATAGTCCGTATTCTTCTTCTAGCATCAGGTTGCCAAGGATTATTGTTCCAACAGCCATTATTACTGTAGAGATTGTTTTTCCCATGAACAGGTGGAAGCTTCCAGTTGCTGAAACCCTTCCCATTTCTGATGCTTTTTCCATCGTGTTTTCCCCAATTTATGAGTAAAAATTCGATAACTTTTATTTGCTTTTGGATTTTTCGCGTGCCAGGAACAATTTGTTGAACTTACTCGTTAACCCTGATGATTACTCCAGCAATATTTTCTGTAAAATGCTGACTACTTTTTCATATTATATGTATGTGAATTTCGTTGGCGGGTTTTGGGAATGACTTTACAATAGGCTTTTAAAGTCAACTTGCATAGAAAGGGTTACTCTAGAGTGACTGGAATAGCGTTAAAAATATAATCCAACTTAGGCGTATTTGTTTTGTATGCTTGTTCTATTGTTTCTATGTCTTTTAGGCCGTCTTCGCCTGTTGGCGTTGGTTGCTTGTCTCGGATTAGGCAGTTTACGAAGTTTTGGAGTTCCAGATGGTGAGCGTTGTAGAATTCGGATGACCCAATGGTTAGCATCTGGATTGCTGTGAATATGGGGTTTGATGGTTTATGTTGAGCTGCGGTGTGGTCTATTGTTCCTATCAGCTCTATTTTTAATTGGTATTTTTGTGAGAACCACCCTACGTTTATTATGGCGTTTGTTCCGTTTTCAAATTTTGCTAGGCATATGGCTTTCTTCGAAGCCTATGTTGAATCTGTAGCTTAGGTGACTTTTTATGACTATTATTTCGCCGAAATACCAGCGTAAAAGGTTTATTATGTAGCTTCCTAGGTCTATGAATGCTCTGCCGCCGGTTAGCTCCTTGTTGAACCACCATTCTGGAACTGGTATGGGTGTATGGGTTTCTGCCCTGTGGAAGAATGGGCCTGAGCTTATGTAATTTGCAATTGCGATTTCTATGTCGCCTAACGTTCCATCATGGATTCTTCTTTTAAATGCTTGAAGTTACTGGTTGAATCTGAGGAGGTATCCCATCATAAGTCTGACGTTGTTTTTCGGTATTAAGGAGAGGATTTCTTTTGCCTCTTCTATGTTTCTAGCTATCCGCTTTTCCAAGAAAATATGTTTATCAGCTTCAGCTGCGTCCCTTACACATTTTAGATGTTTAGGTAAAGCTATTATCACTGCGTCGATTTCTGGGTCCTTAAGCAATTCGTTGTAGTTTGTGAAGGTTTTTTGGACACCGTTGTTTTTGGCCTTGTTTAAAGCCCTCTTTGATAAATCTGCCACTGCCACAATGCGGGCGTTTCCAAGTTTTTGGGCGTGGCGTAGATGGATTTGTCCCACGTAGCCTAAGCCTATTATCCCAAGGTTTGTTAGCTTCATTTCATGTGCTCTATTATTTGATTTAATTGACGCTGTAGTCTTGTTTAATCTTTCGCAGTTGAGAATATATGCAAGAGCTTCTTTAAGTGCTCATCCTGGTCAATTATTTTGCAGCAAAATGCTCCGAAACACAGAAGTAACGCATGTGCGATGATATCAGGGTTTATGGCCACAGGTCCGTAACTTTCCATAGCAGCTGTTTGAATATAGTTTTCTTCAAGGGGTTCTTCAATTGTTTCCTCTGGTCCAATCGTGTAGAATTCTGCTGGGTTAAGCTGGTTATTGTATTCAGTGAGTATCCAAGCGGCACTGCGGGCGATGTTTGATGCCCTGACTTCGTCGATGAAGCCGTTGAACTTGCGCACATGGTCAGAACGGTCGCCGATGTACATGTTCTGGGAAATCCAAATGGGGTATGAAGCGGAGGCAGAGTTTGGTGAACCATCATCAACATATAGTCTGGCGTTTGTGCCATCAAAGGTTGCTACAACATAGTACCATCTGTTAATAGTTATTGATCTAGCAACTATGATGTTGTTAACATATAATTCAATCCTGTTATTTGCATAGACTTGCAGAAATGCGCCTTGATAAGGACTCTGATATTGAGAAATGAAGTAGCGTGCGCCGGATCTGGGATAAATCCAAGCGCTGAAAGTGAATTGCGTTTCGGTTGTGAAGATTCGTGGTAACTGGATGTAGCCGCCGTTAAATTCTACGCAGCTTCCTATGTATCCGGTTGCGCCTTGGACTAAACTTCCGAACGGGGTGCCATTATTGCCGTTTATTGTGGAATCATAGTGTATGCCTGTTTCCTCGTTTAAGTGCATTACGAGTTTGTAGTTTTCGTCCCATACTCCTGTTGGGTTCTGTTGGTTTTCACAGTTTGAATTTCCATAGTATATGTAAAGGACTGTGTCCGTTGTTGATGATAGGTAGGGCACTTTAACCCAGGCGATTAGGTGTCCTGTTGCATTGTCGTAAAGCTCTATTTGGTGGTCTAGTTTCACATGGTTTGCGTCTGTGAAAACGAAGTCGTCGCCATCTGGCTGCGCTTTTTCAGCAACGCTACTATCAGTTATTTCGATCAGCACTGGGAAGTCTGTTAGTTCTCCGCTTACTTTTGTGTGATCTATTGTTATTGTTCTACGGTATTTCCACGCTGTGTCCCACCAGTCTAGTGGAGCCTCTACGAAAACCGCAGTCACGGTCTGGTTTCCTATCACAGTGATATACTCGGGGTTCTGTTTTCCAGAAATATCGCCTGTCCAATAAGAAAACACGTAGCCTGGTTCTGGAGTTGCCGTCAGCTGGACTACTGTGCCGTACGTGTATGTTGTTTGATTAGGTGTTTTAGTTACTGAGCCAGCGCCCTCAGGGCTCACATTTACTGTTAAAGTGTATTGGTCTTGTATGAATGTGGCGGTTACGGTTTTGTTGCTGTCCATTATTAATGTAGCCGGGCTAGTGCTGCCTGATAAGTCATCACTCCAACCAGCGAAGCTCCAGCCAAGGGCAGGATTAGCCGTTAATGTAACTTCTGTGCCTGGGTCGTAGGTTGGTTGCGCTGGCGATATGGTTATTGAGCCACTACCGACCACGTTTATGGTTAAGGTGTAGCCGATTTTAATAAACGAGGCAGTAACATTCTTGTCGCCATTAATTGTTATATTTGTTGGATTAGCTGAACCTGAGAGGTCTCCGCTCCAACCTGCAAAGTACCAGCCACTTGTGGGTACAGCTTCAAGCTGAACTGTGTCGCCGTAGTCGTATGTTCCTACTGGATTGATATTTACTGAGCCGCCCTCCGGTGGGTCAACATGAATGGATAACGTGTATTCCTGCTGAGCGAAGGTTGCAGAAACAGTTTTGTTGTCAGTAATAACAATCGTGGTTGGATTAGTGGTTCCATTTAGGTCTCCGCCCCAACCAGTAAAGGTCCAACCTAGATAAGGAACGGCTTCTAAAGTGACAACTGTGCCATACGCGTATGTTCCTTGATCTGGGGTCTTGATTATTTGGCCGTTTCCATTTACACTTAAAAACAGAGTGTACTGCAGCGGAGTGAATGTTGCTGTCACAACTTTGCTGCTGTTCATGGTTATTATGGCTTCGCTGTCTTTACCTGTAAGATCACCGCTCCATTCAACAAATTTCCAGCCTGCGTCTGGTATAGCTGTTAATGTTACGTTTTCATCGTGAGCATAGACCGCATAGTCTGGGTTTTTGTTTACTGTGCCATTACCGATTGTGAAAATGGTTAATGTGTGGTAATTTGCCGACGTGAAGTTCGCTATTATAGATTTGTTGCTATCCATCATAATAGTTATCGGATTTTCGTTGCTTGAGACATCGCCGCTCCAACCTGCAAATGTCCAGTCGAGATCAGCTGTGGCTGTTAATGTTACGTTTTCACCGTAGGTGTATGTTGTTTTGTATGGTTCGATTGTTACGTTGCCATTTCCTATGACAGTTATTGTTAATGTGTAGTGGTCTTGCGTGAACACTGCCGTCACTCTTTTGCTGCTGTTCATTATTATTGTGGCGGGGTTTTGGCTGCCAGTTAAATCGTTCTCCCAGTGGGAGAATGACCAGCCGGTGTTTGGTTCGGCTGTTAACTGAACAGCTTCGCCGTAGTAGTAGTAATAGTAGGGGGGACCGTATAGTCCTGTATTGTTAAGAGTTATTATTCCGCTCCCCTCTGGGGAAACGTATGTTCTTAATCTATATTCGATTTTGGTGAAGACGGCGATGACGGTTTTGTTTCCGTCCATTAGTATTGTGGCTGGGTTGTTGCTACCCATCCACGCTAAGTCGCCCTCCCAACGTGAAAATTTGTAGACGATATTGTCTGCAACTGCGGTTAACTGGACATGTGTGCCGTAGGCGTAGACATTGTCTACAGAGTCAGGGTTTTTAGTGACTGAGCCGTTTCCAACAGTTGATATGGTTAAGGTCACGTTTCCTTCTGTGTAGAATGTGAAGGTTCTTGTTGTTGTGTGTGTCCCGTCTGTTGCTGTTGCAGTCCAAGTGTAAGTTGTTGAGGGGGCTAAGACGCTGACTGGAATGGTTATTTTTCCGTTGGGTACGTTTATGTCGCTGGCTGATCCTATGTTTGGATTAGTTGTAACAGTGTAGTTCATCGGATCACTTTGGTAATCTGTCAATTTGAAGCTTAACTCTGAAAGTGAGACCGAAACGCTTGTTGCGCCGTCATTAGGTAAGATTTCTGAGATTCTTGGCGGCTGTTCCGGTGAAGGCACATAAACTGCTTCTCTTGTTCTGTATTGGCTGTAGAAGTAGAATCCAGACCGAGGTAATGGTGTTGGTGCAGGCGCTTCCACATCATAGACGCTAATCCAACTGTTAAACTGATTGAAAACTAATTCAAGATTGCCATCACCGTCGATGTCCTGAACTATGGAAAATGATTGGGCGCGCGCTAGAGGTATGGTATATATTATGTCATAATTTGCTGCGGTTTGATTATACTTGAAAATAGTCACGTTTCGCGCGTTAGTTGCTATAATTTCCAGTTTTCCGTCTCCGTCTATATCAGCAACTGCCGGAGGATCTATAGATGGAAATGGTAATTTAGCGTCTAGTTTCCAGTCTACCAGATCAAATATTTCAGGAGGATACGCGTTGTGATTTGCGTCGCCACATTGTATGGCTTCAAGGTTGCCATCATCGTCTACGTCGGCTACTGTTAGCCCCTGGTGCCCCCTAGTCGTACCCGGAATCCGGAATTGTTTGCGGTATATTCCATTATAGGTGTTAACGCTTCCGTCAGTATTAATAACCCCAAAACCGCCACCGCTTTGTTGCATCACGATTATTTCAAGATCTCCGTCCTTATCCACATCAGCAAGAACCGGGGCTTGACTACTACAAAGGATGTCGGGGTGAGCCCATATTTCAGTTAGGTTATCTGCCCAAAATGCCCTAAGCCCCCTTCCACCCGAGGGATACGAGGGATACGATTCGCTTCTTTCGGCCAAATAAACTTCAAACACACCGTCAAAGTCTGTGTCCCCTATGGTCATTCCGCCCCAACATGGATAGTAAGTCCAAATGGAGGCGAATATGTTGCCATCATAAGTTTGGGCTGTAATCTTCCCTCCTCGAGCAGCATAGATCTCAGGATATCCGTCAGCGTTAATGTCAGCGACAGCTATGTACGTTCCTTTTCCACCAGCGTTTGGATTGTACCAATAAACAGAACCATTGTTTCCGTGCAAGGCTAATACTCCCCCAGAAGATCCATTAATGTACTGGGGAGCCATCAAGATTTCTGGAATGTCATCTTTGTTTAAGTCTATGATCTCGCAAGGAACATGATCGCCTCCGTACGGCTGTGACCATATTACGTTTCCACTTATTGGATCTACCGCTGCAATTCTTCCTTCTCCTCCACTTTTTCCTGTTATAACTATTTCCATGAGACCGTCATTGTTTAAATCAGCTGCCAACGGACCAATCCACGTACTACCGGTACCAGCATTTTCTCTCCATTTTAACGTTATTGAAAGCTGTCCAGACACATGAGGAATGTATACAAAACCTACAATACCTTCAACAATAATGCCAATCAAAATTAGGCTTAACAGTCTACGTTGAAAACATTTCTTGAACAAGTTCAACATAACATTTACCCCTTATCCCAATTCATATTTTTATTCCCAAAATATAAAGATGCATGTATAATACTTCTACTTGTCGCCTTCTCATCTATGGGTTTAGTCCCTTAAAACATGATTAATGTCTATAGCGCGCTAAAATTAAACGGTTTGTGGTTGATCTAGTCTTATCTGGTTTTTGTATGCTTGTTCGATTACTTGCAGGTCTTTTAAGCCATCTTCGCCAGACGGTGATGGCGGCTGATCCTTTATTAGGCAATTTACGAAATGTTGGAGTTCTATGAAATGGCCTTCATGAAATTTGGAGTAGCCCCTCGTCAGCATTTGGATAATCGTTGAAATTGGATTGGAAGGCGAATGGTTAACGCAAAAGCTTCCCACGCTTCCATGAAGATCTATTTTCAGATGATAACCTTGAGAGAACCAGCCGACGTTTATCACTGCCAAAGTTTCATGTTCAAACTTTGCGATACAGGTGGCTGAGTCCTCGAAGTCTAGGTTGAATCGATATCCAAAATGACTTTTTATGTCTGTTATTTCGCCTAAGTACCATCTTAACAGGTTTATTATGTGGCTACCCAAGTCTATGAGGGCTCCGCCGCCAGTTAGCTCCTTTCTGAACCACCATTCTGGCACGGGTAGCGGAGTGTGGGCTTCTGCTCTGTGCATGAAAGGGCCTGTGCTTATGTAAGCTGCATCGGCAATTTCTATTTCGCCTAATGTTCCATCATCAATTCTTTCTTTTAGTTTGCAAAAGGCTGGACTAAATCTTAAGGGATAACCCATCATTAACTTGACGTTATTTTTTCTTGCGGCTAAAATGATTTCTTTTGCTTCTACGATGTTTCTTGCTATCGGTTTTTCTAGGAATATGTGTTTTTGTGCTTCGGCTGCTTGTTTGGCACATTGCATATGTAGATGTGTGGGTAATGCTATGATAACTGCATCGACTGTTGGATCTTCCAGGAGTTGTTCGTAGTTTTTGTATGTTTGTTTGACTTCTGCATCATTTGCGGTTTTTAGGGCTTTTTTGGATAGATCTGAAGCTGCTGCCAGTTTTGCGTTGGCAAGTTTTTGACAATGTCTAAGGTGAATTTTGCCTATGTAACCTAGACCAATTAGTCCTAGTCTAATTTTTTCCATTTTCTTTTCCTTTGTTGCTTCTATTCTAACCCGAGTTTTTTGCTTAGTCCCGTTTGGACGGCGACAGTGTAGGCTTTGCTCAAGAGCTTTGCTTTCAGGTTCTTTTTAGGGTATTGGAATTTGAAATATTCTAGTGGTTCACCTTTTGGAATAAAAGTGGTGTTTCCTAAGCCTTCCTTTTTTGCAAGTTGTAGATATTTTATTGTTTTTGGGTTTAAGTCGACTATTTTTGCTGCTGCGGTGTCGATTGCTACGGGATCTGTGCTTGCCATTACTAAGCCTAATCGGCGAGGTTGGATGCCTGAAACTATGATGCCGTCTATTATGTGAAGGTTGAATTTCATTGCTTTGTTTATGGCAACTATTGTTTCTCCGAGTCTGGGATGGTATTTGAACTTTTTTGGGTATGGGTTGCAGCCAAAAATGTTTTTTAGGGCACAGGTTAGTTTTATTGGTTCCATTGTGTATTTTATTTTTGGCACATTGATTTTCAAATCTGCGTTTTGTATTGTTTGGGGAATCATAAAACGGAAAGATTGTCCGCCGACTGTTGCTTCAACCGTATTGCTCTCGTCTTCTGAGAGATTGACTAGCTCCACATTGTAATCTTGGGCTAATTCTTCGTAGCTGAGCATTTTGAAGGCGTATTTGCATTTCATTGCTGAAGCATCAGATTCCACAATAGAAATGTTTATGTCAGGTGAGATCTGTTCGCGAAGTACATCAATTAGTGCTGCTACGAATTTTGGGTCGGTTGTTTGACCTGTTGAATAGTCCCAATAATAGCACATGTTAGGTTTGATAACAATATTTTCTAATTTACTTGGAAGGCGATAATGGATTAAATTTAGAGATTCCGCTATGGCTTGCTTTAAGAAATCATCATGTGTGTGATTGACTTTGACGAAACTTACTAAGCTCATACAAGTTTCTCCGTAGCAATGCATCAATCTCAAATTAATAAAATGTGTCCTTTGATTTTAAGAGCTTAATACTTCTTCTTTTAGAGCCTTTGCTGTCAGTCTCACTGCTTGTTTGCTTGTGTATTTTGGTTTCCAGCCTGTTTTAAGGAGTCTGTTTATTGATAACTGCATTTTTTTGACATCGCCTTTCCATCCTCTTCCACCATCGACACCGCCAGTGAACTTGAACTTGATGCTTGGCGTTTCCATCTCTTCTGCCACGATTTCTGCGATTTCTTTCACAGTGATTCTGTCACTGGAACCAATATTGTAAACATCAACTCTTTTCTTATTTCTACAAAATTTATTGGTTAGATGAATTATTGCTTCAACGCAATCTTCTATATGCAGATAAGATTTTTCTTGAGATCCATCACCAAGTATTTCGAGCTGTTTTGGGTTTTTGAAGATTTTTTTAATGAAATCTCTTATGACTCCGTGAGATTTCGGTCCTATGATGTTGGCGAGGCGAAGAATGAGTGCTCTGTGATTGTAAGTGTGTGCGTAGCTTGTGATTAGGGCTTCAGAGGCGAGTTTTGAAGCGCCGTATGTTGATATTGGAATTAATGGAGCGTAATTTTCTGGTGTGGGAATTTGTGAGGCTTCTCCGTAGACTGTTGAAGTTGAGGTAAAAATGATTGTCTTGGGCGTATTTGAATGTTGTATAGCCTTAAGTAGGTTAAAAGTTGTCAGTATGTTTTCTTCAAAGTGAACTTGTGGATTTATTTCTCCAACCCTTACTTCAGGGTTTGCTGCAAGATGAAAGATTATTTTGCATTCTTCCACAATTTGATTCAGCCTTGAAGGTTTTTTCAAATCTTCTTTAATGACGGTCAGTGAGGGGCTATCGGAGAATGGCTTAATGTTTTTCAAGTTGCCGGATGAAAAATTGTCCAGGATTGTAACTTTATAGCCTTCTCTTGTTAATCTTTCAGTTAAATGGCTACCTATAAAGCCAGCTCCACCAGTAATGAGGGCAGCATAATCATTCATTATTTTTCCCTCTCAGACTTATCTGTAAATTGCTTTACCTGCCGTTAAAAATCTTAGAATAACTTGTGTGTATGGATTATTAGCTAATTATTTCTTGATAGATTTTGCGAAGCCTTCTTGCAATAACTTCTACAGAAAAGTTTTTTGTTACTAATTCTCTGCCTTTTCGACCCATTTTAGTTCTGTTGTCTTTGTTGTCTAGCATAAAGTTTATCGCTTCTGCTAGCTTTAGAGGGTTATTTACTGGGACAAGTATTCCATTTTCAAAGTTTCGTATGACTTCTGGGTTTCCGCCCACTGGTGTTGTTATCACTGGAGTTTCAAATGAGAGCGCCTCCAAAATTGTTACCGGGAATGCTTCCCAGAATGATGGTAAAATAAAGACTGATGATTCCTGATAGATCCTCATAAGCTCTTGTTGCGGAATGGTACCTAGATATGTTATTTTGTGTTTGCCTTTTTTGTTTTCTCTTTCTATCTGTTCTGCTATGTGTTGGTAATATTTGAAATTACCAATGGGGCCTGCTATCACTAGACGAGTTGATTGCTTTATATAACGTAAAGATTCAAGTAGGACATGCAAGCCCTTAACAGGCACTATCCTTCCAAGATATAACAGTAGATTATCCTCCTTTTCTCCTTTAGGATGAAAAAAGTTGACATCTATCGAGTTGGGTAAGTATATGATTCTGTTTGAAGTGATGCCTAGTTTGGTCAAGTCTTTTTCCATTTGTCTTGTTATTGCGATGTAATAGTCTGCTACATGCTTGAACATGATTCTACTTAGATGATATCGTTTGAAAAATTCAATGCTAATCCCATGTAAGTGTAATACTTTTGGTTTCTTGATAAGGAATGAGAATAAAGGGAAGCTAAGCTCCATTTCATGAAAATGTATAATGTCATACTTTTTTAAGAGGTTAGTAAATCTTCCTGGAATGAGATTGACTCCTAAGGTTATTCTAGGCGAATGTTCAATTGGCAACCAATTTAATGCTGGAATTTTAAACACGGTTACTCCGTCGATTTTTTCGGTTTTTCCTCTCCACTTTGGAGCGTATTTTTGGTCCATATTAAAAGTCATGATATCTGTGTGTACGCCAATTTTATTGAGTTCTACTGAGAGATTCCGAACTACGGTTTCAGTGCCGCCTCTAATAGGATGAAAACCAGGTGGGGCCATCAGTACTTTCATGGGCATTTCTTCCAAACAAGTTGCTAACAATGCATAAAACGTTTAGAAAGTCAGGAGGTTATTTTCTGATACTCTTCATTTTGACTGGTTGGTTTTTGTCGAGGGATTGTTCGATGCATTCGAGAAGCGCTATTGAATTTCTTCCGTCTTCTGGTTTTACTGGAGGGTCTAGGTCATTTTTTATGGAGTCAATGTATTTGTTGATCAATATGTATTGTGGTAGGCCTCGTAGAACATGGCGATAGTGAATGTTATTTACCGCGAATTTTGCCCATTTTTTCGTAACTGCTTTCATATCCCAATAGAGGCCTTGTAAAAGCCTTCTGGTGCGTTTTTCTGGATATTTCATAAAAAAGTTAAAATCTAAAATTTGGATTTTTTTACCGTCTGAGCTTGCTAATTCAAATACTATTTCTAGTTTTTTGGCAAGCCATGAAACTTCAATGACTCCCAAGGCTTGGTTTGGTGCACGTAGCAGTGCGATAAATTCATCGTAAACTGAGTGTTTTATTTTTTCGCCTATGGCGGAAATTTCGTTTATGTCTTTCAGAAAGTGCAGTTGGAGGTATGCGGGGTGGCAGCCTGTTTCCCAGAGGATGCCTCCTTGTTCTGGGGCTATAGTCCAGCTTGGTGCGCCAATGAGTTCTGGGCTTTCTCTTACTGAAACCCTAAAGTATGAAAGTTTGAATTCTCCGGAATCTACTATGGCTTTGGCTTGTATAACTGGGGGTAGGAAGAGCTGATTATGAGATATAGATAGTTTGACTTTATGTTTTGAGGCTTCGTGGATTATTTTGTCGCATTCTGTGGTGCTTCGTGCCATGGGTTTCTCCAACAGAATGTTTTTTTCAAGTTTTGCTGCTTCACAGGCGATTTCGGCGTGTGTTGATGTAGGTGTGCATATACTGACTAAGTCTAGGTTTTTCATTTCTAAAAGCTCGGTATAGTCTTTGAAAGCCTTGTTGAGGCGGTATTTTTGGGCAAAAGCTTTAGCTTTCTCTATGTTGATGTCTGAAACGGCTACAACGTTTGCTTCTGGTATGTGCTTATAGGCACACATGTGTAATTCGGCAACTCTTCCGCAACCAATCAAACCCACATCCATTTTTCAAAACCTCGCAATGCCATATATTTTTGTGCATTCTAGATACTATAAGTCTATTATAGTTTTATTCTATACTAAGCAAAACCTTACCCACGCTTTTCCATGTCCTACTTGTTTTGTCCTGACAAAGAAATTTTCTTTAGTCAAGACAAAGTATCTCTGCATACTTTTATCGCTGTATACACTATTTTTGGGTTATAGCTTTATATTACTGAGCTATTTTTGAAATTAAGAGTCTTCTCTTACCGGTTCTTTCCATTGGAATTTCATCGACAATCTGTGTGACTACTTCTAAATTTTCTCCTAATTTGTCAAATTCTTTTTTCAAACTTCTTCTTATTTGTTCCAGCATTTCTGGGTTGAATTCTTTCCCTTTCACGAGTTTTAAGATAATTCTGTCTTTTCGATCTTGTATTATTTGGTACTGTGAGACAGTGAACACATTTTCTCTGAATATTTTGTTGTATAAGATGACACGAAGGACACGAATAAGATATAACCAAGAAATTTTTCTGCCGCTAGGCAAAACCAAGTAATCGTTGATTCTACCTTGAATGCTCTTTATAAGGGGCCATGACCTCCCGCAAGCACATTTCTCATCTGTTTGAATTCCCAAATCACCGATTCTATATCTAATAAAGGGCATAACATGATTCAAAAATCCGGTAACAACAATTTCTCCTTGTTCTCCTGAAGATACATATTCTCCCGTTTCATCAACAAATTCCATAAGAGCGCTATTAGTGATCATATGCAATCCGTGATGTTCATTACACTCGAAGGCTAAATTACCAAATTCAACCGAACCATAGGTTTCGAACAGCTCTGACCCGAGCATTTTTTGACAAATATCCCTAAAATTTTGAGTCACTGATTCTCCTTGCGTAAAAACTATTCTAGGATTTATCCCAGAGACATCATAATTTGCTAAAGTACATAAAACTGAGGGAAAAGTATTCAGAACATCAGGTTTTATCAGTCGCAAAACATTAACGAGTTTTAATGGAGGAAACAAGGGCACAACCGTCTCACCTATAGCCCCCCACAATCTCACATATTTTTTGCCCCATTGAATAGATTCGGACTCTCTGCCCCAAACAGTTACAAAATTATCGCTTGTTCTCACGCCGCACTCGAAGAGTATATAGCCACCAACAGCACTTGTGCCCCGCGTGAATAAATAATCGCGGATAACTTTTAATGGAGTACCAGTTGAGCCAGAAGTAACGCCAAAAGGCAGTCTAGATATATTAACGCCTCTTGCCACCATATCCGGAAAATTCCTCTGTATATCCTGTTTGGATATCGAAGGGATTTTTCGCATATCCTCAAAATTTCTGATGTCTTCTGGCTTAATTTTTGCATTTGAAAGTAATCGATGATAATATGGAACATAATAATAAGCATGTTTAAGGATAGCCTTCAACTTTTTAAACTGAACTTGCTCAATTTGACGTAAATCTTTCCACTGATATTTTCTTAATTGTAATTGATAATATAGCGCAAATGGAATATCAACCAATTTGCGCAGTTTATTCATCATTTAGGAACACCCCTTTGAGAAAGGTCCCAGGAAACTAAGCTTATTATGGCGTGTTCTTGTAAACTTCGCAACCGCCGTTTGAATATACTGCGTTCAAATCCGACAAAAAGTCAAGTTCGCTCGGATTCCACACATAGCGACTGCCCACTACAGTTTCTTCAATAATATTTAGTGAACTCAGGTACACAATCCCATTTGCCGCTATTCTTGTCGTATTGGATAACGTCTCAACATACCCCACGTATACTGATCCATACGCTCTCAATTCGGTTACTCGACCCCACACGTCAGCATATATTTGCCTGTATTCAACTGCCACATTTTCTGATACCCATTCCGCACCAGATATACTATAAGCCGTAGTATAGCCAAGCTGACCATACAATCGGTAAGCGGGCATCCTATATTCACTCAACGGTACTGACCAGCTATCATTGCCAGTCACCTCATAAACGAAACCTACCTGAAAGAGGAAGTATGGAACTAACACGGTCAAAAGAAGAAGCGACACCATCATTTCCGTCTTCCGCCTGCTAACAATGTTCATAATGGTCTTGGCGCCTAATGCACAGAGAGGTGCCAAAAAGAACAACAATATGTGATAAAAACGTGTCATGTTCATCGTGTTTGCTAAGCCAGGAACCAATATAAGCGCAGCCAAAAACATTGCTGAGAATAAGATGAGCAAAAGGTATTCGATCTCAAAATGAGATCCAACTCGTTTCATAATCACTCCAACGAAGCCAACAACAATGAGGAGTTGCGTAATATACGCAAATATCCGACCCATCATATTCCAGATAGTAGGTGGGGCTTCCAATCCTAAGCCTCTTAATACTGTTTGCTCTCTGGCTGCAGGGTTGAAAAATTCGCTCAACTGACTACGAACATGTTCTCCAAACTGTAAGAAAGCATCAAAAGCGGCTGAATTTGATGTATACAAATACCACGAAAACATTATTATAAAGAAGCAAAGAACCATTGCCAAAGTTATGTTTCGACGAGGCTTTTTCATAATGATTAATGAAATCAAAATAAAGGAAATGAGGAACAGAAAGATTTCTGCTAATGCATAGTGCGATACTACAAGAGCAAAGCTAAAAATCAAGAAACACGATGTTTTGTTAAAAGGTCTCATCTTTCTATTTAAAATCACAAGCAGCAACAAGACAAAAAATAGCTCGCCAATCATCTGTTTGTTTAATCCTAACATTTCAGTATAGAAAACATTATATGACATGAAAAAAAAGGCCGAAACAAAGGCGTATTTGGCGCTTATGAATTTACTCCACAAAATGTATAAACCCAATGGCACCAGAGCAAAAAGTATCGGATTTAGCAGCTTAAAAACCCATATGACATCTAGATTTAACAAACTTGAATATACCATTGGAAGAATAGTAACACTTAACATCGCATATGTTCTACCCACACTGAAGTCACCAGGATAGGGGTTTACAGAACTCCAGTATGCATTTTGTTCGACAACTTTGAAGGCGAATACTTCACCAGGCATGTCAGATCCGAAGTGGATCAGATTGTCAGATATAAGTGAGGAATGATAAAGCAGGGAAATGGCAATCATAAATATAGCGAGAGGATAAAGTTTTGAAGGTAAATTTTTCCTTAAAATAACTCTGAGGGCAAACAAAAATGCTATCAGTGTTATCATAAAGAGTAAAATTAGATTGATTTCATAAGTTTTTACCCATATCGCTCCTATAATGCTTAGAACTGGGAGACATAGAAAGAGTAATATGAGAGAAAGTTTTCCGATGGGACTAATATTCCGAATTTTTACTTCGCTTTTTAAATGGACTAAAGCTCCGCCTATCAAGATTAGGCTGTTCAAAACTGTAATCAAGGGTACTACTGAAAGTGATTGCGGAAAGCCAGAGATCAAAGAGGATTCGTCTATCAAAAGTCCTACAATCAACAGAAACGCAACACTAAGCCCCACTGAGAAAAGAATTGTTTCTGCTTTGTTGAGCTCGTTCACTTTTAGGAGTTTGAGAATAATGAATCCAGGAAGAAAAGTGAAATAACAAAATCCTAAAACTTGCCTAGCAATTGGTATGTCAAAAAACACGGTGAAATATACTATTAACTGCAAAAACGCTAGGAACATCAAAAAGTTCAATTTTGCCCATTTGTCTGATGTTTGGCTCATTAAGTGAGACCTCTTGGCCCCTACATATGTGGGAGGGTGTGTTTTAAAGCAATTTATTATCGTAAGACGTAAGATTTATTACAACGTTCTTATATATGTTTATGTGAAGAGCGTGTGGACACAAAATGCTATATAACCGAAACATTTTAACTCAAAGATTGCAGACAGTTAATTCGGAGGCAATGAGAATTCAAAATCTAAAGTTCTGGGAGGCACTACTGATTTTAGTGGTACTTGCAAGTATTTTCACTCTCCCTCCAGTGATTTCTTCCTTGATGAATAACGTTGTCATAAATAGCTTTGGCCAAATATCAACTTCAACCACAACTGTTTGGGCAAAAAGCGGTTATTGGAGAGACATCCAAGACGCAGTAAACCAAGCAGCAACTTATAAAATAGCAAATGTTCGAATCCCAGCGGGTACCTTCAACTTTGTAAATGTAAGCGAACGTTGGACTGGTTATCGAGTTACTATTCCCGCAGGAGTAAATCTTTTTGGAGCGCCTACAGAAAGGGCCAGTGGGCTGTCATATGACGGAATCGGGCAGAATCCAAACGACCAAGTAGTAGAGTGGAAGACCGTGCTACAAATCCCTTGGGAAGCAGGTCTTGCACGTCCCAATGAAGTTACCATGTTTAGATTTGTAGGCAACGGAGACTCAAACAAGCCCTCAAGGTTTTCCGACATCAAAGTGGTCGGCTACAGGGAGATCTATCCCCAGTCAGATTACTGGTATGCCACGGTCGAAATGTATAACGTCATCAACTTTCGTTTCGATCATTGCTTCATCAAGAACATGGCGGGAATAGCCGTGGATGTGAGGGCACCTGCTAATGGGGACTGCTGCGGACTTATCGACCACTGTAAGTTCGTTAACGATTACGGCTATGTCGAATGGGATTACGCAGAATGCTCAGTACATTATTGTATTTGCGTAAGAGCAGTTGGGACGACAAGATGGGAAGACAACATAGACAACGTGATCGGGCAATACACGTCGTATACAACTTTTGTAGAGGACTCTTATTTCAGCCGATGGAGACACTGCGTAAGCTCCAACGACGGAACGCACTACGTTTTCCGCCACAACACCATAGAGAAAGACTGCGTCGTAGGTTCATTGGACGCGCACGGCACCTATGATAACGTCGGCACCCGCGCCATGGAAATTTACAACAACCAGATTATCGACCCAGTCGTAAGCAAACATCCCGAAAACTGGAACAATACCACGCCCGCCTACCACGAAGGTTACAGCGTAAATTGGAGAGGAGGCGGTGGCGTGTTCTTCAATAACGTCGTAAGACTATACCAAGTCGGCTTGTATCTTACGAATGAGGGCACCGTGGAAAAATGCTACCCACACGACATTTATATATGGAACAACACCTTTACAGATCTCCAATACATATTGCTTGCTGCCGCAGGCGATGCGCCTCAACCAGCTCAGGAAGGCGTGGATTACTTCTATTTCGCGAAGCCAAGCTATACGTCTTATCCATATTCCCATCCATTAACACTTGAAGAACCATAGAATGAGACTCACTAGAGTAGAGATGTTTCACTACATATTTTTAAGATCGAAATTCCAAACATAAACAGCGCTGTTTACCATCTCAAAAAGTTAACAGGCTTTCTTGTGTTTAAGGATTCTTCAATACACTCAAGAAGCCTGACGGCATTTCTGCCATCTTCTCCCGTTACTGGCGAGATGGATTCTTTCTCAAGGCTTTCAATGTAGTTACTAATTAAATCAAAATGCCCTGATCGTGGCTTTTTAAGTTGATCTACCGCAAACTTTGCCCATTTTCTATAAAGTCTTTTCAAATCGGTTATGAGATTGCCTGCAACACCTTCAACATTTGCAGGAGATTCTTGCTCTCTTTGTATTGTATAACCATGAGGTAAGAAGGTTTGCACTCTTCTTCCGTCAGAACTAACGATTTCATATAGTATTTCAGATTCTTTTGCAACCCATGATATCTCCATAATTCCCCAACGTTGAGAAGAAGCGCGCAACAGGACTACGAAGTCATCCCATACGGAATATTTAGATTTAGTGCCTAAAGCATATACTTCCTTTATGTCCTTCAGAAAGTGTAATTGAAGATAAGCAAGATGCGTACCTACTTCCCACAATATCCCTCCATGTTCAGGATGCACATTCCAAGGTTGTGCTAAACCGTGAGCTTTAAGCCACTCAAAATTTTCCCTATGTGAGGTTCTAAAAGAAATCATGTTAAACTCTTCTGAATCCGAAATCGACTTTAATTGTTGAACATGCGGATAGAAAAGCTGATTGTGGCAAACACATAGCTTGATTCCATGTTTTTTTGCCTCTTCGATCATCCTCTCGCATTCTTTACTATTCCGACCCATAGGTTTTTCCATCAAGACATTGATTTCGGATTTTGCAGCATCACGGACAATGGCTTCGTGCGTCGATGTAGGTGTGCACACATCGACAAAACTGAGATCTTTGACTTCAAAAAGATTCATGTAATCTGAAAAGACCTTACCAATTTTATAGGGCTTAGCAAAAGACTTTGCCCTATTAATTTCAACATCTGACACAGCAACTACGTTAACCTTACGCATTGCCTTATAAGCATCCATATGAATATGGGCGACTCTCCCACAACCTATCAAACCAACATTCATTCGTAATTCCTTCTCTTGACTGGCCTGAGAACAATCTTGCTTAGTTTAATCTATTATCTCAACCCTCACCATTACATATCGATTTGTAAGTCGAATCTAATTTTTGTGTAACGATTCGCCAATCATATTTTGTCACGACCAGATTCCTTGCAGCTTTCCGAAATCTTGTACGTAAATCGCTATTCTTCAGCAGATCAATTATGCTCATAGCGAATTTATCCATATCATCCTCTATGATTATGTTTACCCTATCTATTACGTCTAATCCTTCAGCACCTATTGAGGTTGAAACCACAGGAAGACCACATGCAAAATACTCGAGAATCTTCAACCTTGTGCCCGACCCATGAATCAAAGGAGCGATGGCAACGTCAGAAGCTGCCAGAAATTCAACAACTTTTTCAACTGGTCCTGTAAAAATCACGTCAGAATTAACCGAGTTAGCACATAACTTTTGAGGAGCTCTTCCAACCATCAAAAACTTCACATTACTAATGCTGCTTAAAACTTTTGGAGCAATTGACGAAATAACAATATTCGCAGCTTCCTGATTCGGCAAGTATTCCATGTTTCCAACAAAAACTACTCTGAAAAATCCTTCAGAATTGCAAGCAATCTCTTTTGTATTCGTCGATGGCATAAAGGCTTTGGTATCCACACCGTTGGGTATAACAATAGTTTTAGATGAGTAAACTCCGTGTTTCACTAGAAAATCTCTATCTTTTTCTGAAACCGTCAAAATCAGATCAGCATATTTATAAGCTGTTTTTTCTAGAAATACCTCAAGAATTCTCCTTAAATTATTCGGGTAATAGGTCCTCAAAGCTTGAAAAGCATCATGAGAATCGACAACAACTTTTTTCCTGAAAAATGTTTTGGCAAAGAGGATTATAAGTGTTGACGATACTGAGCCTTCGGTTTGGATTATATCAGAGTTTAAAATTATGTGACGAGATCTTAAGATAAAAAACAAGTCATATAGGACGAGAGAAGTGGCTTTCGTCACACCAACTATTTTAGAAAAGAATTTTAGAAGCCATTGTGGAACGACCCCACTCACACGGTGCACAATTACCCTATCGGTCCACTCTAGTGTTCCTTCGCCACCAGGAATAATTATATGGACTTCATGACCGAGCTCTACAAGGCTCTTAGCTAAATAGTAACTTCGTATAGAACCACCACTATTTTTTTGCAAAAGATCATCAAGACAACCTAGAAAGCAAATTTTCATAGGTTTGTTCCTCAGAAGAAATCATGATATAGTCGCTAAGTCCACATGATGGCCGTCTTAATTTCGCCTGTGGGAATCCAGACGACTTTTTATGAACCCGATGTACCAAGCTGACATTTTAAACAAGTTTTGGAATGGTAATAGAAAAACCGCTTTTTGGCATGTTAACCTAAAAAGAGTGTTAGCACTGATAATTCCTGATAAAAACGCCGCTGGAGGAAACATTTTGTAGTGCCTAAGCGTTCCAGGATTTTTATGAAGAAAGTAATGAGTATAGTATCCCCGAAGCCAATACCGTGTCCAAAGGTCTCTCCAAGCTAGTCCATATTTTTCATAATCCGAAAATTCAGCGTCGGTTGTAGCTAATGACCAACCATTTGTCCTAACTCTGATTTCAATATCTTGATCTTCGCCGTACCCTTTCAATTTCTCGTCGAACCCGCCTAATTGTCTAATAGCTTCAATTCGATACATAGACCCCCCAGTTCCAAGAGACTTCGAACGTGCCCTTTCGGACTGATAATCCACCATCCTACCCGCAGCACGCGAGTATCCTTCTAGAGTCGCGAGCATGTTGCCTCCGGACTGAAGGGTTTGCTTTCCCTTTACGATTCCAACTTTAGGATGTTGCTTCATGAAATTAAGCAGTTTACCGACGAAATCCCTTGACAAAGCCATGTCACCATCAACCCATAGAACGAAATCTCCTTCAGCGTTGGCGATAACCACGTTCCTTGAATGACCTAACCCTTTCCATTTGTGGTGAAATACCCGGACTTTCATATCTATTTTTGGAACATAACTTTTTATGATGGAAAGTGTTTCATCTTCACTTCCATCGTCAACGAAAATCACCTCCATAAGCTCATGAGGATAATCTTGAATGAGTATGCTGTCAATAGCCTCTCGAAGGGTAGCCGCACTATTCCGCACACAAACCCCAACAGTAACAATAGGCTTCATCAGAAAGCTACACACCTTCTAAAATGCAAACTACATAAATTCCCCATAAAGACCAGTCTAGTGAATCAAAACCAGCTAAGCCTCTTCAAGAACCGGTGGAATGACGTCTCCTGTGATTTTGCGATACATCTTCATCAGCCAGAATAAGATACTCCAAGAATATTTCGAAGAAGCAAAATTTTCCCTAGGAAATATCTTCTTAAACTCTGCAACATTTTCTCCGCAAGTTGTAATGTCGTTTGAATTTCCAAGTTGTTCTTTCGTAGCAGTCCTAAGAAAACCTACTCTTGATGGATTATACCCCATAATATCCGAGGCAACCCAATCAACCGAAAATGGATCAACACTAACCATAATAAGATCCAGTTTGACGGGGAAACGCCCTAAGGCAACCAAACCGTCAACAACCGTAACATTAGGACGCAGAATCTTGTTTATGCCAACAATCGCTTCATCCAAAAAAGGATGATAAACAATTTTTCTGCGATAACCTATACAGCCAAAAACATTTTTCATGGCACAAGTAATCTTAGTTTCCCGCATAATCTTTAACTTCGCTGCATTAACAAACAAATCGCAATCCAACAAAAGCTGCGGAACCTTAAACGAAATCTCACGCTTGTTAACATGAACCGTCCTTTCTACCAACACATCCTCGGAAAGATTAAAAAGCTCCACACCCTTCTCTTTGGCCAACTTTTCATAACCCAAGACTGGAAAAGCATACTTGGTTCGCATAGCCGTCGCGTCTGACTCAACAACTTTGATATAGACCTCCTTCCCACATCTTTCGCGAACGTAATCTATGATCCCTGCCACAACCCGCGGATCAGTGGTATATCCAGTGTCAGAATCCCAATAATAACACAAATTTGGCTTAATAGCCACAGACTTCACAGAAGCATCTGGTACAAAATTTATGAGGTCAAACGCTTCTGAAACAGCGCCTGTTATATCCTCCGCTGATCTCTTCGCTCGCACAAGGCTTACAACGCTTCCCATTTTAATCGTCACACTCTAACAAACAGGCTCTCGCTGAAACTCCTCATAAGCCTCATGAATTAACTCAACAGTTCTTAACCCATCAATTGCCGAAACCAGAAAATCCAAATCATTCTCAACACAATGAAAGAAATGTGCCAACTCTTTATAGAACGGCGCATAATAATAAGTATAAGATAAAGGATGAATTTTACTTCTAACAATCCTCCGTAAAACATTTCTAGTACCCTCTTTAACAGCGTGGAGATAGAGATTACGTGGCACCAAATCATCACTAGTCAGAAACCCAGCATTGCCATGAAGAATCACCCGAAAATTATATTTTGGAAATATGGTTTGCTGATACCAACCAACGTTAATTATCCCCTTCGTAGAAGAATTAGAAGACTGCAACAATACTATTGCACCATCCTCTACAGGCAGATTAAACTTATGATCTAAACAAGAAAAAACCACTTTCGAATCTCCTGCAAAGAAACGAAACAAATCAATCATATGATATC
Organism: uncultured Candidatus Bathyarchaeia archaeon; assembly: GCA_964450845.1. Taxonomy (GTDB): domain Archaea; phylum Thermoproteota; class Bathyarchaeia; order Bathyarchaeales; family Bathycorpusculaceae; genus CAVZKK01. Next base: position 9,597 of record CAYVGZ010000002.1, on the reverse strand, counting down.
CAATGTCAAGAAGTGCTCCACCTCCAGACTTTTTGGGATCAAACCACCAATCAGACACGGGAGCAGGAACCCTCGGATGCGAAAAAGGACCATTTATCACCTCTTCAATTGTGGCAACCTCTAATCGCCCAATAATCCCTCTTTCTAGGTTTTTCTTCATTGTTTCTATGACATCCAAAAAACGCATGCAATGACCTACCATGATTTTTCCACGGCTTTTTTCCGCCATCTTCACGATCTTATGGCATTCATCTACAGTATTTGCCATAGGCTTCTCCGTAAAAACGTCCAACCCGTTTTCCAAAGCCAATTGAATGCACTCGAAATGTAGGAAATTAGGCAAAGAAATGACAACTGCATCTATGTCAGAAGCATGATTCACTAAATCATGATAATCCTTGAAAAGCTTGTCAACACCAGCAGCCTTCGCCTTGTTTAGAGCCTTCCCCGAAGAATCAGCCGCAGCCACAACCTTAACGCCCTCAATTTTCTGACAATTCATCATGTGAAGCATCCCCATTCTCCCAAGACCAATAATCCCAACCCTTATCATCTTAAATTCCTCGCACTCGTTAAATTCAAACCTCTTTTTCCCAAGTGATGTAACGTTTTCCAAAAAGGAAAGTGATTAGAGCATAAAAAAGAATTAAATTATCAAAGAGCACTTCAAGGAAAATCCTTCGAACAAACAATAACAAACTCGCAATAAACAGTACAAGAACCAACGAGAAAAGCGATAACGGATAAAGGACAAAAATCAGAATAGACCCAACAATCAAACCTAAAAAAACAACCGGATTAATAAAAAACAACAACATTTCAGGAACAGCTGTCTCCTTAGGGAGCCGCAGCTGCCCTTTCAACATAAGCCCCAAACATTTAGCACACAAACTTATCAGCTGGTTAGCTCGACGCGCTTTTATCCTCAACTTACCAACCAAACGCCTCGGAAACTCCGTATAAAACATGGCTTCAGGCACCAAAATCGCCCTATAACCATGCTGAACAACCTCCAAAGCCGTACCAGAATCATCTGAACCAGTTTCACAATCAAACTTCTCAAACGCCTCTTTCTTATAAGCGCAAAAGCCGCCCTCAAATCTTATAGTTGAATGTACTTTTGACTCGCCAAGCCGTAGCAAATATGCAAAGTTCAAGTAGGTTTCTTCACCTCTTGTCACCCATGATTGGCCCACATTTCTGTTTATTCCCATGCCAGTAACAGCACCAACCTTTGGATCGGCTAAATAAGGCAACGCTTTCTGGAATATGTCTGGGGACCAATGCGTATCTGCATCTGAAACTACTACTATTGAATGCATGGAACTCGCTAAAGCCTTGTTCAAAGCAGCAGATTTTCCAGCACGCGGATTTTGCCTAACAACTCTAATGTTTAATTCAGGATTTTTCTCCACAAAATCTTCCACAATCTTCAACGTCTTATCGTCAGAAGAATCATCAGCCACTATTACCTCCATCCTTTCCCTAGGGTAAGAAACATCCCTAATGTTTTGCAACTTCGATTCTATCGAACCTTCTTCATTATGCACAGGTATCAAAACCGATATTTCAGGCTTGAAGGCCCTGTCGATTTCAAGTTTCCACGGCTTTCTAGCCGAGTTCCGAACATACACGAAATAAAATGTGTAAGAGCCGAAAAAAACTGATAAAAGCGCCAAAAATAGTGGCAATAATACCTCCATCAATGTCTGCATAGCTCCCTATAATATGTCAAACTGTCATGTTTAGCCTTAGGCTCACAAAACGTCCATGATACCCAAAATAGGCAGCATTAGAATCATACAGCCAAACTTCAAAGAACAAAAACCCCCGAAACTCTCGGTTCACCGCGTCCCACACAACCATCTGATCATCCAAATCCACAGCAACATCGTTCACGGTTACGCTGGCAAACTCAACCCGCATAAGCGTTTCATTAAACCCGTAATCAAAAGAAAACTTCAGAGGCATTTCCCAGACGCCCTCATCAGCCACAAACGCTGTGATGTTATAAAGCGAAGATAAATTGCTGGGAACACGCTCTTCGATTGGTCCAAAACTGGTTGGCGCTGGCTGAGTTTGATTGCGAAACTTCACCTGAACCACATAATAAGCGCAATATCCCAAACGATTTCCAATCCCCAAAAAAACACTATAATTCTGGTTACGCGTAATGTTAAACGGATAATTCTCAGCCCTATGATCCGCATCCAAAATCCAAAGCTCAGTAAAAAACTCAGTCCGCGGATAAACCAAAACCCTGCTTAAAAAAGACGGAGCAACAAGCAAAGCCAAAACTCCAACAACAACCCAATAAAGAAGCCCAAACTCCCTGATGCTCAACCCAGATCCGCCCCCTTAGTCTCCTCACGTTTCTTCAAAAAAACCCAAACAGAAAAACCGCCAACAACAACACCCATTGCACCAACACCAGAACCAACAATATTAACCATAAAATCCAAATAACCAGCCCGCTCAGCATCCAACTTCAAACTTTCAGCCTGCTCCAAAAAACCATTCAGCTTTAAACTGCAGTTATTAGCATAAACCACAGCAGAATCAAAATCGCTTTGGTTATATGCCAATTTAGCCCTAGACAAAAACCAACCAGCATCATTAAGAACGCTTAGCAAATCGCTAACATTCGCGCCAGCCCCCTGCGCATCCGAAACAGCCTTATAGCAAGCAACAACCTTCCCCTCAGCATCCGAAATAGCCGAAAACGCATCCCCAATGCCAGCCCCAAAACAACGCATAGAAACACCAGAAACAAAAACAAACAAAACCAAAACCCAACAAATAACACGCCTAACCCTCAAACACAACACCCTCAAACAAACAACAAAAAACAACCAAAACCCTAAACCGAACACAAACCCTCCAAAACCTTCCTCTTCAACTCAACATCGTTCAATTGCCTCTCCACATGCTTGTTCCGCCTTGAATACTCACGATAACGCTCCAAAAACTCTCTTCCTTTAGCCGTAAGCACATAACAACGCTTACCCCTCTCAAATCTAACAAGACAAGCCTCCAAAACCTCACCCAAATACCTCGTCAAAACCTTATAACTCAAATTCGCCCCATACATAATCTGCGTCTTCTTAGCACCATCATTACCCTTGACCACATGCAGAATATCCGCTATAATATCAAACCTACTTCTATAGCTTCCCAAAAATTGCGCCTCTCAAAAAATTAAACTGCACTTATTTTACGCTTAGCCTAATAATGAAGCCAGCCACGCCCACCCTTCTTCAACTGCTGCTTCTGTTTTTCACCCTCAAAATACTCCCGAGCCCGTCTCCTACGTTTCATTTGCTGCTGACTGGAAATAACTGTACGGATAAACTTCCCCCAACCACCAACAGAAGGACTTGGCCCAACAACCCTATCCACATCAACAACACCATGCAACTGCAAAATTTCCCTAAAACTCAAAATCTTAAACTTCCTAGTAGCAAAAATCACAGTTCCCTTTTCAACAAACAACCTGCCATAATCCTTATCAGCAATCCCTTCAGCCCTAACCTTATCATCAATCCGCTCCCACCACAAAGCTCTCCACTCCTTCTTAAGCTCCTCCACCAACTCCTTACCCGCTAAAGCTTCCACTCAAACATTCCCCCCATGACAGGAGCGGACAAGAAACATTAGTTAAACACCTAGTTTCTCTTTTTCCCTCACTCACACCGTCTAACTATCACACATCCGCAATATTTAAATAATCAAGTATATAACATCTATGTTAATTGTCTAGAACAAATGTCTATCTCTTCTATAAAAACCAAAAAATGAAACAGACAAAAATTTCCTAACTATTAATAAACGCAAACCTCAATTTAAACATATGCTAACAACATCAGACCTTCTCACAATAATCGAAGAAGAAAAATCACTCAACATAAAAAAACTAGCCAAAAAACTCGAAATCTCAGAAAGAAGCCTACACGAAATCCTAACAAATCTACAACAAAACAACCTTATAGAATACAACCCAAAAACAGGAAAAGTGAACCTGCCAAGATGGCTAAACGGCATAAACAAAAGAATCGAAACAGCAAAACCAGCAACAGGCCAAATAATCCTCCCAAGATATAAAGAGATAAAAATTCAAGATCTGCTGATTGGAAACTACACAAGAAACGACCTAGAACTAAAAATAAGACTGAGAGCCAAACAAAAAGAAATAGCAATATGTCCGCTAGCCTAAGACCGCAGGACACAGTTCACTTCATTGAGTCTCTCTAAAAGAAGCCTACCTTTCTCCGTAATACAATACACAACGGAACCATCATCATTACAAGCCTTACTAACCAAGCCCTTCCTCAAAGCACTAGACAAATACTTTCTAAGTGTAGAATAACTCAAATTGGCCTTATACATAAGATGGGTTGCCTTCACACCCTTTAAAGACAGGATTAGAATATCTGTTAGAATCTGAACCTCACCCCTACGACGATGACGACCCATACTAAACCCATTCTAACAACCAAAAGATAACCATGAAATATCTACTAAGGCACTATTAAAACTTACGAAAAGTATAAGTCAAAGAAAAACCGCTAAACTGATAACTTAAAATCGTCTTTTACATCTATTCTATTCCTTCAACCATCATCTTAATCATTTACTACTACAAAAAAAACAATGCTCTGCCCAGTTTTTGATTATGAACAAAACTCACTTCTCGATGGCTTCGTAGATGAAATATAGCTAAAAATGCTTCTTGCTCCTCAAACGCCCTTAATCTCCAAGCAAACATAAATATGTACACGAAATTACTTTGTTGGATTTTGATAATGCTATAGATCCGACACAAATCAGCACAAAATTTGACACAGTCGCACGTGCCAGCTAGACTAATAGTCCAGCCTAGAAGCCCTCAACACTTTATATACCACAACGTAAAAAAGAAATAATTCCTGCAACATGAAAAGAAGGAAAAGATTTGTCCACAAAACTTGAGAAACTATTAACCCTTTTAAGCGACAACGTCTGGCACAATGTAGACGAAACAGCAAAAACCCTAGAAACAACCCAAGACAAAATCCAACAAATAATAAAACTACTAACAGAAACAGACCTAATACAACACAACCCAGCAACAAACCAAATAAAGCTTAATCAAAACTGGAAAACACTCGTCGTAAACCAAAAAGAACAAAACCCAGAAACACAAACCGCAAACACAGAAACAACAGCAGTCGGCACAATAATAATACCACCACAAAAAACCCTCCTAATCCAATGCACCCGCATAACAAACCTAACAGAAAACAGCCTAGAACTAGAACTCCGCATAAACAAAAAACTAAACGAAATAGCCATAAACAAAATAAAATAACCACACTCACCAAACCCAAATACAATTTTCGCAACAACCTAAAATTCAATCTATATATAAGGGGGGTCTAGTCACCGCAGAGCACATCAGACAGAGACCTTTCATAGAAAACTGAAAACAATCAAAAAGACAAAAACTCGTTCGCTTTACGCAAAACCTTAACCAGTTGACGCCCCTTATCCGAAGTCTTGTATAAAACTATACCCTCAGGATTAGAGTCTACGCGCTCAACCAAACCCGCATCCAACAACTCCTGCAAATAACGATTAAACCGCATAAAATTCAAATTACAATGATACATAAGCCTCGTCTTATTCGCACCCTCCAAAGCCTCGCTCAAAATATCGCAAATAACTTCAATACGACTTCTCCTTCTCCTAGCCTTCTCCATTTCACCCAACTCTAAATCGAAATCTAACACAAACAATAATAAGATAGTAATAAACCGCTAATAAAACTAATTGCACACAATCTTCTATAAAAAAGTTCTAAAAATAACATAAAACTTAAAGAAATCGTTTCAAGATTCTTAGCCAAACTCTACTTCACAAGAGCTTTTAAACCCTTGTACGTCTTCAAAAACGTCTTACCCTTATCAGTAATCTCAAACAAAGTATGATTAGAATTGGCACCTCCAGTTGCCAAACAGAGAAGTTCATTCTCGAGCAGAAAATCCAAATAATATTTTACTTGCTTGAAGCTCAAATTACAACGATACATCAAATAGGTTTTCCTAATCCCACCATTAGAAGCTTCTAAAATGTCTGCAGTAATATCTAAACGCCCACGATTGCTGTTACCAATGCGTCTCTTAGTTTGAGCTAACAAGCCTATCCACTCATCCTTTAAAAAGGCGGCTAAAGCTCCCTTCTCCCAAACAATACTAAAGAAAACACTAATTTAAACGTTCTGAAAGTAAATCCCCTACAAAAAATGCGGAAAAAAGCAAAAATAAAGAAAGATGTTTTGCCCTAAGCTACTGCAGTTTTCTCAAAATCTTCTCACAGTCAGCATCTTTCTCTAGGAAAACGCTTATTCTATTCTCGCCAACAGTTAAAGAAAGCACTTTGACAACTTTGCCCTCAACAACTATGTCCTTAACCGCGCCCAAATTGAAAAGCTTAGAAAGCTCTTCGCCTGCGTCCAAGGCTGAAGACGAGATAATGGCGTAGTCAATTATTTTCGCTGGATCTTTAAGGTCTATTGCTGCAGAAGTGGAGTTTCTGAGAATATAGCCTACAACACCATCATACGTCTTAATTTCCTCAAGGTTTGCCCGTAAATTATCCAAAGAAACAGTCTCCTCAACAGCTACAGGCTCAGCCACAGCCTCAACTTCTTGAAGACTTCTTTTTTTCTTAACCATAACGCATAGCCTCCATCACTCAATTATCGGTTTAGCCCTCACAAGTTCGCCTTTCTTAATTTCAAGGGCAAGCTGCAACTTTTCAGGCATTTGTATGACACCTTTCCCCTCATATTTCGAATCTTTGATGATTTTGACTTTACAGCGCATCGTTTTTCCATCAAAGGTTCCAACTTCAACTTCCTCGATTTTTCTACCCTCATAAAGCTCTTCCCACTTTGCCATTATTTCACTGTCAATGCGAACAGTGTCAGACGGAACCAACAAGCCACCGAGATTTTCAACTATAAGCTGGCTTACAGGAGGCTCCGAAAGCAATGGCTCACGCTCAGTTTCAGCTTCCGCTCTTTCTTTAGGCTCCTCCATCACAGTTTCTTCAATAGGCTCAACGACAGGCTCAGATCTTTCAAGCTCTTCATCCATTGGAATCTTGGGTTTATGCTTTGTTTCGGTTAAAGGTGAATTGCTTTTGAGGGGAGTAGGGGAAATTTTCTCCATTAACCGCAGAACCGTTGGAATCAAGACTCGAGTCACAGCGTTCACATAGTTCAAATCTGCTTTTTTTGAAGTAACTGTGACGAAGTAAAGCTCATTCAGCCAAGAAACACTTACTCTACCATTACTGCCATCAATGGTTATGCACTCAACACCGCCAATCGCATCGGCCTTTTCAAATATGCCGTCAAAGGCATCTACAACATGCACCATCGTTTTTTCGGAAGTGGTTTCGTCTCCAACTATTATTTCGCCATCGTCACCGAACACGAAGGCGTTGGTTATGTCTGGACACACGTTTCGAATTTCGTTTAAAGCATTTTTCAGGGCAAAAGTGTAGACTTCATTATCCATAAACTTTCACTTCCACAACATTGCCATTCTAGGATATTTTGAAGAGTATACGCTCAGGAACGCCATCACTTTCTACGACCAGATACCTTAGACCCTCAGTGTCCCCAAGCTGATCCAGCCATTTCAAAGCTTCACGAGCCTTCTGCAAAACCAAAAGCCTTTCCTGATGACTTCGCACAACCTCTTCTATTGCCGTTAACTCGTGGAATGGGTTGGCATCCAACACAATGCTTAGGCTGCCTATTGTGATTTCGCCAAGGCTTTCAGTTGAAGCCTTCTTGCCCGCCAACTTCATAACAACTTCATGGATTTTCTTGGATTTTTCAGCAAGTGCTCTGATATCGTCTAGTCGGCGTAGATACTCGCCTAACGTGCTTTTCGTGTCGGATATTCCTTTTTCAAGGGTTTCAGCTATTTCTTCTGCCGAAGCGTATTCTTTTATTTCTACTACCATTTTTCAGATACCTCCAAATAGGAAACAATAGAGGAAATGGAGAGGCTTTTTTACCCTACCCCAAGCTCAACAAACTCTATTGGTTTAAGTCTAACCTGGTGGCGTAGCCACGGTTGAGAACTTGTTATTCTTCGCAGTTTCCACCGTTATGTCATAGGTTTGTCCAGCAGTCCAAGTATGTGTTATAGAGAAAAGCTTACTATCTCCTGGATCAATAGATATGTCAGTGCAGTTTGATGTTTTCAGTACATTATTCACATAGGCGCGTTTCAGAGTTATTGTCGAGGTCCCTTGATTGTCTACTGTTATGTAAATATGGGTACCGTCAGGCCATTGGACGTATGAAATTCTTGCTTGTTCTGTCCCGCCCATGAAGCCGAATGTTAATGCTCCCATCCATGCAGCTACGGCGATGCTGACAGCGACTGTCACAGCAATAAGTATAATCGACGCAACTACGGGGCTTAGGGCTTTCCTACTCTTCAACATTTTCATTTTCTTTTCTATCCCTCCTTCAGGGTTATTGTGTAGTTTAGAGGAGACAGACAATTTAAATCTTGCGACTTAATACACCATATTAATCATTTGTAAAACGAGACTACAAGAATTCAAAAGCAAACTTTAGTCTAACGTTTAAAAAACCATGAAAAAGGGAGTTGTACAACAGCGGCGCGACATTATGCTTTGAAGGTTTAGATGCCTAGTTTGTCAAAGAATTCTAGTAAGAGTTTAGCGGTTTTTTCGCCGAGCTTTGTTTGTACATAGTACTTTTTCAGGGGGTCTATGCGTTCGCTTTTAGCCAAGCCTAAATCCTCGATTTCGATCATTCTAGCTCTGAAGGTGCCATCGCTGAGGGTTAAACCGTTTTCTCGCATGAAGTCTTTTGCTTCCTTCCATTTGCCACGGTTCATGTGAAGCAGGAAGATGCAATCTATTGCATGGTCTTTTTCAAGCATTGCCTTAATGGCTGCAAATTTTGGGTTGGTTAATATGTGTTTAATCTTCTCCTCTTCTCCGCTTTTAGTCATATACATTCAACCTAGTGTTTCTGCCTTCTGATTATAGTTTGATCTCTTTAAAAGATTTAACCTATATTACGATTTATGACTTATTACAATAGAATGAAGGTTCATCATAAAGACTTATTTCCGTCAGCGGAGCATGCTTCTGCTTTCGGAGTGACTAGACCCCCTTATATATAGGTTCAACTTTTGCTTCTATGCGATGGGTTTTGCTCTCAGAACGCCTACCCCCTCCCTTATATATAGATTGAACTTTTCATTATACGTTCAGATTCAATTAATTATTCTAGCATTGGCATTTGTGATCTTGCTTATTGTTTTGTTTTGAAGGTTTAGGGTGTTCAGGGTTTGGGGCTGGCGATTTGCAGTGGCTCTACAACAACTCATCTGCATATTACTTAAACTATGAAGTATTTAGGGCAAACCTCCGTTTTTTCGACCCAAAAAGACACTTGAACATCTCTAACACCGGGTATTCTTGCGATGTCATTTCTCACTTTGATTAAATGTTCAAAATCAATAACTACACCAATAGCCAGTAAATCGTGGTCCCCAATAC
>CAYVGZ010000001.1:172603-196613 GCA_964450845.1 uncultured Candidatus Bathyarchaeia archaeon | reverse complement strand
GCCTTGATAATGGTAATAGCGGCCCAGGTGGTTGGGCCGCGCTACTAGAGTTTGAAGGAAAAACCAAGATAGTCCAAGGCTGCCAAGAAGACACAACGAATAATAGAATGGAGCTAAGAGCAGCTATCGAAGGACTGAGAGCTCTTAAAAAATCCTGTATTGTTCATGTGTATTCCGATAGCCAGTATCTTGTTAAGACAATTAATGAGAACTGGAAGAAAAATGCAAATAGAGACCTATGGACTGAGCTATTAGAGCTTATAGCTATTCATAAGGTCAAATTCTTCTGGGTGGCTGGCCATTCTGGAGATGCAAGAAACGAAATCGTTAATGGTCTAGCTCAGGCACAAGCAAAGAAACTGAAGGAGGGAGGTGAATTCGATGAACTTCTCAGAGAAAGCAATGGAACTGAAAAAGCTACGAATGGAACTGACTGATTCGCTTAATAAGCCATCAGCATTTCCTGTAACTTGCTTTGTTCAAGATTCAGAAGGAACGAAATTGGAAGAAATAGAAAAAGCATTTCTAGTTTTCAATCCTACTGATCTTGGCTCAGATTTATCAGATGCTCAGCTAGTACGAGCCAATATATGGAAGGCTGAAGACTGTGGTATGCTGTATCTTGAGAGCCCGTCAGGAAGCATTGCGCTAGCACGGATAAATCCAGAAGAGCAAGTAGATCTGACTCCTGGATGGATTACAGAGAAAGGAGAGGTAATAATAAGGAGGTAACATGAACAAGAAGAAATGTCAAATGCGACACCTCCGACGCAGATGGATTGAGAGAGTAGGAAGCTTGATGTCTCAACGATTACATGATCAGATAGTACAAGTAATACGATCTGGTCAATCTAAGGTAATCAGAAAAACATCAAACAGAGTCACAATCCACTGCGTAACAATAGAAGGAAAAGAACACAATGTTGCATACGACAAATTAAGAAAACAAGTAATAACTGTCTTACCAAAGGAGTAAGAAAATGAGATATCTGTTTAAAGCGATAAAGTACGTTGCGCTGACGCTCGCTACTTTTATCGGAGCATTTGTTGCTGGATACATGACGAGGATGCTGCTACCGATATAAGGAGGACATATGAATACAGGATATTACACAGGTATTGGAAGTCGAGACACTCCTCTTGATGAGAAGAGGTTAATGACCGAACTAGCTATGCACTTCCAAAACTGGGGGTACACTTTAAGAACTGGCTCAGTTTCAGCTGCAGACAGAGCATTTGAAACTGGTGCTGGTTCGGCAAAGGAAGTATATGTCCCATGGGATGGATGGAATGACCAAAGAGGCATATCATCCGTTTCACCCGAATCAATGTCACTTGCCAAGATAATATGGAAATGCAGAAAAAAGGGTATTCAAGAAGGGATCATCTCAGAATCAGCCTGTGTTTCAGATGAGTGGGATGCTGTACATCCAGCAACTAAGATTATTCTTGCCAAGACTATGTGTATGGTATTGGGCAAGAATCTTAAAAGACCATCAGATGCTCTTATCTGCTGGACTCCAGGAGGAAAGATAGTTGGACTTTCTGCTCATCCTATTGTCTTAGCAACTATCTCAAGAATACCTGTTTTCAATCTGGCTGATCCTGAAACAGAAGACGTAATGAGGACGATGTTGAGGGAGAACAGGAATCCATCGAACACAATTGAAAACAGGAGAGAAAGATGCGTGAAAGAGTTGGCGACATTTGGAAACTTATTGGAATAGCAGATGCGTTATGTGTAACGACTAACGCAGTCATTAAAAGCAATGGAGCTCTTGTTATGGAAACAGGAATTGCTAAGGAAGCTGTCGAGAAGTTTCCAAGAATACAGTTTACCTTTGGAAATCTTGTTCAAAGCGTGGGAAATATTCCAGTAGTAGGGGCAGTTAAAGAAGGAACTCGTATAGTATCTTTTCCGACAAAGACGCACTATCAAGATCCTTCTGACATGTTCCTTATAAAGAAATCTGCTGAGAATCTTGATGAAATGGCAAACAGGTTCAACTGGAAGTACATAGCACTTCCAAGACTAGAATGTGGCTGTGGTGGACTTGATTGGAACGACGTTAAGAAAGTGCTAACTCTTATCCTTGATGACAGGTACGTAATATGCTCGAAATAGGCCTGTTGATAATAGTAATACTTGGTTTAACGATTGTTGGAATCATTACACATGTACTACTTTCAATAAGGATAGGAGGCTAAAATGATAATCGTTACTATTGTATGTTTAATGATAGCAATTGCTGTTAGCTTTGAACGAAACGTAATGCTATCGACATATAGAAAACGTCTAGCAAGAAAGGACAACATTATAGCAACGCTTATTAGAGGGCTGCCTATACTCTTTGTTGAGAACTATAAAGACCCAGATATAATGAAAGAACGAGATGGATCTTTCGTATTTCATACCCAAACAAGGCCAGAATATGATGGCCGTTTTATAGCTATCAAATGGATATGTGAAGGAAAGAAGAAAGATGATTATAATAGCTTGATGATGAAATACTTTTTATATCTGGAGTCTTTGGGACTCGAAATTCATCCTGTACTGCTAGGAGATAGACCCTACAGTGGTAGAGTGATGATAGAATCATATCATGAGCTCGAAGAGGATGAATACTCAACTGAAGAGGAAATGAAAGAAAGTGTCAGACAGACTAGAAACATATGAAGAAGAATCAATATATCAATGTATTGAATGTGGTGAGGTATACACTGAAGAAGAATGCTGCCCTGAGTGCGGATCCTGTCTAGCAAGAATCTATAGTGAAGATGAAGAGACTAAAGAGTTGAATTTCTGAGGCTTACATTCTTTAAATTGTAAGTTGTTATATATCAATAACTTATATATGAGAATTGTTATCCTCAGATATGTAAAAATTAGAGCGCTAAACTATATCTAAGGAGATACAGTATGACATTCTCAAACAAGGTTATGAACTACATCTCTCTCACTCTCTTTTGTGCCTTTTTGTTTTCTTGCTCTCCAACAGAACCAGATGCAATTGGAGAACATTGGGACATTCTAGCTGGAACCGTCTGGTATAATATGGACGGTAATGGAATGGCCCTGAATAGATGGACGTTCTATGAAGATAGTTTGATAGTAGAGACAGACGAGTTTTATTTAAGAGACTATGCGGGATGGAAAGCCTATGAGGTGAGAAACAGGAGAAGAATGTGGGCTGGCGTCAGTCACAAAGATAAGGTATTGGATGGACTTGTTGATTATTGTTACAAGCCAATCGGCACATACAGATGTACTGAACTACAATGGAAACGACAATGGCCTGCCTTGACAGGTGGAGGAGATTGGGCATTTGTGTATGACTGGTCAGTATATCAATGGTGGCATATAGAGTATGTAACAGACACCATGATATGCTTCGGTGATACACCTAATTGCTATGAACTAACTAAAAGAAAGCCAATAGAGCTCATCTATAGAGATGGCTTTATGTATGATAAGTTATAATTTTCAAATTAGTATGGCCTTTTTTCAAACTACCGACCAAAGAAGAGGTGACGAATGGCACGAAACATTTACGCATGCACTAGAAGAAGACTCGGAAATCTTTACTGTGCATTCATGATCTTGAAAGAAGACCCTGAAACTGGAAAAGTCGAAGAGAAAGGATGCTCACTAAAATTGAAGGATGAGTACAGACTCTATCCAGAACATGATACAAACGGAGACGTAATACAAAATAATAGAGCATCATCCGACCCATTTCCACCTGGAGTCAGCATCATTTGGGAAAACGATGCACCAAATGAAAATGGACTGACATTCAGTTTCAGGAGAAACAGAGCAGAAGAATATAACTTCCATCCTCTATACACCATAAAAGAAATTAATGAGCCCATCATAACTGGAGCAATGGGCAACGAACATGTAGGATATGCATTCGGAGAATCAGCAGCTGCACTGAGTCCTGGAGGATGGGCTAACCAACAAGTCCTTGGAATACAAAGAGTAGATGACTGTATGATGGGTATATACGGTGTATACAACAAAATGGAGAAAATGGTAATACCGAAATGTCTCCGAGACTATACAGGAGACATTAAAGGATGGATCAATTACACTGGTATTCCAGATAGCAGAAGGAAAAAGACATTCTTTGCATGTAACGAATCAGATGAGAAAATAGCTAAGTTCTGTAATCAAAAGTTTGAGAACAAAGACACAGCAGCTGCTATTTATCAGATACTGATAGCTATTAAAAATGGAGAGTATATCAATCTTTGGGAAGCCTTAATAAACAATGGCATACCAAGGGAAAAAGCGAGCGCATTCATGGAAGAGGTATCAACAAAGTCCAAGAAGACGTTATACTCCAACATGAACTTGCACAAGTATTATTTATACTGGCATGCATTGAACAAAATGAATTTGCCAGAAGACAAGGTATATCTTTTCAGATGTCATTTATTGAATTTCGTTCTAAACTATCCTGGACTAAGAAAGCTAGACCCAAGCAAGCCTCCGATGGTAATGTCTGGAGGAAAGGTGTACTATCCTCCAAACAGGCGATTCTGGTGGATAGCAATGTTAATAAAGAAAGCAATAAATGATTCAAAGCCATATCTAACTAATCCTAAAATAGGATGGTTTAGAAAACTTATAAAAGAAATGGAAAAGAAAGATACAACCCTGTTGCAAGAAGAGGAAAATAGACATCCAGCCGTAGAGACAATAGCATCAATAATAGGAGAGAAAAAGGAATCTCAAGGATGGAACAGGCAAATGAGAGTATTCTCAAGAATTCTACTTGCTGGAAAAAGATGGAATCCACCAGAAGTAAAGATAACATGGGAATACTTTAAGAAAGCATTCTGTGCAAAGAAACCAGAAGATTTCTGGCAGTATGTTGAAACAGTGAGAACAGGCTCTCCATCAACTATAAGGAATCTCATAATTGGAGCAGGAATACTTGATGACGACATTGAGTTTACTCAACAGCGTGCTTTCTCACATCATCTACTAGAAGCAAGAAAGTCACGAATATGCTTCGAAGTAGAAATGCCAAAGATACCAGAAAGATGGAACACCATAACACTAAAGCACAATAGGAATGATGCTGATGATGATAAAGATTCTCTTCCATATTCAGAAATATTCTGGTTTCAATTAAGACGAGTATGGGGAAGTGGAAAAAATAGATTCAATAAGATTAAAAATCTTATTTGTGATAATTTTTCCCAACTTTCCCATAACGAAGCTAGTGAGCTAGCTGAGATGCTTCAAGACGAACTTAGCGAAGATGTATTTATAGGACGTTCATTATCCAAAGATGATCTCGGTAGAGAAGGAAAAATACACATTGAAGACATAGACGAAAACGAAGAGATCGGAGGAGAAGAATGGCAAGATTCGGAATTTCAGGAATAATCGCAAAGGAAAATAACGATACAAAAGTTATACTCAAACAGAGTAAGGGAAATACCAACTGTTGGTGCGGAAACATATCATTTAACTTTAAAAAGGAGGCCAAACAACTAACAAGTGGGATAGTATCTGTACACGAGTATGTAGCAGAACTGTGTAGAGAGGGAACAATGTCCATTGTCGAAACAGCTGGATTCATTTCAAATGGAAATCCAGTGTTGTTAAGTTCCCTGTATCCAGACTACGAAGAGTATTTTACCTGTTTTATAAAAACAGGCTATGGGCTCTATTTGTTAACGCTTGGAAGTAAAACTGTGCAGGAATTTCGCGCAGCAGGACACGATACATTTCTTAAATCTCGTGTACCGTTCGTATTAACTATACAAGAAACTGATGGTAGAAAACAATTTGTAGCGGTCAACCTGCTGCCAAGCTTGAGACCAGATGAACAGTACCAAAACCAAACCAAAGGAGTGAAAGATGAGCCGCAAACAGGTGAGTGACATTTCGGTGAAAAACGCGATGGGTGAATTCGTCAAGACCATTGGCGTCGTATCGGCCGATGAACGCTTTGTCGTAGGATGCGTTGGAAGAATGAATCCGAAGCCCGTATGGAAAGAGAAAACAAACGAAGAAACGGGCAACGTGACGCGGAGCAGAATTTCGATGAGAATCGATGCGAACGTTTCGCTATGGGACAACGAAAAGGGCCAAGGCGCAGTTGTGATTCCGTACTTGTCCTGCAGAACAATCGAAATCGAAGGCGGATTTGGATCAATGATTCGGTTCGGAACGCCATTCGACAACGATAACGACCGCAAGCAGTACAAAAATGCCCTCATCAGCGAGGATCTCTGGGAAACGATGCAGGAAGCGCTTGGCGCTGCAGCAGACGCGTGTATCAACGCAGCGGAAAAGGGCGAAGTCAGTGCCATTTCAGCCAACAAGCACATCTCCGATCCGAAACGGCTTTCCAAGATAACCGACATGCTGATGCAGAAAGCAGAAACTGCTGCGAAGCTGAAGCCTGCAGTTAAATCGAAAGGCACCGTTCAGAATGCGGACAAGGTAAAGAACATCCTCTTCGCCAACGAAGGAATGGAAGAAAGCAAGCAGTAAGAACGACACCTTGGTCGGTAGTCGTAGAGTGGTTGGGCGAGCATTCGCTCAACCACTTTTTATTATTCCTAACTGGGAGGAACTATGGGAATGTATATTAATCCGCCTATGTCTAAGGAAACATGGCTTTTTGAGATGCTTTCAAAAGGCTATGCCAAGGAATGTAAAAAAGATGAGTTCTATGAAATGACTTGGGAAACCATTCCTGAGAAAAACAAAGTGTTAGTCCTGCTTGACAATGGCGCGTTTACTGCATTAGCAGTTGCGTACAATAAACAAGAATTCGAGTATTTTCAGGAACAGCTTCAAACTGACCAAAGACAGTCCTTTGTTATATTATGTCGTGAAGAAAAAGCAATGGAGTTTGCGAGGTAAACATATTTACAGCTGAAATAAAAATAAATGGTGGACTCATAGGAGTGTAGGTACATTTGAAGATGTAAAAATGTACCAATACGAATATGAGTACTACAGTAAAGGCTTTAACGAATTGAGCTTCAGAAGACAAGAACATCCAAGAAAGTTAAAGAAAACAACGTCTAAAGTACGCCATTAAACAGCGTACTTTTTATATTTGTCCTTAAAGATACTAGAAGAAGGATCAAAATGAAGAAAGCAGTAGGGTTACTAATTATATTTCCTTGCCTTGTTGTGCTAGCTATTATAATGGCCATTGTTCTAATTGGAACAAAGGAATTCGAAGAATTCGAAACAGAGGCTGATGAGGTATATGGAATTTAAAAAGACATTTATACCTACAACTTGTAATAGTACAAGCTGCCCATTTTATAATGGATGTGCTCTATTACAAACTGAACTGGTTCAAGCAAGAGATGATAGCCAAATAGACTTAATGTTTATTGGCCAAGGTGCTGGCGAAAAAGAGCACCTAACTCATCATCCATTCACAGGCCCAGCAGGAAAACTGCTTAGAGAAAAGCTTCTACCCCTTTTAAGATCAAAGAAGCTTAATATTATACTAGACAACACAATCAGGTGCAGACCCTTGGATGAAAAGGGGAAGAACCGAGCACCAACCCAAGATGAAGTCAAGCTATGCTTGCCCATAGTCTGGAACAGAATAGAAACGTTCAAGCCTTCTATTATTATTCCACTTGGCGCCTCAGCAGCTGGTGATATGATTCCAGCACTGTACAAAAAACCAATTAGCTCAGTACGTGGAAGAAAATATAGTGTTAAAGGTTTTACCTTTATCCCTACATTTCATCCAGCAGCAATACTACATTCCCATGACCCAAATACCGTTCAAGAATACCATACAAAGCTAGACTTAGATTTACAGCTAGCATTAACAGAGACTGGTGGGCAACTACAACTTATCTAATTTTCAAATCTACTTTGACTAAGTTATCAACTTCAAAGGAGGCACATCGTGGTAACTTGCTCAATCAAAGACATTGTTGAAGACGTAATTGCCAATGGTGAATTAACAAAGCAAGATGTAGAATACATTGATGGATATATTGGATACGACGTAGACATAGACGTCGTAGTAGAGCTTCTTTCAATTCCGCAGTCTCTTGATGAAAAAAATGTTCATCACGATTTCAGAGAGCTGCTAGGCAGATGCCTAGAAAGACTTTACGCTCCCGATGGAGTGATATCAGATTTATTAGCTAAAGAGCTTGTTAATCTGTTTGACCCAGAAGACATATTAAGCTCGCATGAGAAAGCAGCATTACGAAAATTAAAAAGATTTAAACATGGAAAAGTGTTTCAAAATTTCCTGGATGACAGAATGGTATAGGAAGGCACCACGGTCTCAATGAGTAAGCACATATCTTTCTTCAGTGCTAGTAAGGAGAGTGAGGGCTAGCGTAAGAGACGAAATCGAGAAAGACGATGACCTTGTCTGAAACTAGTCTAGCCGAAAGGTGAAAGCCTATCCAGGATGTACGGGGCCTTCGGGCCCCGTTTTATTTTAATAAGGGGGAACGGTGAATGGAACATCCTAGTACCCCAACTTTTTTACTAAGGAGAATATCGTGGAAAGACTTTGTGATTCCTGTGCTGTTTATACATCAAAATGTCCAGCTCTAAGACTGTCGTCATCAGAGCGAGACAAGACATTTGATGAGATGTCCAGAGACCAGATCTGCGAGCTAGTACGAATTGAAAAAGAAGCAAACAATGCGTAAAGGTTTTACGCTAATAGAGTTGGTGGTTGTTGTTATCGTTCTGATCATAGGCAGCGTTGTCATTGGCGGATGTTACGCTTTCTTCTTTAACAAGACAGTGTCAGGCAAGGTCACCTACAATTAAGCCCTTGGCTCAGATTAAGATCTTTCAGTACCCGCCATGGTATATTACCAAAGGCGGATCGTATTACAATGGCAGACTGATAAGGAAGTAGCAATGCTCAAAGTTGGAACAGTAGTTCGACTCAAAGTTGTCTATCTAGGCAACCAAGCAGGAACCAAAGGTGTATGTTATGAAACATATAATCTTGGATGGGGTCCTAGAGCATCCATAATCTTTAAAAACGGAGAGTACGACGACTTCTCACTAGATGAGCAGGAAAATTTTTTGGAAGTTATAGAAGATACTAACTTCTCCTACAACTTTCAAAATGTCATGACTTTATTTCGAGACTTTGATAAAGGAGTCTTTAATGAAGTGCTCGGGATTGATCCAACCAAACAAATATACTCGTAGCAACGAAGTTCGCCAGAATGGAGCAGAGATAAAAAACCATAGATACAAATCAACGTACGGCACTGCTTTCTTTGATCCGATTCATCGTGAAAGGCGTAAAAAGGAAGCTGCGGAAAGGAACAGAAACTGGCGATCCTTGTCCCTCGTAGACCAGCTCACTGAGCTGGACAAGAGATTTGGAAAAGATCAAGGAGCTGCAAAGCAACGAGCTAAGATCAAGGCAATGATAAGTGAAGGTCTTACTCATCCCAAACCAAAGGAGAAGGATAATGGGACAAGTCGCAGAAGATTACCGACGAAGTAACTTCGTCCAATGTCGAAGACATTGCTGACGAAACAGTTGAGATGGGTGGAACCTCAGGTGGAACAAGTTCATGGGACGCAGCAATGAAGACCATGACTCTGAAGCATCTATCAGATCTTGGACTTGATATGTCGATCAAGAAATAAACTTACGTCCGCAGACAGCGAGGCCTCAGTTAGGACTAGTTCCTAGTTGGGGCCTTTTTTTATTTGTTTAGAGGGATACAATACGAAAAAGCTAATAATAGCACTTATTCTAGTGGCAACAGTATCAGCAGATACGGCTACGTTCAGCTCATTCCTCTTAAAACGTTGTATAGATCCTAGAGTAAATGCCTATCTTTATTTATAAAGATATAGAACACATAGTTGTAACAACACAAGACGGCGTAGCCATAACTCCAGTCATTCAGCAAACGTCAGAGAAAAAAGAAGCAGAAAAACGAAAATCATATTTTGATTAGGAGCATCCATGAAACACATATACGACGTGATACTACTTGTCGATCTTTCTAAACAAGGTGAAAATGTTGGAAAGATAATGGCTAAAATAAACAAGACATTCCAAGAAATGAGCGGACTAAAAGATAAAGTGACCACAGCAATGCCAATTACATTGAAAATGACTACTTCAAAGAAACTTGAATTTGACGAACTCGAAAAGATAAGAAAAGCATTCAAGTCAAATATCGAGGATACTGAGTTCAAGCTCGACAATATAAAGTATATAGGAGTAACTAACTAACTATAATAACATCAATTGGGGTGTAGCTCAGTTGGTAGAGCGTTGGCCTTTGGAGCCAATAGTCGAAGGTTCGAATCCTCCCACCCCAGCCATTCCAAGAGGTAATATGAAACCAGCACCATTTCTAAGACTTAACGTCGGAGATATCTTCAATGATATCGACGGAACTACATTCATCAAAACTGGAAAATGTTTTATTCAATGTAAAGAGGATGTAGCGGCACCAGCGAAAGAACTAAACTGCGTTATCCTTATACCAAATAAACCGAAAGACTCACGAGGACAAATACGTTTTAAGGATGACGACGTTTACTGCGAAGTTTTCGATGACAAAGAAATATCAGAATTACAAATAGAGCATCCAGATGAAGTAGCGAAGAGTGATGAATGACTGGAAAAAAGAATTCGAACTCTAGAAACACTTGAAGCTCCTAAATCAGAAGAAAATAAATAGACTATAATAGAAATTACGGGGTGTAGCGCAGCCTAGGATTTGATACATTTCTTGATACCAAATGCTTATACATATCACCAAGAGGTGATATGTATAAGAATCAAGATAAAAAAAGAGAAGCGTGGAGAAGATGGTATAATAACCATAAAGATAAAACTCAAAGCTATAAAAAGAAAAAAAGAGTAGAGATTCGCGAATGGATCCAGAAATATAAAGCTGAGCATTCATGCAAATGTGGAGAATCTAGATGGTACTGTTTAGATTTTCATCACACTGAAAACAATAAAGAGTTTGATATTGCATCACATGGAAGATCTTCTTGGAAAAAGATAAAAGAAGAAATTGAAAAATGTGATATAGTATGTTCAAATTGTCATAGAGAAATCCATTATAATCAGGGTGTCGCCTAGAGGCTATGGCACCACGTTTGGGACGTGGCTATCGGCAGTTCGAGTCTGCCCACCCTGACCAAATTCTTTGAAAGACACATGCTACCATCACATTTGATCCTAGCATGTCTAGGTAGAAAAAAGAGCTATACAAGTTCTAGTTCATTTTACTTAGACTATAAAGCATACAAAACTACGTTTGGTAAAGGACCTAGTGCTACAGGTTTTCATACCAAAAACAATAACGAGTATGATCCAAAGACGTATAGCGTGTTCCGAACACGAAAAAGACTTACTGTCCCTGCGATGTTCGGAAGAAGAAACGTAGACGAATAATGCCACCATAGCTCAGTTGATAGAGCGTTCGATTTGTAATCGAATGGTCGGGGGTTTGAGTCCCTCTGGTGGCTCCATCATCTTTCAGAGATAAATCATGAGACCAACGATAAGCTTCGATTTTGATGGTACCCTCGAACATTTGGAAGTTCAGGTATTAGCTAAAGAATTGATAGACCAAGGTTATGATGTCTGCATTCTAACCACAAGATATTCAGATCCTTTAAAGTATGAATGGGCGAAAAGCTCTCCGAAAGAAGCAGAACATTTGCACGATGAGCTATATAGAATAGCTAAAAACCTCGGTATTACCAAAATACATTTTACTGAGTACCAATGGAAAACAACAGTTATAGATGAACTTGCAATAGACATTCATGTAGACGACAACTACAGAGATGAAGTAGCAGTCATTAACTGGAAAAATAAGGCTAAAGCAGTTTCATATATTCAAGGAAACATAAAACGAACCAGAAATGAAATTATAGCTCTCATCAATAAATTTTCAAATCAATCCTGACTTTCATATCCACATTCTAAAGGAGAGAATATGGTACCAAAAGACTCAGACGAAGATGTTCTTGGGCTAGATGATGACGATATCTTCTTCGGTGACGAAGACGATTTCGACGATTTTGACACGTTAGAAAATGACGATGATGACAACAATCTTTTTGACGAAAACGAAGAGGATGACTAATGGAAAGCATAGTATTTCACGCACGTAAGAGTGCGAAAGACAAGACGCCAGTCTTTACAGTACGATTTGGAATGGAAAAAGAACTTGGAGCAGAAGGTACCCTGCTATGTGTGATTAGCAAACCGCATCCATATCTTGAAACATACTGCAAGAAGACAGGAAACTCTATCACAGAAGCAAGGCTTAACTGCCTGAATCAAGAATTCGCAGCAGGCACCCGAGAAACAATTATTACGAGTGACCTCAAACACATCAAGAACTTTCTCCCTCGAGGAGTAACCAAAGTACTTGGTTTCTACGCCAACAGAGCAAGGAAATTCTTTCAGCTGGAGGATCCGAAAATCGTAATTCGCGGAACAAAGCTTCTGTGGGAACGTAAGGATATTGGAATTCAGGCCCACAAGACTCCAGTAATTTTGATGACCAAACTGGAAAGCCTCAAAGTTTAAGAGTATAATAGTGGTAGCGAATTAGTTGAAATATGGAAAAATTTCATCGGACTGTAGATCCGACGGTTCGCGCCTTTGTAAGTTCGAATCTTACTTAATCCAATTTAGCTTGTATTTGACCTATTAATTGGTCTTTAAACTTAAGTCGTTCTACTAAACTAAGCGTAGATGTTAAATCAGCTCCCACCATCAATAATAAGATATTCAGACGAAGAAAGAAAGAGAACCATTAATAGCCCAGAGAAAGTAGAATGTGGACGGAGCTTTAAAGTCCTGCATACAGCAGCGGATGATAAAATATCCAAATATGAAAACGGGACCATTTGCAGTAATTAGCTTAAGAAAAGGCTATACTACTGACCAGATAATCAACCATTTCGAAAAACGAAGATATGAGGTTGAGGATATCTGTGAAGACAAACAAGACATAACAGTAACGGTAATACTATGATCAATATGTTAACAGTCGTAAGATGCTGGAAAAGGAACTTCAGTTAAGGTCCCATTGCGATCATATTGTCTAAAATGAGTATACAGGGGACCAAAGGTCCCTTTTTTATTATAACAGTCCCTGTCATCAAGTGGAAGGTGCTTGAACTGCAAATTCATAGCTTCTGAGTTCGACTCTCAGTAGGGACTCCAAATAAGATCTTTGACAGTTTATTTATACGAACATAAGCTAGGGTAATTGTGCTGCAGGAGGAGAGGTAATCCCAGTAGTACTTTTTAAATCTCGCCTAGCCTTTACCCTAGTCTTTTTAAAAAAAGGAGAATATCATGGCTCTAATTCGTTGTTCATGTAAAGATCCAAGACAGGATAAAATTAACGGAAAGCATATCGCTGTACAAAGTACTTGAAGGAGGACCTAATGCCACTAGAAAAAAAGAACTATGACCCAGCCTCGCCAATTCAGCTAATTAATGATATAGTAACTACAGAGAGAAGCGGAATTGGAAAATGGGGACTACAGTCAAAAGAAGGTCTTTTAGACTTCTGCTTCTGGTTAAGAAGTGTAATGCCAAAAGGCTTCTCAATGGCTGAAGTAGGATGCTATGCTGGAGAATCGACTGTAGCATTCGCAATGATAGCTGGAAACGTCTACGCTATCGATCCTTGGAAAAATGGGTATGACGACGATGATTTGTCATCAAGCATATTTCCAATGGAGTTGGTTGAAGCTAGCTTTGCCCACAGAATCCAAGGTTTCCACAATATCTACCCCGTAGTAGCCACAAGCGAAAGAGCAGCACTAGAAACGCAAGATGGAAGCCTTGATGTTGTATATCTTGATGCTATACATAAACTTGGACCAATGAGAGACGATATCAATCGTTGGCTGCCAAAGATCAAAAAAGGAGGTTACATAGCAGGTCACGACTTCTGTGGATACTGGGGTGAAGTTGTTGATGCAATACTCGAAACAATAGGTTTACCAGACATTAGATTTAAGGATGGGTCATGGGCAAAACACATACGATAGCAGTAATACTCCTAGCTATCCTACCATACATACTAAGTTGCACTTAAGCTTTCATTTTGGTACATGTTATGTGGCGGGTTTTTACTATGCCTGATAAATAATCATTTTATCTTCAAATTATACCCGACTCCTACTACAACTTACTTTTCCAGGAGAAAAAAAGATGACATGCAATGTGCAGTTCCAAGGAAAGAAAAGAGTAGTCAGCCTGCCATTTAAGCGAACAAAGATCGAGATATCACAAAAGATAATCGATGAATACGCTACAGAACATGGCACGCTTGAGTCTCAGCCCGATGGTACAGTCAAGGCAACTGTCATGAACAAGGATGGAATTACTGTCCAATCAGAACAGAAATTCTTTCTATGTGAGCAGAAAGGCGATGAGGCTCTTTGCACGAAAAATGGTTGGACTGCTGTAAAAGGAACTGCTGAAGACCTCATTTCTACTGCCCAGACATGGGCAACTGAACAATACAGAAACTATGTACACGAGCATCATGAGCCAGTGCACGCTCATATGAAATGGCAGCATTAGAGGGAAAGATGGCTGGTCTAGACTTACGAATACATGTAGTTAAATAGCAATAAGGCCTAATACATGCCAAAACATAAATTGGTACATTACAGAAAATGAAGCCATATGCTCAAAGTGTAAAGCCATTATCAGAGTTTGCACGACATAAAAATAAAAGAAGGCCTCTTGGCGAATACAATTCGTGCTGTAAAGATTGTGAAAGAGAAAATAATCCGCAAAGAAAAAAATATATGAAGACATATCTATCTAATCCAGAAAATTACAAAAAATGGAGAAGAAGAAAAAGAAATAATGCCTGCTTAGCTCAGTTGGTATAGAGCATCTCGTTTACATCGAGAGAGTCGGGGGTTCAAATCTCTCAGCGGGTACCATAATTATGCACCCATAGCTCAGTTGGTAGAGCAGGACACTCTTAATGTCAAGGTCGTAGGTTCGACCCCTACTGGGTGTACCAATTTTAGGAGGACACATGAAAAAGGAACTTGAACACAAACTTATAGAGAAATATAAGTATATGTTTGCGGAGAAGGATCGCTCAACTCAAATCCTAAACAGACATGAAGAACTAACAAGTGAGCTAACAAAGGCAAGGGCAGAGAAAGACGAAGTCAAGATTGCTCAATTAAAAGAAGAGCAACGAGCCATAGGCAGCTACTATCCAATCGTATTTGGTTTCGAACACGATGATGGATGGTATGACCTTCTAGATGACTTGATGGGAAAAATACAAGAACTTGATAAAGACAAGATTGTACAAATTCATCAGATTAAGGAAAAGCTTGGCGGCCTAAGGTTTTACACTAGCGGAACTCCAATAAGACTAGACATTCTAAATGTCGGGTCATTTGAAAGCGGAGAATCGAAAGACGGTAAACAGATTCATGATGTTATCGATGAAGCAGAAAAGAAGTCTTTTTCAATCTGTGAAGTCTGTGGTAAACCTGCCAAATTATGCACTACAGGGCATTGGCTTAAGACTGTATGTAAGGAACACAGAAGACTAAAGCTTTGGCATTCAGATAACGAGTATCAAGAATATCATCCAGTACAATCCTTCGGCACAGATGAAGAAGTGATTACTCCAACTAACTTGCTATGCAAGACAGTATCAGTTGAATTCAGAGATGAAGAAGACACATACTTCTACACGCTTGACAATGGCGATGTAAGAAGACAAGAAGAACTGAAAAGAAAGCCACACGCCTATTTTTATAAAGAATAATACGTAACTAAAGGAACATCGTTTGAATGGGTGATTGATAGCATTAACTTTGATCAAATAACAGGATATCAGTATGTCTTGGTTGCTGACAACTCAGCATTAGTAATTGGACCAATCACTGCTAAAGAAGAAGAGCTTAAAGTAGTATATGTAAAAGATGAAAACGGTTAATTGTGCCCCGATAATTCAGTTGGATAGAATAACTGATTTCTAAGTAAAATTGGACCCTAATAGGGAAAAGGAACCTATTAGGTGCATGTCGCTATATCGGTGAAAGCTAAGGGGAAACTATGCCAACGCCGAGGTAACTGACTATCTCCTAATCCGTTAGTCTATATTATTACCAGGAGGTGATAGTATGAGACACCACACAAAGGATAAGGGAGATATAGGAGTACTGAAGGCTCAAGCAGATTTATATCAAAAAGGATGGATCACTTTAAACCCAGCAACAGAACATGCTCCATTTGATCTTGTTGCTGGATAAAACTGTCCTGAGACAGACAAAGTGTATTATGTTGACCCATCTAAATACAGTAAATCTATAAGCTTGAGGGTAAGTGCTTCTAAGAATAATCAAACACTAGGTGTAAATCTAGCAAATGATTTTCTTCAGGTACCGTAGAGACTACACGCGACACTCCTGAAATGGAGAAGACATAGTCCACGGAGTTAGGAAACTAACACAAACGTGAATCAGTAGGTCGGGGGTTCGAGTCCCTCTCGGGGTACCATTTATCTTAAGGAGATGGAAGAAAACATAGGATTCAGGATTAAGCCTCACCTATACCATCCCATCTCTATCCAATGGAGTGAGAAAGGACGAGGTTTTGGAGAGTACATGTTCTGGCAAGAGAGTGGAAAGATTTACTGCGACAATGAATGTGATAAGAAAGAAACAGTAAAGCGCATCCTTGTCACATGGTAGATTAAGCAGAATTCGTAGGATAATCATGAACATACGAAAGACTAATAAAAGCTCGTGCAGAATGTGCGACTAAGAAGCATATGACGCAACTTGTGGGCAGACATTTCCTGCTTCGTATTATTCAATGACCGTAGAACAACGTCAGAAAATAGGAAATGACTATAAAGCCAGAAAGCTTGAATTAGACCAAGCAAATCGTGGAAACTTATTCGCATTGGATGGTAGAACTGCATCTGGCACAAAGACTGAGGTGATCTGCAAACGACACCTACAGGAATTTATAAAAACGCAACAGAAATAAGGCAGGAATAAAAATGAAATTCTCAGACCTACGACCAGGCGACTGTTACAGTTACAGACGTACCGATGAAAACCCAAGTGCTCCAAGAGTCTATACAAATATTCTTAGCCATAATAAAAAACTAAGAAGGATACGAGCATCGGTAGTATCAGAAGGATATAGTTTTGAACATCATATCTTTTATAAAAAAGACGAAGAACTATGTTCAATAAGAAGAATTACATTCAAATTCTTTAAACGGCAACTTGAAAAATCTGAAGATTTTATGAGTAGAGATAAATATAAGTTTATGATAACTCATACAGTTATAAAGGAAACGAGATGAAATCGTTTGGCCCACTTTATGCTAAGGCTTCAACAGGCAAGATAAAAGTCTGGAAAGCTGATGTTGCTGATTCTGGTTGTCTTGTCACATCTCATGGATACATTGATGGTGCACTAACAACTGACTCAAAATACGTAAAGGGTAAGAACATTGGAAAATCCAATGAGACTACTCCTTACAATCAGGCCTGTTCCGAAGCACAGTCAAAGATGAACAGGAAAATAGACGAGGGCTATGTTCAGAACCAAGCAGACGCGATAGACTCAAGCTCTATTGCTAAATTAGCATGGGAGTTCAACTCCCTCTCTTGGCATATTTCAAGGAGTTATAACGTGGATAAAAAGCTTCACGAAATTCTAGACAGAATCGAGAAGAAAGCAGAAAAAATTGGAACCTCTCTACATAACAAAGCAGGAAAAATAGCTATGTGGGGCTGCTTTATTACCGCAGTTCTAATCTTCGGATTCTTCGCATTTTTCTCAAAATTCACTCGATCCCTATTTGGAATAAAAGACTAAATATTGCCACAAAAGTGGTGATGTTAGATCTTCACCTGAAAAAACGCAACAATAGACTACAGTACTGACTGGATAGAAGTAACAGTAAAACTTAATATCCTCCTGAGCTGTTTACTAAGCCAAAACTTGAAATTGAAATGAGGAATACGATCCAGTTACCAAATCGACAAGTTTTGGATTATCTAAACTAAGATCAAAAATGGAATCTGACGAATAGCTCTAATACGTGTACGAATTTGAAAAAAATTGGCGGGAATATAGGAATAGCAAGAAGAGATGGTCCCTCTCTAAAATGAAAGAAGATTTTTATGAAAATGAGAGAATAGAATTGATTGCAGAACAGTTTCGGCTACATAATCAAAGTGAACCACGTATATGCTGGGCCTGCTGCGAAATAAGAGTAATGTACAAACAGAGAAGCTTAAAGAACATATTACTCCAGAAAAAGAAACAATCATTCTTCGTAAACTCAAAGAAAGACGAAGCAGATATGAAAATGATAAGATCTGGAACATCCATTGTTATAAACTCTAAGTTTCAAGACATAGCAAGGGTACTTCCAGAAAATTACGCTGATACAGTCGTGGCAGACTGGCCTTTTAATAAAGGCTTAGTTGACGTACCAACAAAGAGGCTTATAACAGATGGAGTAAAGTACGCTAACAAATTATTGAAGCCAAACGGAACATTTATCTCTGTAAACTATCTAGAACCAAACTTTCATGTTTGGAATCAGGCAAGCTATTGGGGATTGACCTTAGGAGATAGTATCACGCTCTTAAGACATCCAATGAAGAAGGTAAAGGATAGGCTAGCATATGAAACCCTGTCTGTACTTGTATTTACCAAAGGTGAAATCAAGGATAGGATACTCAAAACAGCCTGTAGAAGTAAAGGTAGTAACCTCATCTATTCGAAGGAGATCTGGGGTACCGAGACTAATTTCTGGGGAGACCTTAAATTCAAAAATGGATACTGGCGCAAGAACGGTGACCGTGTCTCTGAAGCGATGCCTGCCACCTGTGTTAAGAGGCTTCTATCTACGTTCTGTGGAGCTAATGCAGTGGTTGTAGATTTCTTTGGTGGTGCTGGTACAGTTCCTCTTATTTGTAGAGAACTAGAAATGCCCTGCATTTCAACTGAATTATTACACCACCGTTTTCAAATTATCTCACGTCGCTTGTCTGAGAAAAATCAGAAGCTTGCACAGTACTCAAGAATTTTGATGGATAAAGCAATTAGCTTACTTGATAGTGAGCCTTATACTAAAGGAGTAGACAATGGAAAGGAAGAAAAGTGGGGGAAAGGAAAACGGTGTACTGGCAGCAAAGAAAGCAAAGTATCAGTCGCACAGTGCTGAGGCTGAGCGAAATGGTAAGAACACCAAGAACAAAGCTGACAGAGCATATCGACACCAACTGTTGCTTGCAAAGCAACAGACTCTTAAAGAGAAACGCCTCGACCTTCTGGACCAAGTAAAAAGTCTGAATAAAAATGATGTTGATTCTTTGTCCAGAAAGTATGGGACGCTGAATATCCGCCGTTTGACGGAAATCTTGAATGGTACTGCCGACGATTCCTTGTGGTACAAGGCACGTATCGCCAAGAAGGAAGCAGAAGCGCAAGCTTGTAGCGCCAAGGTGGTAAGAAAACATGTCAAGTTCAGAAAAAAGAGAAAAGATGAGAAAATGTCCTCAAAGGTTCAAGAAATTCATGGAGGACGAAATCCGCGAGATAGAGATCTACAAGTGGATAGCGAGTGAGCAAGCACACCGAGATCTAGGGCAGGATGCAGTACTAGAATGGATAAAACTCTATGCTCCTACCTTTAGAGAATGTTGGGACAAAAACCATGGAGACATAAATGGAAACAGTTGTTCAGGTTGTGCGTGGAGACTCTCTGGATGTTTCGAATAAGCCCTGCATATTCTGTAGCAGAGTTGAGTCACAAGAAATGTTTGCTATAACTGCTGGTAAGAAATATGATGGGGTATTGCTAAGAGGTTTCCCAATTTGCTCTGAACATCTCCATAAACTAAACGCTCTGCTTTCTGGCGAGTTTGATATAGACCGTATCGAACTTGAATCATACAGAAAGTCAGTAGGAAAGGCAGTGAGGTTACGGGGATGAATGTATCAAAGGGACAATTACGGCAAAGCCAGCGGCAATGTGAATTTCCAGGCTGCACAAATATGTTTACTGGACCTGCGCAGAAAAAATATTGTGATGACCAGAGATGCATAGAAGCAAGAAAGATTCTAGCGCAGAAAACAAGAAAACCAAAGCACGATGGATCAGCTGAAAACTTAAAGCTGATCAAAGGAAAATTCTCAACAGGTACTATGCTACGCATACAGTGTTCAGCATGTGGACCTGCAGGAAGATGCCAAGAAAAGTTCATAGTAATTTACGAAGCTAACAGGGATATTTATCCTAAATACTGTGAACGTCACCGAAATGCCTATCAAAGGCAAAGATTTGAAGGAAAGATCCATGCCCAGTCTAAGACTGAGTGAAATATATGAGCTAATGTTAGACGAAGATGAGCTGGATGAAGTTCAACTTCGAAGAAGAAAAAGAAAAGAAAAAAAAGAAAAACCTTATGGTGTAAAAATACCAAAGGTTAGGATTCAAGAACCAGAAGAATAAGGGGATGACAGGTATTCGACTGATTGGAGCAAGTGGTGAGAGCATGCAGAGGACGATAGTTGGCCTCTTAAAACATCTATCAAACAATAACTGCAAACAAAGCAATCGCTTTCGCAGTGGATTTCGCTAAGGCTTTCGCACAGAATGTACTGTTCGGTGTGGCTGCTGGCGCATCCGTAGCTGCCTAATTAAAGGCGGCGAAGAGCATAACTTAAGTCACGAGGTTATGTTCTTAATAGTGACTAGAAGTACCATCGTTCTAGCGGAGAGTACTTCGAGATAGACAGATAGATATGTTTAAAGCGAGTGTCTGTACTAAGCTTTAAAAAGAAAAACCAAAACAGACTAAGCATGTAGAGCTCTTCATAAGAGACTATCAGGACAGGGGTTCGATTCCCCTCATCTCCATTTTTAAATTTCATTTGACTTTATCTTATTAACCTTTTCCGTAAGGAGTAGGTAATGCCTACACTACGTTCAACAAAAAGGCCTGTCGGTAGAAAGACAAAGGGTGTTCAGACTGCATTGTTTCAGAAGACCATGAAGCTCAGCCTCGTTGGTCATGACGAGAGCGAGATCAATCAGGTCGCGCATGCGATCCATTCGCTGAGCCATCCACTCACAACTGGAACACGCTACAAGCGTAAGGTCACAGTCACATCGCTGGACAGCAGCAAGACTGTAAAGATCTTCGACGGCAAAGTTCCCGAACAGGAATAATCCTCATTACTGGGTGTAAGTACTGAGATACTTCGATTATATCAAAACCAGAGCTGCAAGGCTCAGCTATGTCAGGGCAACCTGACAGTCTATCGGCGAACTATATCACCGAGATCCCTACTCATATACTAGGCGCCGTATATAACCTCTCGTACTGAATTACCCAGTTTTTCAAAAAGAATAGTAGGCTCTGTATAAGTAGACGACCTCTACAAAAAGAAGAGAGCTGGATAGCTTGATAGGGCGTGGTAATACTATCAATAGGAAACTATTACAAAGTTCGAATCCTCCCAGCTTAAATCTATGCACCCTACTATTCTCCTTTTAGAATCTCCTTTGGTAACGGGTGTAGAGAAGACATACTTCGCAGCTCACAACTTTGCGGTGCTAGGTTCGACTCCTGCACTATGGGACGGTTCCCTTGTCATCTTGATTTACCCGATTTTTTCTGAGGCAATATGAATACTATAACTGCATTCCTATTTCTCATAGGCGCACTAATAGCCTACTCAAACTTTCTATGCAGAAAAAAAAAAAGAAAAGATACGGTCCTAGGATATGCTATGCAATAGGATATGTGTTTAAATTTCTACCACTAAAAATTTTAGGCTACTAGAGATAGTAGTCTTCGGCAGGGGCTTTGAGGATAATGTTGTCCCAAAGCCCTATAAGTATATAAGTACAATGGTGTAGCGGTTTGAGTTACTTCGTATATCTTGAAAATAAACCCCGTGTAGGTTCGACTCCTGCAGTGGCTAACGGTGAGGAAGCCAATTTCTCAACGCGAATTACCCTTTATATGGTCAGATGGCGGAACTGGTAGACGCGCCAGACTTAGGATCTGGTAGGGTAACCTGTGGGGGTTCGAGTCCCCCTCTGACCACCATATAATGAACTTAAGAAAAAAAAGAAAAAATAGCTCCTAACTGTACTGCTAGGATAAAAGAAGGTTCTACCAAAGACAAGATATGCGTGGTAGAATACTTCGACAAGAAAGCAAACCCACCAAAGTGGTATGTTATGTTTGATGGTGGCTGGTGCGGATGGTATAATTAAAATCAGTTAGAACGAATAAGTTAATGCCCTGGTGGCGGAACTGGTAGACGCTGCAGACTTAAAATCTGTTGAGGAATTTCCTCGTAGGGGTTCGAGTCCCCTCTTGGGCACCATCTAAGGAATAATCGTGAAACTACTAGACTTATCTTTAGCTATTGACGCGCTTAAGGATAGAATGTGTGCCATTGAACAAAATACGTTCGAAGAACAGCAAGAAGAAGTAAAGAAAGCCCAACAAAAGATAGCAACACTTGTTAAAAATGCAGAACTCGTATATGGCGCCATACTTCGAACAGAGGGGGAATATCAGTAATACAAGACGATATAAAGACTACACTAAGAGAAGTAGCAGACTATTTCGACGTTAGGAAAAAATTAAACTTAAGAATAGATCGAGTAAACAAAGCAATAGAGACATCAGAAAAGATAAAGACCATTCTCTTAAACTTTGCTCGAGATGAAGGAGAAGCTAATGAACATGAGAACTGAAGCCAAAGAGAAGAAAGAATACGTACTCTTTGTGCTAGATGAAAGCGGGTCAATGGAAAGTATCAAGAAACAAACCATTGATGGCGTTAATGAGCAGATACAGGAATTAAAAAAGACGTCAAGCATAAAGACATTTGTTTCAATGGTAAAGTTTAGCGGAGATGTTCAAACTTTATACTGGAATAAGCCGCTTGAAGACGTTGAACAACTGAGCATTGCAAACTACATTCCTAATGGAATGACTGCTATGCTGGATGCAGTTGGCCAATCAGTTAGCAGACTTCGTAATGATACTCCTACTAAAACAGATGATGTTACGTTTCTAGTAATAATTGTTTCAGATGGAGCAGAGAACAGCTCAAAAGAATACACTTGGGAAACTGTTCAACAGCTCATAACCAATTGTAAAGAAGACAAAGCGTGGACAATAACATATATGGGTGCCAACCAAGACTTAAGCCAAATAAGAACAAGTCTTGGAATAGATGCTGGTAATATAATGTCCTATACTACTACTGAAACAGGAACACAATACGCATTTACAACCATGAGTAATGGACTAGCTAACTATAGAATCCTGCGACAATCAAATACGGCAGACCAGTTAGCTGTAAGTGGTACAATGACAACATTTTACTCATCTGTAGGTGCATCTGACGCAACAACAAGTATATAATCGCGGGGTGGAGCAGTGGTAGCTTAGCAGGCTCATAACCTGAAGGTCGTCCGTTCGAATCGGACCCCCGCTACCAATTATAGCAGCGTAGTTCAGTTGGGAGAACAATAGAATCATAATCAATACGTCGACAGTTCGATCTTGTCTGCTGCTACCAATATAAATCGTTATCCCTGATATCAAAATAGCGGACACAAGGTAAAATCTATAGTTCTAGATAAAGGCATGTACACCCTCCCCGATTAAACGAAAGTTTATGGAGCTTGGTGATCAATAAGAGATCACGAAGACACAAAAATATTCTAGTGCCTAGATTGTAACGATAACGTAAGCCAACCACTTCATTATACCAGTGGTAGTAGGTATATAATAGTCTATAATACCGAGAGGTACGCTTCTGCACGACTTAAGCAGAATAGGGTGCGTATGACAAGGATTGCCAATAGTGTCGGTAATACTGGTATAATCTTTTACACAGAAAGATCTTACTGATGCAACAATTTGCTGGAATTAATGTTGGAGAAGAAGAACTTAAAG
>CAYVGZ010000001.1:171175-172503 GCA_964450845.1 uncultured Candidatus Bathyarchaeia archaeon | reverse complement strand
AGATTGGGGAGTAGCTCAATCGGTAGAGCGCCAGCCTGAAGCGCTGGGCGTCAGCGGTTTAATCCAGTTCGGCGACACCATAAAGGATTAAGATGAGCGAATCAACGTATTATATAAAAAAGGGAAAGAAATATATCCCAGTAGGAATTTCTGGACCAGATTTATATGATGGGCTTTGGTTAGTTCAATGCAAGGATGGATCTAAAAGTTACAAGAACTTGTATATGAGACTAAGTAACCTTCCAGACTGCCATGACTTACAACTACTAGCTAAAGTAACCATGCTAGAAGACATAATATGTAAGACAATGATGGATGCATGGAAGGATGGAGCGCAAGTATCAATCGCAGATGTAGCAAGCCAAATCACTGCAGCTATAGCAACTGCCGAATCAAAACTAACAACAAGAAATCTTAGGGGCTCATAGTTTAATTGGATAAAACACCTAGCTACGGACCAGGAGACAAATTGCGAGTGATGGTTCGATTCCTTCTGAGCCCGTATTAAAGGAGACATAATGACTCAAATTCAACAGTTAAAAGAACAGCTTACCATGGCTCAGGAAGTCATGGTTGAAAGCCTGAAAAACGTAAGCGGAAGCGAAGAACTATTTAGCTACGCTGCAAAGTGTTACCGCCTCCTGTTCCTTAGACTTAAGGATGAGGGCTTCACTGAAGACCAAGCACTATCAATAGTACAAAATTATAATCCTCTTAAGTAGAAAGTTATGGAGAGTTGGGTGAATGGTAAAACCACAAGTTTGCTAAACTTGCGTCCGCAAGGACATGCAGGTTCAAGCCATGCACTCTCCGCCATAATATTATGAGACTAAACATAAGTTCAGAAGCAACAGAAGCAGCAGGAAAAGCTTTCTTCCAGAAGCTAGAGATGAGGCTTATGGAAAAGGAGACTGGAACCTTTGCTTCAAGACATGAGGTATTAGGAGTCCTTCAAGAAGAGTTCCAAGAATTAACAGAAGCTGTGAGATAAAACAACAAAGAAGACAATGGTCGGAGCCTACTGGGGACTTGCAAGCAGCAAAGATAAAATTATGGATTGGTAAATGATATTAAAGTGTATATCACATAAGATGGCATGGAGATCTGCAATTAATACTAGATGCTATCCTGAAAGTATTCTTCAGTGCTCACACTCTAAAGTATTAATGTCATATACAACTTGTACACTCAAGATTAGAGGAAAAAGAGCACAGATGTCAAGCATACTTACAACAAAAAGTTCAGGAAATGTACACCTATCAGATGGATCAACTATCCAAAGTAAAAACGGAGAGTGTAGTTCCAGTAACAGATACTCATTATACGAG
>CAYVGZ010000001.1:84337-171075 GCA_964450845.1 uncultured Candidatus Bathyarchaeia archaeon | reverse complement strand
GTTGCCAACGTGAAAGTCGCAGGTTCAAATCCTGTCTACTGCACCACCTAAACCATTCTTAAATTGCTATGAACTTAAGAAAACTAAGCGTGTTCGAAAAATGTAACTTGATGTATGGTTCAGAAGTTCCACAGCCAGAGTGGTATTACTTTATGGAAATGGAACAAATCGAACCTCGCTCCTATAAACGAATATGGTTCTATCTAGATAACATCTGTCAAAAAGATCACAGTCATATACCAGAAACAATTAAACTCGTTGATGAGATAATCATTAAGAGAGTTAAGAAAACCAGAAATCCTAAATTACCTCGACTACTATACCAAAAAATAGGTACAAAGAGTGTTGGCTTAGTAGTTGAGAATGAAGACGACGATGCGATAGTATCCTAATGGTAGGAAGCCATCCTTCCAAGTTGGTTGCGTGAGTTCGATTCTCACCTATCGCACCATATATAGCAAGTGTATCGTCGACGGATTGCTGAGAGAATTACTACGAAAGAATTAATGTTAACAAGCAATTCTTTCTACAATCAGGAGAGTCGAAGTATTGAGAGCTAGTAGGAGGGGCTGGTCTACAGATCAGATGGCACCGAACACAATCAATATGGCGAAAAACGAAGAACCAAAAATTGGTTATTAAAATTTGGTTATTTGTTAAGGTAATTTGATTCGACGATAATGGAACTGCCAACAGATCCATAAATGTGTTGGTCACTAGTAAAGCTCTTAAACCAGACTGTTATAAGTACTGGAGAGACAACCTACTAGCGGGTTCACCGCCTACCAGTTCGAATCTGGATACACTTGTTTACTTTAAAGGACTTAATATGGCAAAGCTAAATAGAAAAAAGACTCCTCAGGATGTTAAGAAGAACTTAACTGATGAAACAAAGTCAAAGTTCAGAGTAATCATTGGGGAAAAGTTGGTAACCTTTGCTGAAAAGATTATCAGAGGATTCACAATCAGAGATTTAAGGAGGTAATGGAGGGTTCGCCTAACTGATATGGCAGTAGTCCTGAAACTATCGACCGAAAGGTTGTACAGGTTCGACTCCTGTACCCTCCGCCATTATTATGAAAGATAAAAAAATAACAATAAAACTTGCTGACAACGAGTTCTTAAAAATTGCTAAGCTAGCACATGAAGCGGACATAACATTCAACCACATGTGTGAGCGTATTTTAACAGAAGAGTTACTCAGTTATGCATTCCACTCTGAGACTAAAGAGAAACAGAATTCTAATAGAGGAGCCAAACGTACGGTCATTAGCCGCTCTGGTCCTTCTAGAAAAATCGCTTGCAAATAAAGAAGTAGAAGAGTGGCTTGAGTTTAGATTACTCCCATGAATTAGTATGTCACTATTGTGGACGGGATAATCTAAAGCTTGAAGTAGATATGTTTAATAAGGCTGAACTCAAAGACTTAGCTACAATAGATCATGTAGTACCAATATCAAAGGGTGGCGCAACATACGACGAGACAAACTGCGTAGTATCATGCTTTCCTTGTAATCAGAAGAAGGGCAATCATGAGGATTTTGATCCTAGAAGATACGGACGAGAGAATAAAGAAATTCAGACAGAAACTAATAGGACATGAAGTAACTGTTACTAAAAGTTCTACAGAATGTATAAAGATCTTGACAGATCAACCTACATTTGATTATATTTTCTTAGATCATGACCTGTGTGTTGAGTTTAGCAAACCAGGCAAAGATACAGGCTACAAAGTAGCAGAATGGATTTCAAATAACCCTCTCAGGTGTCCAAGACATGTGCTTATTCATAGCTTAAACAATACTGGGGCTGCAGCTATGATGGCCCGTCTTGGAGAAGTAAACATAAGAGCAACATACATACCTTTCCTCTGGGAAAAACTTGATGCAGGAGAAATAAAATGAATCTTAGAGCAGATAACAGACCTAAAATAGGAGATGTAGTACAGCTCAAAGATGTAGTCGGACCAAGAATGATAGTAGAAGATATTAGCTCAGATGATATGGTCAAGACCGTATGGTTCGACCTAGCTCGTCGATATCAGTCTGCATCATTTCCAAATTTTCTTTTGACTAAAGTATCAACTGATACATCGTCTATCAGCAGAGAAAAGGTCTTAAGTAATCCTGAGTTCAAAGCTGCTATGCTTTCTGGTCAGACAATAAAAGCAACTAAAATATTTAGCTCTTTAACAGGGCTTGGGCTAAAAGACTCAAAAGATGCAGTAGACGAGCTCATTGAATCAAAAGTATGGTGAGGGTAGCTCAGCTGGTTAGAGCATTAGATTGTGGATCTAAAGGTCGCGGGTTCGAGACCCGTTCCTCACCCCATAAAGGCTATTATGATTGGAAGAAGCTTTATTTTTGAAGGTTATACACCTAAACTATCCGCAGCTAAATTGGAGTGTGACATGGGAAACAGATATCTTTGTGATGTACTTGGGGAAATGAAGGCTTGTTGGGAAACAAGAAACTTTGCCCAACTCAATGGACTAATTGAAGAATGCCAATCGCTGGCTAATAGAATGGAAGCTGCTCTTAGCGATAAGAGAAACGTTCTTACCTATGAACAACGTAGACCTCAGCTCAAAGACGAAATAAAGGAGCTTGAGTGGAAGAAGGAAGAACTCGAAGAGGAAGTAAGAAAGCTCGAGTTCAAAATAAAGGAAATAAAACACGCAACACCTGAGCTTAAGGACAGCTAATGAAAGCAACAATTATCCTTGACCATGATAAGGAATGCACAATAGTCTCGTCTGAGTTAAACATATCAGATGGGTTCCTTAAGTTTAAAGATGCTACAATGGATGATTGCAGACAGGAAGAAGAGGTTTGGATTCCAACATCACTGGTAAAGTGTTTAGTATGGAAAGACAAGCCTTGGCAAGCCAAAGAAAAGAAAGAATAACTATTTGTTCGGGTGCAAGTCAGACTTACTTCGCTTAGAATATAGATCTAAATACGAAGTGTAGCGCGGCAGGCATTAGAACCTGAGAAGCGGACACTTTGTCTGATTGATTTTCCCGACAATATTTTTGATAGGTGGGTGTACAAGACGGTTACTTCGTACAATTGGATGTCGTGGTTGCGGGTTCGAATCCCGCTAGTCACCCCAATAAGGATCAATTAATGACCACATTACTGAGTCATAATCAGGTGTTCATTATGGTGACTATAGCTCAACGGTAGAGCGCGTAGAAGCACGGCGTGATGCTCGCCATCTCCGTTAAGGCCTTTCTCACCTATCATTTTTAAATTTATTATGGCTAATGGTTTACGAAATATTACAATGAGCTTAGATAGAATAGAAGAGTTAAGACCTGCTAGACCTTTGGCTCCTGCGAACTTTATCATGGTCAGAGCGACATTAAAGAAGCTAATATCAGAAGATAAAGATCAAAACGGTCACGAGATAAGACCAAAGAAAACTAGCAATAAATCAAGAAACATCTTAGAATGTAGAGACGTGTTACTTCGAGACTAATAATCTTGATTCCCCGCCATGAGATGACAGTAAGTGTATGTAGTGTACAAAAGTTACGGGAGAGGTCATCTCCTAATGGGGAATGATGCCGAAAGGCGTTACCTGTTATTTCTTGGGCGTATTCAATAGTTACTTCAACAATCAAAACATTATGTACCGACTATGCTGAGTGTCAACGACGCATAGACACCCTTGACCGAGGTAAGTATCGGTCTCTCGAAATGAGTTCCTCATACTTTTTCTATAGAAGTTGGCACACGATAGTTATGAGATAGTGCGTACTGTGGTGTACATCACGAATAGACACTAGCCATAGGCAATCGGTATACGCAACGCCGACTTCCTTAATTTCATGGGTGTAATCTAAAGTTACTTCGACTTATAATCGAGCGGTCAGTGGTTCGAATCCATTCCATCGCGGGCTCAAGACCCGTGGCGGTAGCTCAGCTGGTAGAGCGCTAACATACTTTAGGTGATTTACCCATCTTCTTTAAACCTCAATTGATTTAACTTTAAACAGGAGGGTGCCGTGGCTGTACGAAAGACAATTAAGACTACAACCCGCAGAACAGCAAACAAAGCGGGTGGAGCTGCCTACTCTCTACCAGATCAAGAAAGACTGGTTACAGGTGTATTAACCTGCTTCTTCAATGAACCGAAGAGCTATGGTGATACATCAAAAGAACTGGTAGAATCAGCCAGAAAAGTTATTGCTACAGACCCTGAGTTCGTAGCTAAGCTAGCATGCTTTGCACGAAACGAGTTCCACATGAGGACTATCTCGCAGGTATTAGCCGCAGAGGTAGCTCATGGAGCAAAGGGTAATCAGGTTGTACGCAAGATGACTCGCAAGGTTATTGAGCGTCCTGATGACATGACAAATATCCTAGCATACCACTTTGATACATGGGGCCCACGTAAGAATGGTAATCCTGTACCACGCGGTCTGCGGCGCGGTCTGGCAGACGTGTTTCCAAGATTTGACGAGTACCAGCTAGCCAAGTACAAAGGCAACAAGGGACTTGTCAAGCTTCGCGATGCCCTTCTGATCGTACGTCCAAAGCCAGAGAATAAAACTCAGGGCGAGATGTGGAAGAGACTGATCGAGGGTAACCTTGCTACGCCTGAGACCAGAGAAACAATCCTTTCGGAAAATGGCCAGAGCAAGGAAGTATGGGAGCAGTTCATTGACTCAGGCAAGATGGGTTACTTTGCAATGGTAAGGAACCTAGGAAACTTCGCTAAGAATAATATTAGCGATGCGCATTGGGCAAAGGTACTTACAAGAATCTCTGATGAAAGGGCTGTAGAGAAATCAAAGCTCATTCCATTTGAGTTCTTCAAAGCGTACAAGATGATTAAAAAGGAACACATCAAACATAACCAGTATCACAATATTGTAGTTGCACTGGAAAAAGCGATTGGTATATCAGCCAAGAACCTTCCACAGCTGCCAGGTACAACGTACATGACTGCTGACGAAAGTGGATCTATGGACGCTACGCTATCAGCAAAGAGCGTATTCACATACAAGGAAGTAGGAAATCTACTGATGGCCATCTCTGATGGATTCTGCGAAAAGTCAATTGTCACAGTGTTCGGCGATACAACAGCAGAGGTCACGCTTAATCCCAAAGATGGAGTCCTCAAAAAGATGAACAAAATCTGTAAGGTAGGAAATACAGTTGGTATGTCTACCATGCTATGCACTGCTCTTCAAGACCTTAACAAACGAGGTCAGAAGGTAGACAGAATCATTGTGTTCTCTGATATGCAAGCATACGACCATTCACTTGGTGGATATGGCTGGTGCGCCCGAAGGTCAACACCAGAAACAGAAGTCGAAGTAGAGCTTTCGAAGTATCGTAAAAATGTTAACCCTGATGTATGGGTACACTCTATCGACCTTGCTGGATACGGAGAGATCAAGATGAAGGGACCAAAGGTCAACCTGATAGCAGGTTGGTCTGATAAGAGTCTCGAGTTCATCAAGCTAGTCGAAGATGCCCAAGGGTCACTTGTTGAAAGAATCAGGAACTATAACATCTAAAAGGACAAGGGCCCTTCAGGGCCCTATAATATCTCATTATGATAGACGTTGAAATTATAGATAAAAATAGGATAGTTACGCTATCCTCTCCTGCCAAAACTCCCATTCGTTCCAGAAATGGAAGTCCATATTTTTACAATTCAATGGAACTGCTGTGCGTAGCGGTAGGCTCCTGCTTTGGTAAGGAGCTAGTACAACTATGTACTGAGCGTGCCATTAATCCAAGAGTATTTGAATCCATTAAAGTTACATTAGAAGATTTTAAACCAAAGATTATCCTATCCCACCCAAAGGATATGGATGAGGCCGTTCTTAAAGACATTAGTCTTATAGCACGTACCTGCCCAGTAGCCAAGTTACTGAGTAGAGGAGTAGAGATCGAATTTATTTTAAACGATACGCCAACTAAAGATCTCGTCGATGAGTCAAAGAATACTAGCTGCTGCGGAGGAGGACATGCCTAAGAAGGCTAAGGTTAAAAAAAGAATTAAGATTAAAGATGGATTAGGCATTTGTAGAAGTTGTGCCAACTTCAATTCATCTGAATTTCCAAATACAGTATGTGTTGGACAAGTAGATTACTTTAGAGCTCAGTGCCAAAGTAGTGCCCGTCAGTGCTTTGTAACGAGATCTTCTCTACTTGAATGTGCACTTTTCAAATTTCCACCAACACCAAAGAGAACTCCATTAATCTTAAGACTATGGAATAGCTTTAAGAACAATAACTGGAATGAATTAAAAGGATAAACTATGAATTTTAGAATGGATTATGCTAAGCTTGAAAAGAGAGCGGCCAAAAAGGCAAAGAAGAGTAATCCAAAGAAAACTATAAACACTAAGACTGCAGAAGCAAATACAAAAGTCAGGATTACAGGAAGACGAGTAGTAGTAACTGGATCTATTCCTGGAATGACTAGAATTCAGGTAGGAACCTTTTTAAATCGGCATAGAGCAGAGCTACAACCAGCAGTGAGAACAAACACTAGTTATCTAATTGTAGGAAACACACATGGACTAAACACAACCAAACTAGCTACTGCTCAGCGACTAGGTATACCCCGTATATCATATACAATGATAGAAGAATTAAAAATTGGAGGTTAATATCAAGTTCATGTTCGATCTTGACGACACCTTAGTCTCAGGAGATATCATAGCTGATGTCAGTGCCAAGATGGTAAAGGATAATTTGATAAACAAACTTTACTCTAATGCAGACATCACTAACTATGACTTAAGAGATCTTCCTGAGAATCTAAAAGACAGGGTCAAGCGAGCGTTCGCTGACCCAGAATACGTATGGATTAAAAAGCCCATCGTAGGCAGCTATTATTTTCTGTACTATCTCAGTAGGACTAAGCACGAGATAGGAATAATAACTGCACGACCTGCCAGCACTACAGGAGAAACTATCAGATTTATACATGCTAGGTTTCCAAGAATACCATTCAAGCTTGGTATACATATCATTA
Organism: uncultured Candidatus Bathyarchaeia archaeon; assembly: GCA_964450845.1. GTDB lineage: Archaea > Thermoproteota > Bathyarchaeia > Bathyarchaeales > Bathycorpusculaceae > CAVZKK01. The sequence goes on along the minus strand of CAYVGZ010000001.1, from coordinate 164,070 downwards.
ATAATAATAATCAAATTGACATGACTAATATTCCTACCAAAGAAGACAAGCTAAAAGAAATACAGCCTGACTTCTACTTTGATGACAACCAAGACTACTGTATGCAATCACATAATCTTGGTATAGAAACCTATCTAGTATCTAACAAACAAACACCATGGAATCATGACTTTGCAACTCAACTAAAGCTAACAAATCATAAAATAACAGTGCTAAGAAACATAGCATTCTTTCCAGTAACTAGATTACCTTAGGAGGAGCTGTGGAAACAACAGTTAACATGAGGTCCAAGAGAACACAGACAGAGAACGCAGCCATAGTAGCTATATGGTCTAACAGAAAGACTATGGTGACCACCAGAAAAGACTACGAAACTAAGATAGAGATGCTCAACAAGTCTATACAAAAAGAGCTTAGAGAAATGCTCACTCCAGTATGCACGCGATTTGATATTCCGATAGAGTTCATAATTGAGTCAAACAGATGTGTAGTACAAGTAAGAATGTATTCAACTCCAAAAGCAAAGAACAAATGGTTTGTGACAAATCTATCACAGAACCTAGCTCCGCTTGAATATTTCATGAAGGATCAAAAGCACCTTGAGCAACTGCAAATATCAGTAGAAAGAGCAATCAGAAGGATAAGAAAGATTGCTAATATCAAACTCGGGAGATTCATAAGTCCAATTGAAGTGAATCCTTCTGCGAGAATACAAGACCTCAAGCGCAGACCAGACGAACCAATGATAGTAGTAACATACAACGTAAGAACGAGGTATGATTTTTAATGGAAGAACAGAAAAGATTCTTAGTGCTGGAGGGCATTGATTGTAGTGGTAAGTCAATGTATGCAAAGATGCTCACAGAAGAACTTACCAAAAAGTTCAGAGACAAAACTTGGATTCATGAACATGAACCTACCTTCACATCCGAAGAAGCCGATAAGCTAAACTTTAGAGGAATGGATGTTTGGCAACGTGAATACTATTTCATGAAAGACAGAATGAAACATCAAGAAATACTGAGAACTAATAATGTTGTTCTTGATAGATATATTCTGTCTGGTCTTGCTTACGCACAAACATTCAGTCCTGACGTAGTTCCAATGATGAAAAGTATATACAGCAATCCTTCAGAATTCCTACAGCCAGATGCTGTATTCTTCATCGACATGGATCCTATCAATGCCTTTGCTATTAATGAAAGTAGAAAAGGCACGCCAGAATATAATCCAAAACTAACCGTAGATGTCTTACAAAAACTACGACTTGGATTCATGACACACATGCATACAATGCGAGAATGGGAACTTCCAGTATTCACGATTCAACCATTCTTTGGAGACATAGACAAAACATTCGAAGCAATTTTAAATATAATAAACGTCTATACAATTCTATAGGAGGAAGGATGAATCAGAAGAATCGTAGCAAGCCGCTACGGAAAACAGTCGCATATATGCATAGGATGATATATAGTGGAAAATGGAAAACCAACTCAAAGATTCCAACACTTGAGCGAATATCTTCTGCAACAGGCGTGTCAATAGGAACAGTAAGAAAAGCAGTAGCAGAACTAGAGTATGAACGACTCTTAGACAATAACGGCTCGCTAGGATTCTGTGTTATTCCACCAAGCATTACTCAATTGTATGAACACAATAAGCAGTTGTATTTCGTACGAATGCTTAATTTGAATCTAGATGCTTTGGAACACATAGCATCTGGCGGGAAAGTACTAGGCAAGTTCATAGTAAACAGAACCAAAGATAACTTAAAAGTATTTAATGTTGTATCTGGAGAGACTGTTGTTACAGATGAAGCAGAGCTGTACGAATCGGTTACAAATCCTATCACATTAGCTTCTTTAATCTCTCTTACTGGAAGAACGCTTCATGCAAAGAAAAACAAGTACTTTAAACAGCAGAAGTTGAGAGAGATAGCTAATATAGTTCTTAAAAAGAAGGAGTGCTAACTTGATCAATCCAATCATTTACGTGGATGACTGCCATCCTGAAGTAGAAAAAATAATAAAGGCTGAGCTAGACATATCACTAGTAAAACGCCTAGAAGAAAAAAGCTGGAGCGTAAATGATGCGATGGCCATCATAACTGATCCTCGAGTAATACTCGCAGTTATAAATCAGATTAACGAGATAAGTCTTATGGAAATAGCTCTACTCCATTTTATGTGCAAGCCAATATTAGTAACGCACAAAGCAATAGAAGAATATCCTGTAGTTGAAAGAAGCGTAGACTTCATAGACTATACAAGCAGCATGCGGGATATTTCTTCAAACTTTACTACATGGTTTAAATGGTGGGATGACCAATAATGCAAACAAAAAAGATCGAACTATCAGCAACAGTTAACATTGCGCTTAATAACATAGCGTGTAAAACTGACGATCTACTTAGCGATGAGTGCCTAAAAACATTAACCAGCTATCTGGATAATAAGGCTACTCCACTAAAGCCAACAAAGATATCAGAAGAAAGATTTAAGAAACTGCTGGAACAAGTTCCTGAAGGAATTTGGATCTCAGTAAAGCAGTTGCTTAGCTATGTAGAAGGCGCAAGAAAAAGAAATAACATTGAGTCTATAACCAATAGTCCACTAGTGCTAACATATTCTGACTTCAAATGCTGTAAGCTAATGAAGTATCAGAAGGGTCACATTATTACTGGCAGGGACATGGAGATAGATAAGATACTTTTGACTCTATGTAAGAGCAGTAAGAGAGGGGTCATACTTGTTGGTGAACCTGGAGTCGGGAAGGCGCAGCCTATTGATTCTACGATTTTAACTCCATCTGGATGGATCAAAATAAAAGATTTAAAAATTGGAGATTCAGTAATCTGTCCAGATAATTCTAAGGCTAAAGTGCTTGGAATTTTTCCACAAGGTAAAAAACAAGTAAATGAAATTACATTTTCCGATGGCCGAAAAACTGAATGTTGTAATGAACATTTATGGAAAGTTTATTCCAAAAATTGGAAAAGATTAGGATCTGAATCAAGAGTAATAGAGTCTAACTTAATTAAACAAATTAAAGAAAAAACAAGAGAACGACTATATATTAATTTAGTTAAACCAATAGATACTAAAGAAATTGAACTTGAAATAGATCCTTATATACTTGGAGTATTAATCGGAGATGGTTCTTTAACTAAAGGTCCTCACTTTACAAAACAGGATAAAGAAATTAGAGAAAAAGTAAGATCTAAATTAGATAAAAACCATAGTTTAACTGAACATCCTGATAAAAAAACCATTACAGCATCTATTATATCCAATTCAAATAATATATATTCTAACAAATATAGAAATTTTATAAAATCGGTGGGATTAGATGTAACTTCTGAATTCAAATATATTCCAGAAATATACTTAAATAGTTCTATAGCTTCTAAGACAGAACTGTTACGAGGCTTAATGGATACTAATGGAACAGTTTGTTCGACTGGAACACTCCAATACAGTACTTCAAGTAAACAATTAGCGGAAAATATCCAGTATTTGGTTCGGTCATTAGGAGGAATTGCTAGTATATCTAAAAAATATCCAAAATTTACATATAAAGGAATAAAAAAAGAGGGAAAGTTATCTTATATAGTAAATATAAGAATCCCTAATCCTAGAAACTATGTTACTTTAAAAAGAAAATTAGATAGAATACCTATAGACTATCAATATAACAATTTAAAGCTTGAAATAACTAAAATTAAAGAATTAGGGGAAAAAGAATGTGTATGTATATATATCGATCATCCAGATCATTTATATATCACAAACGACTTTATTGTAACACATAATACAGCAATTGTCAACGCTATTAACGCGCGTCTTATCGAACGTACGGTACCCCGTCAATTACTCGGTGCTCAGATCCTCAACCTTGACATACCGTATGTGTTCACGAAGTTCAAAGAAGACCCTATGGGGACGATCATCAAAGTACTGGAACGTGCCTCATCGTATGACAAGGCTATCCTCTTCATCGACGAAGTACACCAGCTCTTGGGCCACAAAATGAATGACGTGATGAAGCCATATCTTACAGAACAGATACGTTTCATTGGCAGCACAACTATAAATGAGTATCACTCAATCATAACAGATGATGTTGCACTAGAGCGACGATTCACAGTGGTTAACATAGCTGAGCCATCAATTGATCAGACAATAGCTATGATAAAGGGAACCAAATCAGTTCTTGAAGAAGAGCATAAATGTACAATTCCTGAAGATGTCTGCGAGTATACCGTAGTAAATGGAAGCAGGTTCTTAGGTCATAGAAAAAACCCAGATAAGTCTCTAGACTTGTTAGATATAGCGTGTGCTATACTGAATGAAAAAGAAATAACGCTAGAGACTAAACGAGAAGAACCTAAGAATGAGTACATACCTGACTTAGAACTGAACAAGAACGAGATAGAATCAGCTAAGCTTGTTCCTGGTTCTAGAATATTAACAACAGACTATGTAAATTTAGCTATCTCATCTGTTACAAATATTTCATATGGAAAGATAAAGAACAGTTTAGAGTTTAAAGAGGTGCTAGGCGCCCTACAAGAAAAAATATTTGGTCAGGACGAAGCAATCAAGACGCTAGCTAACATCGTTAATATATTTAAGCATGTCAAATACGACAGAGAGAGACCAATAGCCACGCTACTAGTAGTGGGGCCATCTGGTGTTGGAAAGAAATCCGCAGCACAACTCTTAGCAAAGAATCTCTATGGAAAAGATAGCGCATATATAGAGTACGATATGACTGGAATGACTAGCGAGTTTATGATTACTGAACTCAAAGGTGCTCCTCCAGGATATGTCGGCTATGGAAAGTCTGGCGGACTTATTAAATCAATACGAAACAATCCTCAATCTATTGTGTACTTTAGAGGAATCAATAAAGCAGATGAATCTATCATTCAGTACGTTATTGATGCAAGCCGTCATGGAAAGATAACAGATTCAGCTGAAAGGGAAGCAAGTCTTAATAATACTGTAATAATTTTCGGAGTCACGCTAAATGATGAAGAAACAGCAAAGGTATTTAAAGGCAAAGCTAGGGCGATGGGGTTCAGTCCTGCAAAGGAAGAACAAAAAGGAGAGGTCAATCACGATGAGCTAAAGAAAATTGTTGGCGAAGACCTAATGAAATCAGTAGATGAAGTGATAGTATTTAATCAACTAAGCAAAGAAAACCTTAAACAGATTTTCGATGCTAACATACAACGAAATCTTGAAATGTACGATGTGGACATTGATCGAGTTGAGATTCAAGAACGAGTCTTATCTGACTCGAAAAATGGGCACGACGTCGTGTCTAGACTAACTTCGGAAGTTCCGAAGATTGTCTTTAAAACTTTAAAACAGGAGTGAGAGAGTATGGCAAAGTCCACATTTCCTACACGAATTCAGCAGATGATCGAGTCTGCATGGAACAAGGGTGAGAATGCGTCAGATCTTACTGATCGCATCAATAACACAAGAACTGTCAAGAAAGCGCGTATTCGCTATTCTGTTCGTCAGATAGCGGCCGCGATGGCTTGGCACACAATCAGAGCGCGTTACGGGGTGTAAACCCTAAACGATTGATGTCAACATCCATTTCAAGATAAACTTTAAGGAGTACAACATGTCAGAAGTAGTTAAGATTGTAAGAGGCGAAGTTATTTCGCTAAAGAAGGACACACAAAAGGCCTTCGATGAGTTCTCTGTAGAAAAAGATGGAGTCAAGAACGGTTCACGATTTGTATTTAAGGTACAAACAAGAGTAAACGACAGGGCAGATAAGTCTCCAAGACTGTTCAGACGCTGCAGTTACTTTGTAAAGAACGCTGAAGATATTGAGAAGACAAAGAAGGCTCTCAATCTCGGTGCTGTCTTGGACATAGATGGACAGACCAACAGACGCAGTTTTAAGGACAAAACTAACGGTCAGACGGTATGGATCGACGAAGTTGATGTTAGAGGTATAGTTGTGATCCAGCCACAGGTAAATGGAACACAAGCAAGTAAAGACGACGATCTCCCCTTCTAAAATGGTATTATTAGTTAACTACCATTTTAACCTTTTTAAGTGCAAACTATGTTGTAAATCATACGAAGCATATCATCAGACGCTTAAGAGACAGAATCCAGAATAGAAAGAGAAAGAAAGATCAAGAAGAAAGTACCATCGTTTAAAGTATAATGATAATAACAAACGATACGAAGAACTATTTCCAGAGAAAAAAGCAGCTACAGATGCAACTGCTGGAATGAAAAAAAAGGAAGGATATCATCTTCATCACTGGTCATATAAACCAGAACATCAGCTAGATGTAATTGAATTAACTAGCGAACATCATTACATTGTTCATAGACATACTATTTATGATCAAGAACAAATGATGTATAGAACTAAAGATGGTGTACTTCTTGATTCAAAAGAAAGTCACAACTTATACACTAGTCAGTTCTTGACTTAAACAAGAGAGGGACATAACATGTTCGGAGGAACAGATCCAAAGAAACTCGAGTTCTTGTGGCTCGATGGTAAAAGACACAAGATCCAAATCAAGGAAGATGAAGAGCAAGTTGATCTAAAGAAACTTATGGATACATACCATAAGATGGCTGAGGAGAAAGGCGATCAGTGTAAACCTATTTTCTATTTGGGTCTAGGTCTTACAGGTAATCCGTCAGCAGCCAAAGGATTCCTTTATGGATGGCTTGTTAAAAGCATAAGGGATTCAATGGAAAAAGCAGGAAAACCAAAGTGGGTTATCGACCATTCTGTTGATGAAGTCTCTGAGGACGAAGCACGAAACATCATAGCTGATGAACTCGAACAGTTAGCTAAAATCATCAGAGAAGACGACGAGTACAAGGTGAAGAAAGCACCAGTACTTCGCGGAGATGTAGATGGAACAGAACTCTACGCGTAAAATTGTTTCACTTCATATGGAACCCTGTTCCTATGATTGTCCCAACTCGAATGTCTGCTATCATAGACGGAAGATTATCTCCTCGGGTAAAACTGAGGAGATTCTTCCTTCTAATTTTAGAGTAGAGATGCTTGAAAAAGGATACGTGTTACACGAATCTCTATGTAATGAGGATATACTTGGACCTTGCGTATTATTAACTAGGTATCCAAATTACAACCTTACTTTACCTTACCCAACATTAGAAAAGAATCCACAACTAAGGACACGAAGTAAACAGCTGCAGGTTTCAGTCTATACCAAGGAACAAGCAATGAGCATATTAAATTATCAGAAGTTGTTCCTGATAAAAGATGACGAAACATATGACTACACAATAAAAAAGCAGTTGTGGAATAGTCCATATTCTTATATGCATTTTTGTGTGGATCAAGATTGGATTGATAAAGAAAAGCTCCAAAATTTGACGTACTATAGCATGTTGTCTAACACTATAGGTACTACTATAGATAGCTGTGCAACAAGCTGGATAATAAATGGGCGTTGCCCATATGACCATGGTTCATATGTAGATATTAACTTTGATGGAACAGTACGATCCTGTCCATTCAATAAAAACGGTGTGCCAATTTCTGAAGTTTATAATGGAGACTACGATTCTCTATTTACTTTAAAGTGCGCACCTGAAAAATGTAAGTACTCAGAAATGTTTGTGGAGAAACTGAATGGAACAAATGAACATACCAGTATATAAAGTAACAGTTCCTATAACTAAGACCGAATTAGCTCTTAGTGTTAGAGGAGATTATCATTATGGTGTTAGAGGCGTTAATCTCCAAGACATGGAACGCGTACTTCAGAGAGAGCAAGATCAGCATAGAGGTAATCAATTTATAATCTACACTGGAGATATGATTGAAAACAATCTAAACAACAGTGTAGGACATGGTTATGACATTGCAATACGAGATCCTCATATACAAAAGACTGAGATGAGGGACGCCCTCGTACGCCTTCAACGTCACCTACATGGTAATAGCTTTAGAAGCGTTAGAACAGATGGAGAACATAAAGGAGTCCTTGCTGCAGGGGTAATAGGAAACCATGAATACAGAAGCAGAAACACTAGCGGTCAATGGATACAGGAAGAGATGTACGGACCAGCCAAGATTCTAGACATGCAGATGGATGGAATCCTTGAGCTAACAATAGTAAATCATAAATTAAAAATTTCCAAATTATACAGGATATTTATATCACACCGCCCAAACAAAGGTAATGCTACATCAATAGAAGCAATACTTAGAGCGGTAAAGAAAAGAAAAGGGGATATTCCTGCTGACATTTACGTATATGGTCATTATCATAGACGAGTAATTCATCCCGATGGCACATACAATGAGCTAGGTGAATTTAAGAAGGTTATATACGTTGTTAATCCATCACCCATTTCCTATATGGAGTACGCCGATTGGAGTGGTTTCTCTCCACTTAGCACAGGATGGCACGTAAATGTTTATCTACCACTTGAGAAAGAAAAGTATCCATACGGTAAGGTCTAACGCGAAAGGATGAAGCATGGCAAGTAAGAAAACGGTTACTCCGAAGTCGTTCGATGAGCTGTTTAACAGAATAGAGTGTGACACAGGACTAATCTTTGTTGACACTCCAGAAGAGACACGACTTATCAGAGAGATATTCCGCAAGTATAAGGGACACTCTGTACAGTTCTGGTCTTTGACGCAAGGCCTTATTGAGATTCCAAAGGAAGATGATCCTGAAAGATTTCTGCCACACGATTATCCGTCGAAGAAGGCTCGAGCTGATTCAACTGGGCAGCTGATCTCTCGCGGAAATATCATGAATACTTTCTCTATTATAGAGGAAGATTGCAGAAAGAAGATTGCGAATGAAGAGGAAGGCGAAGTAAAAACTATCTACATCCTAAGAGATGCAGACAAGTTCTTTCAACAGCCTGGGCCTCTACGTGCCTGCAGAGACCTTATTTACTTGTCTTCTTGTGCATCATCATCTATCGTTATTACGGGATTTGGACTCCAAGTTCCAAGCGACCTTGAAAAGGATAGTGTATTCGTACGAATACCTTATCCAACTGTAGACGAGATTCATGAAACTATTATACCAAATATTCAGAAAAGAATTGAGCGCCACAACAGAATTTGTCCTGACAAGGATAGAGTCAACGCAGGGTTTAATCCTATTGAAGTTGCACGTGCATGCTCAGGTTTAACAGAAGATCAGATCTTAAACACGATTGGTTACAGCACGTCAGTTAAGAGAGAGGTTAATACTGATCTCATTCTTGAAGAAAAACGCGGAGTAATCAACAAGTCCGACATACTTGAATATTGGGTATGTGATACTACGCTAAATGATGTTGGCGGATTTAGAGGTCTAAAAGAGTGGTTTGCAGTTCGTAAGAACATTATGAACCATCCTGAAGAAGCGAAGGCCTTTGGAGCCAAGCCACCAAAGGGTATCATGCTGCTTGGCGTGCAAGGATCTGGAAAGACTTACATTGCTAAGTCCTTAGCAGCTGATCTTGGTGTAGGAGTAATCAAGCTTGAGATGGGTAAGGTCTTTGCTGGCTTGGTTGGTGAGTCTGAAAAGCGCATGAGAATGGCGCTGGCGCAGGCTGCAGCAGCGGGTGGCGTTGTAGTCATTGATGAAATTGATAAGGGTCTGTCTGGTGCTGGTTCATCAGATAGAACTGATGGTGGTACAACGTCGCGTGTTATTGGTACGCTTCTAACATGGATGTCAGAAGAACATCCGAATGTATTCATCATAGCTACTGCCAATGACATCAGCGCTCTTAACAGAAATCACCCTGAGCTTCTGCGTAAGGGAAGATTTGATGAGATCTGGTTCTCTGATTGTCCTAATAGTGAAGAGAGAAAAGAGATCTTTCAGATTCATCTTAGAAGAAACGGAAGAGACCCATCTAAGTTCGATCTCGATGCACTAGCTGCAGTTGAGTATAAAGACGAGCTTGGAGGAAAGAACTATACTTATACTGGAGCAGAAATCGAATACTCGATTCAAGATGCAATTCAAGAAGCGTTCTCCCGTAGCATAGGCAAGAAGGTTGATATTGGAAGCAAGGATGATGTGACTACACAGGACATCATCGATAAGCTTAAGATTATCAAACCGATTACGTATATTTCCAAAGATACAATCGGGCCTATGAGAAGATGGTCTGAGAAGAACGCTAGAAAAGTTTCTGGAGAAGAAGAAACAAAGAAAGTAGCAACAAACAAATCTAAAAACCTAAACATGCGCGCGTCAGTCGACGTAGAGGATGTTGATATCTAACAGTAGGAGGAATCATGAGTCACAAGACCGAGATAAAGACTGAACTGAACAATGGGCACTACCTAAAGCAGGCCCTGACAAAACTAGGCTTCACATTTACTGAAGCTGCAGAAGGAACGAAGCTCTACACAAAGGGGCACTATGGCGTCCATGAAGAGGTAGACATTCGAATCGACGGTAACGGATCTCAGAACTTTGACGGCGCAATTGGGTTCAAGAAACAGGCTGATGGAACCTACACTGCAGTAGGTGACTTCTATGGCATAAGAACACAGGATGGACGAAGCATAAGCTCAAATTTCCTTAAGTGCGAAGTGACAGCTCACTCGAAGGAATCAGAAATCAACGACCGCTTAATGCAGCTTGGTTTCACTTCAGATCCATCTGCAAGAAAAGAAACTAAAGAGTTTATCGAGATATCATTCTCGAGAAATCCTCTTGGAATGTAATCTTAACCAAAGGAGTATAAGATGGAAGAAGTCAAGATCAGAATTGACAAGAGAACTGGTAAGATGAGCTTTGACTGTGCTGGTTTTGTCGGAGAAGGCTGCAGCGTGATCGAAGAGATCGAACAGCAGCTTGGATCCGTAACCAAGCATGAAGACAAAGACGAACGTTACCAGTACGAAATTCCAGTGCCTGCACAACAAGGGCTAATGGGATAAAAATAGAGACTCGTGCAAGACCCAAATGCGAGGAAGCAAGTAGGATTGAAGTATTGGTAGCACACACGAACAGTCCGAACCACGAGTCTTTTATGAAATATTATGCTTAAAGACATTGTTTCAGATTTCATTGATGGTAAAAGAGTTGTACTTACCTCTGCAACTAATAATGGTTGCTCCTCCCTCGCCCTGTACATAGCTAATACTATACTAGATAATGACAGGGTAGTTATCTATTACAACCCTAGTAGAGATATCGATAGAAACTTTGTTTCTAAGTATTACTCTCGGGTGCTTAAGAATGCTATATGGGTAGAGTCCCCTCTAGATTCCTTCCTCGAGTTACTTCAGAGTTCTGGTTATAACTACGACTGCCTAATAATAGATCCAGGAGATATCCTTATGATTAATAAGGACTTAGTAATTTCTCTCGGAAGCTTGCGTAGACCTAGCTCAAGTATTATATTTACATCACAGATAAGACAAGATCCAAAGATGGGCTGGGCACCATATAGCACAATAGAAAAAGTTAATGCCTTTGATACCAGTATCTGGATTACAAATGTGACAGGCGGAAACCCCCTATACAACATGAAGTATATAGATATATTCAAAGAAATAAGATCTGGAAACAACTTTGTTGCTAGAGAGATAGCAAAGTTTACAGACGAAGGAAACATTATAGAATGATAAGAATTGGATTTACAGGAGTGCCTGGAGCTGGTAAGACATCTACAGCTAGGGCCATGGTTGCTCAGATGAGAAAGACTACTGAATACTCAAAAGTAGAATTAGTGCAAGAATATGCTAGAAAATATATCAGCAAGCACGGTGAGATTGAGCATCTCTGGGAACAGTATAGAATTACAAATAAGCAGATTGAATGGGAAGATAGCGTCTGCACAGACAAACTAGAAGTAATGGTTACAGATAGCCCAGTCTTTCTAGGTTTCCTATATGCTAATCAAATGCCAAGAAGAAAACCTAAGGATGTAATGCTGTTCAATGACATATTTAAGATGATGACTAAGCTCAATCATCCATATCCTCGCTATAATTATATCTTTCATTTTCCTCCAGTTCTTACCCCAGTTGATGATGGTGTTAGAGCACCTCATCAATTTAATCAGGAATGGAGAGACGACGCAGATATGCAAATACGTGCACTATTCAAGATATTCAGGCCTGGATTCTTTGTAGATATCAAAGCTGAAAACATTGACGATAGAGTTAAAGAATGCATGAGCTTCCTAGGATTAGAAAGGAAAGCAAATGAACAAAATTGAAAATGTAGGAAACCTCCCTAATCATATGCAAGCCTTCGCCAAACAACTAGAAGGTAACTTATCAAGTGCACCTTCTACTGAATTCTATGAGATGAGTTCAGTACAAGAGTTTGAAAGCAAGGCTGTAGAGATAGGATATGAAATAGTCCCTACTGTAGATACATCCACAGGAAGAGGATTCTTAGTTGGGTTCGATGTTACAGAACCAAAGAGGATAGCAACGCTTGTTGATTACTCCACCTTAAAGATATACTTTAAGGAATGCTCAGATGTAGAGATAAAAGAATGGATTACAAAGATGAAGAGACATCGAGACGAACAACAAGCAGAAATGTTTAAGAAAAGAGAAGCAATCGCACTCAACAGAGCAGCAAGACGAGCACTCAAATTTAGAGGAGGCAAGTAATGATAGACGCAGGCTTTAAACTAACAGCAGCTGAGACTAGAAAACTTGATGAGTTTAAGTCTAGTGCCGCATATGGCACCTATTTGAAAGCAATAAAGGCGTCTCCTATCTACTCCACAGTAGTACGAGAGTATGTAAAGAGTGTAGATATCAAGGATGATATCGCTAGGCTTCAGAGTGATGGCCATCTACCAGATGGAGTATCTGCTGAAACATTAAACAATGTATTTAAGCAGTCCATTTCTCGCATGGCTATAAATATGATAGCAGATGCAGTAATTTTAGTCGAACTCGAACAAAAAAGAGTCGACGATGTAATACATGAAATCAAATGTGATGCAGATATAGTGTATCTATTAGGCACTGCTGATGAAAAGTATTACAAAGAAGCAGAGAAGCTTCTTGAAGAGGGAAAGCTCGAAAAGGACAGCGTAGCTTATAGAGGTTTAGTAAACTGGTTTAAATTGAAAGAAAAGTTCCCTAAAAAGAAAATAGAGGATCTTACTCTTCCGCCAGTAAAGCCTCAAGTAACAAAGAAGGAAGCAGCTAACACTAAGAAGCTAGATCTCGATTCCCTCGACATAACTATATAAGGAGAACAGATGCGAATAAGAGTTGCAGATAAACGACTTGGAGAATGTATCATCAACTCTAGCAAAGAGTTAGACAAGGGAGCCGAGTATGCAGTTAAATCTTTATGTATGATACAATTGATGTGTATGAATACCGACCCCAATGATGCAAAGTTTCTAGAATTCATAAGAATTCTTAGAGACGCCACAAAGAAACTAGAACTATTATACGATGAAGGAAAAAATGAACCAGATCCCTTTGAACAATTCAATGCAAGTGTCGTCTAAGCATTACGTAGATGCACTTGAAACTAACATAATACAGGTTGCTAAGGCATTCTCTATTGAGTTTGGTATTAAGGTTGATCCAGACTCAAAGAAAATGACTAGAGAAGTAGTACAACGAAAAATAAACCAGCTTCTTTCAGATCAAGAACGAAATGGCATTAAAGAAGTATGGGAAGAAACAGTTAAGATAATCTCTGGCAAAGGAAGAAACACTAAGTGGGACATCGATACCTATGCACGACAAGTATATGAAGCGTTAAAGACTGCGGGGTTTGACAATGTTTGAATGGGAAAAGTTTGAAGACTTCGTTAGACATCTAACGATCGAAGACGGGACAAAGAGAACTCCACTTAGTGGAGCAACAAAGCAAGAAGAAGATGTGGTTGGTAATACTCTTATCTGCCAGTGTAAGCAAACAGAAGATAAAAACTTCTCTATCCTTGAGAAGGATGTAACGCGTCTTCTAGGTTCAGCTAAGCTATTAGAAAAGTTTCCGCTATTCTTTAGCTCATCAAAAGCTGGACAGGTAATGTCCATTCCAATCAATAAAGATACAGAAGATACAGTTAACATGCTCATAATGTCCATTATAGTTAAACGAAGACTTATGGTGCTTCATAACTTCTGTAAAAATATTAAAGATGAGATAGCTCTATTAAGAGCTAAGCGAGAGCTCCAAGGAGTAGCATTAGCTGCAAATGAACTTGCTCAGACTAATAAGAAACTGTTAGAGAGAATACAAAGCCAGATAGACTATGCATACGACGATCTAACTATGTATAACTTATTTGATGAGAAAGAAAATGAACCTAAGAAAGACTAAATCTGAACCAGATACCAGACCAAAATATATTTATTTTGTATCCTTTACGAAGCTCAACGTAGCGACACTGGCGAAGGAATGATAGAAATAACTTATAAAATAGACCAATAGCAGACTTCAAGCAAATAAAAGAAATAGCTGAATTTATAAAAGACAGTAATAATAAAGATAAAGATGAGAGCAATAAATGGAAACTAGTATTGATAAGAAATTTTATTCTGCTTAGAACAGAGGGAGAAACACATGGCACTGAGTGCTGAGAAAAAGAAACAAGCACAGAAGATGATCCAGAAATTCTTGAAGGATCATAAGGACGAAAACCAGAAGAAAATGAAGATAGGCTTCCTCTCGGATGACGAATCATTAGGTAACATCGAGAAACTACCTACAGGTCTTATAGCACTAGATACTCTTACAAATGGAGGCCTTGCTAAAGGACATGTTAATTTAATATATGGAGGCGAAGGTGCAGGAAAAACTACAACATTCTTTGAAATCATTAAGCACTGTCAAAGAACGCTTACTGACTTTCTACCTGGCTACGTGTCTGCCGAAAAGTCACTCGATAGAGTCTATGCTTCTGCTGTTGGCGTTGACCCTAATGAAGTTGTTATAATGGAAGGTGAGACTGCAGAAAACAATACAGATTTCTGTATTGATGCTGCAGACCCAGAAAACGGATATAACCTTCTCGTAGTCGATACGCTACAAGCATTAGCATCAAAACAAGAATTATACAAGGGCGACACACAGAAGCTCAGATCAACTGAAGATAACTCTATGGCATTACTGCCAAGAGTGTACTCTCAATTCTTCAGGATGTATACTTCCCGCTCGATTGGTCAACTCACCCTCTTGTTTGGATCACAAGTCAGAACAGACTTAAGCAATCCAATGTTTGCTAGGGATAAGCAGACAGGCGGAAATGCTCTTAAGCACTACAATCTAATTACTATTCAGATGCGTAGAGCTGGAGATAGTGAGTGGCCGTCTGGTAAAGAGTCTATCCCGCCCAATTCATTCGTTGTAGTACTATCTCTTGATAAGGCTAAGATACTGAATAGGTACCGTGGCAACAAGATTAACATGTATTTCAAAGAGGGTAAGTTTGAACATAAGTTCAACGTAGTTGCATTAGCTAAAGATGTTGGACTTCATGATGGAAAGAAACTCATATACGATGATAATGGAAAACCAATGGAGTTTACAGCTAGGGGATTCAACGACTTCTATAATAGAGTTCCAGATAATGCTGTAAGCTGGATGGAAGCCAGAATTAATGCTGAGTATACAAAACAAGTAATGTCTTATCAAGGAGAAGCAGAAATTGAAGATCAATCTGAGGAAAGTAATCAGTGATACAGTAGTAGCTGATGAGATTGCGGCTGAGCTGGAACAAGCTCTAAGCGAAACTGTACGAGCAGCAGTTAATCCACAACTACCATTTGAGGTTGGAAAAAGCTACTTGATTAGAACAATCACTATGGTAGATGTTGGTAGAGTAACACGAATATGTGGCAAATTCATAGTAATGGAAGACGCCAGCTGGATAGCTGATACTGGAAGGTTCTTTGAATGCCTAAGAAAAACTGACGTGTTCATAGAAGTTGAACCATTTCAGCACCCGTTATATGTTAATACTGATGCTATAGTTGATGCAACTCCATGGCCTTACCAACTACCAACCAATCCAAAATAATATGGAAACAGAAAAAGAAAAAATACAAGATAAGTTCGGAAGAGAACTACATATTGGTGATATCTGTTTTAGAATAAAAACTGTATCTATGTCAAACAGAACTAGAACTTGGGTATTCCCAGTTAGAATTCTAGATTTTACCAAGTATAAGGTTAAGGTTGGTCAACATACATATGTAAATGAACAGAACCTTATCTTAGCTTCAGACCAAGGATTATATATTGAATCTGACGGATGAACAAAAAGCAATACTATCTAACTCTCATAAGAACATTTACATTAGTGCAGCACCAGGTTCTGGTAAGAGCACCATGCTCTCTCAGATCTGCGCAAAGCTATTACAAGACCCATCCAACCGCGTAATGTTGGTAACCTTTACCAATAAAGCAGCTGAATCAATCACTGCTAAGTGTGGTGAGTTAGACAAGTCCAGAATAATTTCTGGCACCTTCCACGGAATAGCATATAGATTAATGAAGCAGAGCGGTTTAACTGCTTCGATATGCGACGAGCATAAGAAGCGCCTGATAATAAAAACTCTTTTCAACTGCAGAAAAGACAAGGATAGATTTGAATCTATTTATGAACATATCTCTAATGCGAAAAGCGCGTTTCCCGTTAATACCACTCCAATAATCCAGAAGTACAACGAAGAACTCGCACGGTACAATCTACTCGACTTTGATGACATCATTCTCAGGTTCATCAATATTAGCAACAGCAAAGACATGAAGTGTACTGAGAACAAGTATATCCAAATTACGCACTTACTCGTTGATGAACTCCAAGACACATCAGGTCCACAGCTCGAAATGCTCAAGAGAATTTTCAGTCAGACACATTGTAATGTTATCGGAGTCGCTGATGACGACCAAAGTATATATGCTTGGCGGGGGGCGCGACCACAAAATGTAGCAGACTTCATTAAAGAATTTAATTGTGAAGTTATGAACATGGGAGTCAATTTTAGATCAGATAAAAAAATTGTTAAGCTATCTAGTAAGCTAATAGAAAACAACAAGATAAGAATTAAGAAAGTAATTAAGGCATACAGCCAAGAAGAAGGTAAGGTTTTACATTACAAGTGTGCCAATCCGTTTGAGCAGGTAGACTACGTTGTCCTCAAGTGTCAACAGAACCCTGACACTAACATAGCTATACTCTATAGGAACAGAACGTTTAAATACCATCTAGAGTTTGCTCTTCGCAAAGCTAGATTAGAGTACAAGGTCAACGACTTCCTTGATATAACTGACCGCTCTGCGGTACGGGTAATGATCTCCTGCCTTAAGATTGCTTCTAATAGATATGATATCTTTGACCTAGAACAAGCTTCTAAAGCATTAAAAGGTCTAGGCACAGCAAGTATCAAGAAGCTTAAAGAAGAATCCGAAAAAACTTCTATTCAAGCTGTAGTTAGTGAGTGGCTAGCCGATCCTAAGAAACAAAAGAAACTTTCGAGTTTAAAATTTCTTCAAGATACATTTCAGAGCCATATTAATTCAGCGCTGGACGTGCTAGTTCGCCTTGCCGAGAATGTATTCATGAAGTCTTTTGATTATCAATCCGAGATGAGAGAGTTTCTAATAGATATAACAAAAAGTATGTCTATTACTCAAGACAGTATCCATATGTTAGCAGATGAGCTAGGCTTAAATGGACCAGAAGAAGAACAAGGTTCAGATACAGCAAAGATAGAACTATCTACAGTTCATGGATACAAGGGATTAGAACAATCAGTAATAATTCTTCCTTGGTGTGAAATGTACCTTGAAGCAAAGCCAGGAAGAAAAATAGAAATAGAAGATGAAAGAAGATTATTTTATGTTGGCGTGACTAGAGCCAAGAATAAGCTATACATGTGCTATTCTGGGCCTACGCCTAGATTCATACAAGAAATGGGAGTATAAAATGCTTAAACATTATGTTGAATATTTATATCCTGGCCTACTGATGTGTGAAACATCGGAGACAGAAGTTAAAGACAGAAAACCTGAGAACGTAAAAGATCCTGGAAATGGCACTTTCGCATTTAGATTCTTCGATATAGAAGAAAGTAAAAGTGATTCAGGAGAAATACTAAAAGGTAGGCGAAAGAATTGGAGTGGAACGTACTACTTTGGTGGTACAGTATATACAGCTGAAGAAGCCGAGAAGGCGTTTCCAAACGAAAGTATACTGCTAAGTAATATAAAACGTAATAACACGAAAAGAGTTATTAAAACAAGGCTTGGAAACATTCAAGAGTTTAGAGATATTGATACTCTTATAAGTCCTCCTATTGCGAGTGAAACTCCAAAAAAGAAAACTAAAGTATCAAAGAAAAAGAACTTTAAAATAAGAAGGTAGTTTTGACCAATGACTATAGGAAATTTAACTTTTCCTTTTAATAATTGGAAAGTAAGTTCAAACTTATATACTAGCACACAATGGTATATGTTAGACAAAAGCATCACAACTAGTCAAAATGAAACTGCTCAAATTCAAATTACTTTTACATTGTCTCCAATTACTGGAAGTTTAACACCTGAGCAGATAAACGAGATTAGAGAAGCTGCTATAGCTGAGATTAGACTTATTCCATTTCCAGTTAACAGCGCCGAAAAACCATTAAAGAAATCATCTAGAACTCTAAAAGTAAGAGGTTAGTGTGGCTGATATATCAATGTGTCACGGAGTAAACTGTGCAGCTAAAGAGTACTGCTACAGATACAAAGCCAAAGCTAACGGCCTATGGCAGACCTATTTTAACGAGACACCAAATCAAGACTGCTTAGCTGTAATAAATAAGGGCAAGTTAGACTTAACTACAAAGGCTTGTATAAACTTCTGGATGAATGACGATTCTAAGCATACTCTAATAAAACCAGATCCGATTAAGAAAGAAAAACTAACTGTTGCTGGTATGAGAGGAAGATAATGGACTTGTTCTATGGTACAACATTTGAGGAAAACATTGAAGCATTCAAAAAGGACCTTAAAAAAGTTGCTCTGACTTATGGGTATGACTTTGGTAGAAAGAAACTTTATGTAGCATATGGATATCCTGAACACGTAGGTAATTGCTTATTAGTTTTGGGCCCTCCATTAAATGGAGATAAACCATTCCAAGACAAATATTCTAAATATCTTTTTCAAACTGTTAATGACTTTTCTTTAAACAACGTGGTACTTTCTTCCTGCTTTCTAATCCCGCTTGAACAGGTATCCAAGAACGATATTAAAGCGTTTGGAACTTGGACAGAAAAGCTTGTTGAGATATTTAGACCACACCTTGTAGTTGTTCTTGGCGAAGATGCCCAGTTTGCCTTCGTTAAAAGAAAAAATATATTAAGAGATACTCACGGACAAATTATAGCAAAGACCTCAACAGGAGTAGATGTAGTTCTATCTTATCCTATGAGTTATTATTTAGAAAAGTCAGAGTACGAAGATCCAAGCTACAAAGATTTCATAAGAAGAAATGATTGGGAAAAGATCGCTAAGCTATACAAGGAGAAAGCCAAATGAACCTCAGGACAGAAATAGCGGAAAAGCCTTTCGCTTACACAGTATTACACGAAGTCAATCAAGGTTTGGTTAAGTTTGGAAACACGAAGGTCAAAACGATGATGATGAAGAAATTAACAACTTTCTTAATGAAACACCTAAATACATTTTAGGTATTCAACGAATACCTACTACTGATCGAATGTTAACAACAATTCATTATAGAGATATAGAACGAGGCTCAATCAAATCAGAGCCAGCAATTAAAAGAGGAGTATAAGATGCCAATATTTGACTTTTATTGTGAAGAATGCGGAGCAGACCAGAATGATGTTTTGATTAATGATGCAGATGCTCCAGTACTCTGCTTGGAATGCGGAAAACCAATGTCCAAGAGACCACCTATGTTCAGCTTTACAATGACTCCTGGCGCGATATCAAAGACCAAAAGAACAATGGGAAATACTGTTCCGCCAGAATACAAGACATCAGGAGGGGCAAACATATATGGCGTACCTAGGAGAACTTAAAAAGCTATTAACTAGTATTACAGATTTTACTCCAACATTATCTATATCATTAATAAGACGGACAGAGCCAGACATAACAGAGCAGCTAAGTAAAGTCAGTCCTAAATATGTATATTCAGTTTTTCAAACTGCTGGCTTGTCTGGGCGACTTGCCTTATTAGATCTAGTAAAGACTGAACCTAGATCTAAAGTATATCAGTTAAGACTGATAACATATCCTGGAACAATACGACAGGCTAATCCAGACTATATACAAAACCAAATGTTGACTAGAAATGCATTTGGATTAGAGATTGACATTATGATGAGAAAGAAACTTAATCCAGTTCCACAAATAGTTCTAATAGGAGATGATGGATTAAGAAGACCAAGCATTGCTGCTAAAGAATTCCTAACAGAACAACTGAAGGATCATATAAATGGTTTTAATACAGAACGCAGAAGACTCAAGAAGCCCGCTAATCTTTCACCAAGAATACAAGAAACACTCAAAAGAGATCGTATACAGCTTGATGAAAGACTACAACCAGCTTTTCGTCCAGCAACACCACGTGCTCGTTTCACACCAAATGCATCGATGGAAACAAGCTCCAACATCGGAGAGCTTCTCTCCTTTTAAATTACTTGGAACGACACCACATGCATATGGCTTGCTATTTGATCCTTATTGCACTAATGTATTAATATTTGATTTCGATGAACCTGATTCAGAGTCAATTAGCTTTGTTAAAAACTTACTGCTCGAGGACAAAAGAGTGCAGGTACTTGACATAGCTATCTCATCATTTAATGAGAATGGATCTGTAAAGGGAAGACACCTATATGCAGGATTAGATCAAGTACATAATTTAATATCATTATATACGCTTGGGATTGATGGAACTTGCGAAGGATTTAACAAACTAATAGCTAAAAAAGGCGATACAGTTATAAGAGTATCTGAAAAGTTTGAAGATGGAAAGCCAGTCCCAAGAACTAACATAGTTTGGGAAGAAGGATACACTAGAATTGGAGTAGACAAATGGCTAAAATTTACGTCGGAGCAATTGATTGCTCCTTTAATTTCTGCGGATGCGTCATCTTACGACAGGATCGTAAGGGCATCAAGCCATGTATTGAGACTTCGCGGCTGATAAAGAATCCAAAGCTTCCTAAGTCGTCCAGTCTAATAGATCTTGACCGAGCATCTATCTTATACTCTGGAGTAAAGATGTTCATGAATACTCTAATGAATAGATCTGGTATTAAAATATTTGCATTTGAAGTACCTGGAGGATCTCAGAGTCAACGAGCAGCTGCCTGCTTAGGCATGGCTAAAGGAGTCATAGCATCAGTATTATCGCAGCAGATGTTTGAAAATATAGATGCTGGGTCATGGATGCGTGCTCCTGTGACGCCAACTGAGGTTCATAAACAGGTTACTGGCAAGGCCAAGGCTACAAAGAATGAAGTGATAGATTACGTAGTTAAAAACTATAGTAACCAAATAGGAACCAATAACAAGAAGTTCATTATAAATTGCAGCAGAGTACAGGAAGCTGGAATTTTAAATATATATAATAAAGGTGAGTTTGAGCACATAGCTGATGCAGTAGTTATAGCTGAACTTGGGCTCAAACGATTAAAGGAGCAAGTATGAACGTCGCAGTAGTAGGTTGTGGAGGAATTGGATCGTACTTCGCAGAACATATTAACAGGCTAATTGATCTAGAGCAAATAAAAGATGTTAACTTCAAGTTCTTTGATGATGATAAGGTAGAGAAGAAAAACATTCTATATCAGAACTTTGAACCTGGAGACATAGGAGAATACAAGACCTCCGCTCTAGAATTTAGGTGCTTAAATGTAGCATTCGAGAACAAACGAATAGAAAGAAAAGATTTAAATGGCTTTAGTCTTATCATTCTATGTGCTGATAATAATCTGATAAGACGTAACGCTCACGATGCATTTGTAACATCAGGAATACCATTTATAGATGCTAGGGCAAATGGTAAAATGATTGGAATATTCTCAAGCGAAACAGAGAACTATATCTCCACAATAGACGAATCAAGCGAGAGCCAAAGCTGTCAGAATCCGTTTCAGATAGCTAAGGAAGAAATCGAATACGGTAACGTGATAGTAGCTGCTGCGCTTGCTCAAGCAGTCTTATCATATACAAGAACAAAGAAACTACCGAACGACCTAATGATCCACTTCTAAGGAATAAACATGAGACAAAAAGGCGAAGCTACAGAACAAAAAGTTAGCACACCTCGTGAAGTATTAGATACCTTGTTAAACTATAAGCTAGACGTAGATAGTGTTAACAATGCCGAGGTAGCAATTAAAACGGTGTGCGAAGCTACTGACAGTTTTGAGGGAAAAGAAACAGGATTTAGGTTAATTAAGATTACTAATGACAAAAAAAGTAATCTTCACTTGATCAACAAATCTGCTGGACGATGGTATCCATTTACTATTCTAACTTGGACAATTAATGAAAAGATTGAAAAGGGAATAGAAGCAAAGGCATTAGACTCAGGGGACGAAGACATACTACAATGGATGTCTACTACGACTGACGACTACAGAAATAAGAATGAGGGGTTTGATGCCTATCCTGACGATATGATAGATTATATTATTGCTGATTCTCTTATGGGACAGGTAGTATCAAAGAAAAGATTTACTGATCAATGTGAGTTTATGTCTTCCAATGGAAAAACAAAGAACATAAGCATATCAAAGCAGACCGATGGATCTACTACAAAAGAGCTCAATAGTATATTTGAGCACTTCAATAGTGTGAAGGAACTAAAAAGAAAAGAGATAAGAGAAATAATATCCGCTTTCGCAAAGAAGCTTGAATGTGATCCTCTAAGATTAAATGTAGTTCACAACTGCATAAAAAGCGGAGCTGTATATATAGGTAAAATTACAAAGGTTCTTCAAGGAAACAATACCAGAACTTATCAAATAAAGATACTACCATTTGATGGTATGGATGAGATTAAGCAATCAACATTAGTAGCTACTGCTAAGGCAGGAGTACAAGGAGATGCGCTTAAACTTAGTAATCTTGAAGACTTATGGATGGCCGAAACAAGACCTTGGACATATGATGATGCTAAGATAACAAACTTTGGACGAATGCCATATAACTTTGTAGATGAAGGCAGAATTATATTAAGTATACCTAGACATGGTGGTCATTACGATATAATAATCGGACCAGACCCTCGAATAGATAAAGAGCCAATAGAACATATTAAAACAGTACTAGAAAAGTATGTTGATGTTCTAACTAAGAATCTAACTAAGCTAACTGGAACTACCATTATAAAAGGCAAGATACATATGAACTACGACTCATTCGAGTCAGCTGTATCAAAGGATTCTACAGAGGTAAAGCCACTACAGATAAGACTAAAGGCTTTAAAGAAGATGGTAGACGAATATAAGTATATTGTACAGAAACAGAAGGCAGTTGGTTCTGATGTCAATATAAGTGATAAGATTAAGTATAACCATTCAGAAGGAAAAGTCTCATACAATGATTTCAGTATAGCTATAGATGACGAGTTACTAAAGCAGAGACTGTTCCAAACATTTGAATCATACCTGATAACATACTACAGAGGCGAGACAAGTGAAGAGACTATCTTAAACGATATTCTAGACAAGATCTTTACCGAACTTAAGAACAGAGTTAACTCGTATTCTGCTGAAAACTCTGTAATAACTATTAAATTAAACGACTGTATAGAGATTAAGCTAGAGATTAAAACTACTGCTAATAAAGCAAAGCTTACCTATCTCAATGGTCAAAGATTTAATAGGAATGAAGTGTTAACTGTTCTAAGAGAATTAACATGTTATAGAAGCCAAGAGGAAGCAAACAAATTTATATCTAACATTGGTAAGTTAGGTCTATCTGTATACATTGGAATGACTTCTGGTTATGAGCTTAAGCTTGGTAGTTCAAACAAGCTATTTAGATTTAAAAAGCTTAAGGGTAGATCTAAATATGTGATGATCTTAGACACGATAGAGATTCCAATTAAGGGAAAAGAACTAGTTAACATACTCTTTGCTAAGTTTATTGGAGAACAGGTTACTAGCTGTGAAGACAAGATACAAAAGATTATATTTGAATCTGTAGAAAGTTCAAAAGACTACGTTAGATATAAGTTTTTAATAGACTCAGCATATGAGGCCTTTAAGGAAAGATCTCAAGCATTTCTGACAAAAAAAGTTACAGACGTACAAGGAGAGTTTTGTTCTTATTGGAACTCTAAAGGAAATAGGAACATGACTGCTATAACCCTTGTTGGTATGTCTGGTCACAGATATATTATTGCCTATGATAACAAGGATTCATACGTATTTATAGACCCTGAATTAAAGAAGGGTGCAAAGAATGTATATGAGAACGGAAAATACGTGTGCATGATAGATCAAAGTAATATTAAATCGAACATTGGATATGATACTGTTATATCTAAGTTATTAGCACTGAAGAATGACTCAGTAATAGCAGGAACAATCTATAATCTGGAGGAGGAACTAAGTGAGTGAAGAAAAAAAGATTAGAATAGAACGTACCATACCAACTAAAGGATATGAATCCGAAGAGTATGCATTAGCAGATGCAATAAGAATCTTGAATACTGAAATAGAGAATAAACGAACTATCTTTATCGATGGAAAACACTTTGGTGGAGAAGTTATTCAAGAAGACGACCTCAAGAAAGTTAAACATGAGGTTAGTGTTACTAATCAACTGATTGGCGGTTAGAATGGAAATCATAGGACTAGATAAAGTAATCGAAGATATCGGTTCTCAATCTAGGCTACACTTTCAAGATCTCATTTTAAAGCGAGAAGAGTTATTAAGATTCTACACAGCTAATAATGAGGCCATGAGAGAACATATAGCAGCAAACTGGAATAATCTCGCAGGAGAAAAACCATTTCTAGTAGTTGAAAATGAAGGATATAGATTCTCATTCAGAAGAAGAGAAAGAGACTTCAACTGGATAGAAAACTATGACCTAGCACACTTCAGAAACTCTTTAGTTGCAAATATTTTATTAGGCTCAGATCAAGGAGAAATGAAAGCAAGACTAGACAAGGTTATATATCTTAGCTATTACTATAGGTTTATGCGTAAGGATGATTCCATAGATAATCTAACTCAAAATACTTGCTTTGAATTACAAGAGATAATAAAGCAAATGATAGAGAAAGAAACAACTTTATATAGGAATTATCCTACAGCACAGACTATAGACGCAGTTAGGTGGAGATTAACATCAGAAAGATTGCTACTACTAGCTGGAGGAAAACCTTCCTCTATTAACTTAAGGAAGATGTTATAATGATATGGATGTATTTTGATGGAAGAGTAACGGAATGCACATACGATCCTTCAACTCAAAAGAACTGCTCATTTACAGTAGAAATCTTTGAACATCTAACTGGTAAAAGAATTAACTGGGAACCTAGAACATTTACCAAAGTTATAACAAGAAGAATCGGTGGACACATTAAAATATTTGATGAAAAATTTATATCTGGGCAGGAATATAAGCATGGATATAAAATCTATAAGTGCGAGCACGTAAACGAAGACGGAACTGCATTATTAATCCCGCGAGGTAATGCTCTTAAGGCCATTACGGCCAGAGATACGAAAGACTGGGAGATAATATGAAAATACCTTTATCGGTAATACCAACAAATGATGAATTAGTTATATATGCAAATGGATTAGAACAGCGGGTCCAACACCCAATGAAACCATTTGTCTTAGCACAAAAAGACATGTTTCCTGACGTTCAATCGCCAGTAGAAAAGTGGATTAAGGTTCCAGAATATGAAGAAAGAGAATATCTTAGACTTCAGTTCCCAGACCTAGAAGGATATACAGAATTTAGAAAGAGAAGCTTAGATAGACAACGGTTTATACAAGCTAATAGCTTTATCGAACAGCTGTATATATCTAGGCCAGATTATCTTCTTGGCTTTCCTCATACAAATGATCTAAAGATAATGTTCTTTGATATAGAAGTAGCAACAAAGGGTGATGGATTCTTTCCTAAGTCAATATCAAATGAAATCTTATGTATAGGATATAGTATTTGGATTTATAAGAACAATGGTACAAAAGAAAAGCTCAAACATAAGATCATAAAAGGATTTGATTTGAAAGGAACAAGTATTGGACAAAGCACTGACGGTGACAAAAAGATACTGCTTGAATTTATAGATGATGTAGAGAAGAACGATCCAGACATTGTAGCTGGGTATAACTCGCTAGATTTCGACTTTCCATATATCATGGATAGGTGTAAGCTACTAGATATAAGTATGAAAGGGATTGGTCGCCAACACAAGGCACCATATTTCATTGAAGACCAGTTAAGAATTCCTGGAAGAATACATTTTGATATATATAATTCCAATGCTGGAGTATCCAAAGACCAAACTCTGTTTGGTATCAAATCTAGGTCTCTAAAAGAAATTGCTAGGTTCTATAAAGCAAAGCGAACTGAAATAATAAATGGAATATGGAGAGAAGAAGCATTAGAAGATATAGAAGTAAAAGACCACGTAGAAAATCTAGTGGACTTATACAAGAAGGACTCAGATAAACTCTACTCATACTTAGATGATGACATATACAGAACCGAGTGGGTTGGCCATGTCTACATGAGAAACTGTATAACTCTAGCAGAGATGCTAAGTGTTCCACTCAATAGCATTATAACAATGTACTCCAGCTTCGTACCAAAGTTATTCCTAGCCCGAAACATGGAAAAGAAAGGTCTTATTGCTACAGATAGCAACTTTCAAAGATACAATGCCAGCAATGGGTCTATAGCAGAAATTGGAACGAAGTATGAAGGAGCATTAGTAGGACTATATAAAGATGGTTATTTCCCTCAAGTCTATAAACTGGACTTTTCCAGCATGTATCCCAGCAGCATCCAAACTTGGAACCTCGGGCCAGATACCACATCTTTCGTCAAGAAGCTTCCGTACACTGGTAAATACACATTCAAGAAAGACTCGAAATACAACTGGTATAGGATTCCAGATGCTAACTTTCGGTGTGATATCCTTATTAAGGTCAGGAACGACGTCGAAGGTGTACTCAAGACAGAAATATCGAAGCTTCGTGCTGAGCGTGTTAAGATTAAAAAGCAGCTTAAGACCGCTACAGAATCGGAGCGACCCGCGCTGGATTCTCAACAGTACGCCATCAAGGTTATCCTCAACTCAATATACGGAATCTTGGGGCTTAAGAGTAGTACCTATGGAGACATGATGTCTGCAGTAATGGTTACTGCTATGTGCAGATGGACTACTGGAAATGTAATTAGAAAACTACGAGATAATCTAATAGAGTTAGATACAGATGGATTAATCCTAGATAAAGAAGTATCAGAAAAAGAGATTAATACATGGCTAGACAAGCTAATAGAATCTAAGTTTGGAATCAAAGATAACTACATGCAAATGGAGTTAGATGACTTTGGCAGAGCTTACTTCTATGCTATGAAAAACTATGTAGTTGAAGAGAATGGAAAGTATCTAATACATGGTTCATCATTTAAAGCATCTCGTGCAGCACACATAGTAGACCGAGCAATACAGCTAGCTATACAACATGTATTCAATGGCTTGCCAAAGGATGAAGTATTACAGAAATCCTTAGACTTTAAGAATGCAAAGCTGGAAGACTTTGAAGAACGCGTTAAGCTTTCAAAGGAACCAAGAGAATATGATGACGCGTATGACATGAGATTATTCCTTGGTAAACAAATGGAAATGAAAACTGGGCAGGTTGCCACACAAGGTACCCAGATCAATTATGTAGTAACAAAGAAACCATTACCATTTCCAGAACTAAAACCGTATTATAAAATCAATGGAAAGAATTATACATTCGTTAAATGGGTCGACGATATATCGCAACTAGACCTTAATTACTATGAGGACTTGGTTTTGAAAGCACTAGATAAGTTTGGAATAAAAAAAAATTTACAACTAAATCTATTCGGAGACGACTTTGATTCTAGGCCTACTAGTGCAAAGAAATTAGACACGATCCCTAAAGAGGATCTTGAAGAGGAGCACTCCTAGTCCTCAAACGAGGAGTTAACATGATTAGACTTAAATTTGGAAACCATAAGCTCGGAGATGATACAGCTATTATCAACATGGGTCCAGCAAATACATGCCCATCAAAGCAACTTGGCCTATGCGAAGTTATAAATAAAGGAATAAGATGCTATGCAGAAAAAGCAGAAATTCAATACCCAAACACTGTCCCAGCTTACAGAAATGCTCAAGAAACATACTGGAGAAATCAACGAGCAGAGACAATCCTTCAAGAAATTGCTGAACGAATCCAAAGCAGAAGGAAAACTACCAGATATCTCAGGTACAATGAGTCTGGTGACTTCCATGATCAGCAAGATATCGACAAGCTATCATTCGTTGCTGAAGGACTTGCAACAATTGGGGTCACAACCTACGGATACTCCGCAAGATCAGATCTTGATTTCTCAAACTCGAGATTCCTTATCAAAGGAAGTGGAAGTACTAAAGGCAACAATGGCAATTGCACAGTCATTGAACGAGATGCTCCAGTCCCAGACGGATATCTTATCTGCCCAGGGTCCTGCAAACGATGCAACCTCTGTAAAATAAACGTACCGCATAATATAGCATTTCGCCGTCATTGAGTGTCCTGTACTATATATTAAAGGGAGGACGCTATGAAATATTCTGGTTTAACAGGACAAACATTTGGACAATTAAAAGTTATAAGTGAATTCATTAAAAATTATCAAGTAAAATATAATTGTGTTTGTTCGTGTGGTAAAAAATAGTAGTTAGGGGATATTCTTTAGTAATATCAAAACAAACTACGTGTAGAAATTGTTTTGAAAATAAACAAAACCTAGTAGGAAAAAAGTTTGGAAAATTAACTGTTATAAAAAAGACGGATACACTAAATTATGTAAATGTGATTGTGGTAGAGAAAAATGTTTTACAACATCTCACCTATTAGATGGTATAACTCCAGCTTTAAATTCATTATTCTCAAAATATAAGAGATCTGCTAAGTTATCTTTAGAAGAGTTCAAGCTTTTAACAAAATCTAACTGTACTTACTGCGGAGTATCTCCATCTCAACAAGAAAAAAATAAAAAATGTATATATTTATAACGGAATTGATAGGGTTAATAATTCTTTAGGATATACCTTAGACAATTGTGTACCTTGTTGTAAAACATGTAATTATGAAAAAAAAAAGAAATGTCAAAAGAAAAATTCTTAACCTGGATAAAACAAGTATATAACCATTCAATAGGAGACACTAATGCCAAGAAAAAAGAAAGATGGACTAACAAATGAACAATTTATCCAGGCCTTTATAACAGCATTAAAGCCTAAGCATAGACTTAAAATATGTTGCCATAGGAAAGACATGCCTGAAATGTGTGAAATAATAGAGCTACCATTTCAGCCAAGAAATGGCGATATTATATGTGTAAAACCACCAAACGCACCAGAAGAATGGAATAGACTAACTATTCCTATCAGCTCTCTTATATACGATGCAACACTGGATTGCTGGGTAATGAGACCAGATATTCTTCGTCATATGCAGGAGCAATTTAAGAGAGAAACAGATCTAGATCAAAATATACCAAGCCCATTGGAGCAACTATGAAAATAAGAACAGGGTTTGTTTCAAACAGTTCATCGTCTAGCTTTTTAGTTATACCAAATGAAAGAATACCAACAATCTTTGCTTTAGCTAAAAGAATGCTAGAGATACGAGACTCTGACTGGGAGACTGATTCGAGAGAACCAGGTGGAGAGTTATTCAAGCTAGCAACAGCAGAAAATCTATTTAAAAATCCTAACACTCCTGTAGTATTTTCTACTACTAACTATGAGACATACATAGTAAGAAGTGAATTTGGAGAGCTACTTGTAGCAACGTGTAATAATCAGGATTGGTCTCAGCTTGAAACAGACGTCTCTGTACTCTTTAATGATGACCTAGAAATATCAAAGACATCAACTTACTTCTGGTATATAAAAGAAGGGGTAATGGGCAAGCCTGTTACTGATAAAGAATGGAAAAAGTTTGTCAAAGAAAACCCACAGTATAAGATACGAGATCTGTCTTATGCGTATTGCTGGTTAAAAGAACAGCATTATGCTGACATAGTAAAAACCACAGATAATAAAATTGTTTGTGTTGAGTGCTATAAAATAGCTGGTAACAAAGATATGGTCTTAAGCCCAGCATTACGAGTAAAAAATTCACCGCAGTATATTATAAAGAAGCCACTTAGATTCAGGGGATAAAATGATAAGATCATATAGGAGCAAAGATTATAACTGGGACTTTGACACAGTTAATGGATACTTTAGCAGATGGGGACAGACACAAAATGACAATCCTTCCTTTAGCCCGTTGGGTCCAGAGATACTCGATCTTGAGATCAGCACAATCTGTCACGGAACAGAGAAGGGTCCGTGTAACTTCTGTTACAAGTCCAATACACCAAAAGGTAAGTTTATGCCGCTCGAGAAGTTCGATCTTATCCTCAACACAATGCCACACAACCTCACGCAAATTGCGTTTGGAATTGGTGACATTGACGGTCATCCGCAGCTCGAACAGATACTTCAGAAAACTCGTGACAGCGGAATTATTCCCAACATTACAATTAACGGTTACAGATGTAATGATAGAACCTATTCAATCCTTTCAAACAACTGTGGTAGTGTCGCGGTCTCAAGGTATAATGACGCCGTCTGCTTTAATGCCGTCAGGGAACTAACCAGCAGAGGCTTAGAACAAGTTAATATACACCAGGTGCTATCATATGATAGCTACCAAGAATGTCTAGACTTAATAGATAAAGTAAAAACAGACCCTCGATTAGAAAAGCTCAATGCTGTTGTATTCTTAATGCTAAAGCCTAGAGGTAGAGCGATTGGCATGACTCCTATATCAAAAATTCAATTCGAAACAGTAGTAGCTAAGGCGTTGCACAACGATATACCTATTGGCTTTGATTCATGTAGTGCCCCAAGCTTCCTTAAAGCAGTAGAACTACATTCTAAATTCGATACATTTGCTCAGTTCATAGAGCCGTGTGAGGCGTTTCTTTTCTCTTCCTACTGTAATGTTGATGGTCAATTCTTTCCATGTTCCTTCATGGAGGGTATAGGAGAATGGGAAACAGGTCTAGAAATAAAAGAGGATACCGAGTTTTTAAAGGACATTTGGAATCATCCACGAGCAGTACAGTGGAGAGACCAGTTACTAAATTCCTGTTCACTTTGTCAATGTAATATTAAATCAATATGCAGACGTTGTCCTATGTTTGAAACAGTATCATTATGTTTATAATTATGTTTAATTAATATATATAAATTAAACTTACAATTTAGAAATTGTAAGTGATTGATTTATATAGGTCGATGTATGTCTCTATAAGCACTATTATATTATATATAACAACTAATATAATAACTATACACAAACTATACACAAGGAGTTTACGAAATGGAATTATTTATACCTGATCTATACGAAGTTTTAAAGTGCAGAGTCCGCAAGCTGACTAGTCCAAAAGAATCAGATCAGCCAGCTGACGTACTCATTAGGCTTAAGGACGTAGAAAACGTAGTTGAAGAACTTAAAGCTAAGGCCGAGGCTCAGGCTCTAGAGATAGAGAAGCTAAGGCTGGAAGCAGAGGAGAAGAAGGTATAATGAAAATAAGACTAGGGTTTGTTAGTAACAGCTCTAGTGTGAGTTATTATATTACGATCAAGGGACCTCTTAATGAGGTCCTTAATCAAATACATGAGAACTCACACTGGCCATGGCTTATGCCAGAAGCCATAATAAAACTTATAGATAAAAATCTTAAGTATCTTAATGACAGATTATCTGATATAGAAGAAAAGAAAGAATCATTCTTACTAATTGATTCAAAGCCAGATCTTGAAAAAAAGATAGAAAATCTTCATAAAGATAAAGCTAAGATTGAAGAAATAAAACAGAAAAGAAAAGATGACAAAAGCTGGAACTACGGGACTGAGGATTTAACTAAGATAGCGTTAAAGCTAAATTATATACAGATAGATGAAAGCAAACCTGATGAAACTGTGCTATCTAGCACAACTATGATGCATAACAACTATATAGAAGGAATGCCTGACTTACTCAAAGATATTACGTTATACTATTCTTTTGAGAATCCTTCCGCAATATCGCTAAGGGTAGATCACCAAGAATAAGTATTGACTTTTACTTCCTAATATATTATATTTGTATTAGGGGGTAAAAATGCACCTTGCAAATACTTTTATAGCTGGCTTCATTGCTGGCTTTAAGTCAGCTGACAGGAAAAAACAGTATGGAAGAATACAACGTATTTATAGACTTCGAGATAATAAAACGAAGCGATCCAAACTCACTATACAAGGAATTAGATCTTCTAATAATAGCTGGGAAAAGAATTCACTTGTGGAGCAAGACAGTTACTCCTCGTGAAATAGAGAAGTATTGTACTAATCTAATAATTACACCAGAAGAATACAAGAAAGACTTGCATGTCAAAGCAATAGAACTAAGAAATAAAAACAAGAAGACATACAAGGAAATAGCAGATGAGTTAAAGATAGATGTAAAAATGGTTGGATTCTACGTAAAGAATGATCCTAACAAAAGTTGGAGACTATCAGATTGGATAGTTGGATACCATACCAAAGACTCATCTATATATGAAAAGGTTGACTACCTAGTAGACAACGATCAGAAGTTAGTAGATAGGTTCAAGCGGGCAGGACGCAAGGCAACATTCATAGAGAAGGTATAAATGGAAGAATATTTTGAATTGAGACGATCTGTCAGTACTTACATAGACAAATATCCTAGGCCAACTAGGGAAGAGAACGACGCATTACTAACGCAGTTGGCTTCTATGGCTTCTCTAAATCCTAAGCCAAAACTCTATTATAAGATTAGAGAGAAACTAGTATTGTCTAACGGCGGCTTTGCTATGAAATATGTTATGAAATACAAGACTGTATTAAATGATGAAGTTTCCATTATGGACTTGTTTCAAGAAG
This sequence comes from uncultured Candidatus Bathyarchaeia archaeon, assembly GCA_964450845.1. GTDB lineage: Archaea > Thermoproteota > Bathyarchaeia > Bathyarchaeales > Bathycorpusculaceae > CAVZKK01. The sequence goes on along the minus strand of CAYVGZ010000001.1, from coordinate 130,871 downwards.
CTAACCTAGGCTTAATAGAAGCTATAGATTGCTATGACGTAGCCTTTAAAACATCCTTTACTACCCATGCGTTTTTTCATGTAAGAAAACGAATAATAGATTTCATAAAGAAGAACAAGATCGTTAGAGCTCCTAGAGACATAGCTAGAAACATGAAGCACGTCAACGAAGTTAAGAGCGAGCTCTATACTGAACTTCAAAGAGAACCTCTTACATCTGAGTTAGCAACAGCACTAAAAGGACGGCGAGGAATAAGCCTAACAGAGAGTATGATAGATAACATAGTTGTACTATTAGACTTAAACTCTTCTGGTTTCGAAGAAAGTTTTATAAGCGAGTTCAATGAGCAGGTTAGTTCTGAAGATGATAGAGACGATGTATTCCAACGAATGGAAATGAATATTCTAAAAGAACTTGAAAAAAAACCTCAGAAATTCCAAGACATAGTTAAGTTAAGATTTGGTATAGGAAAAGACTATCCTCATACACTCGAAGAAATAAAATACATGTTGAAGATAAATTCGACAGAGCTATAAGAAGAAGGCCAGTTAAACTGGCCTTTTTTTATTCGAAGTGTACTCCTGAATCAGCAAGACATTTTCTTTTATAACTACAGATAGAACATCTATAGTCAGAAAAGGTTTCTCCTGATTTCTTAAGCATAGTAAGCTTACGCTTAGTAATCCTACCACATTTAAGATCTCTATCAAGGTCATCTGTAGAATATATCATTTTATAATCTGGCTCAGGAAGAACCTTAGTCTTAGCTGCAGTATATACCTCATCAAACTTAGAAAAGATATCATTAACATTAATTCTAAGCTCAGCCATCCTTCCCTCATCAGAGGTTGCTTCTCTACTAGAAGCCAGTAGCTCATCATAAGACTTCTGAGTAGCAAGATTCATCTTGTATATTTCTTTACCAGACTGGTCTATAGCACGAAGAATAGGATATCCAGAATCATCAAGGTCTACTTCAAAATAGAATGTAGCTCCATCGCTCCTATTAACGTACATTAGATATACTTCCTTAATGCCAGAGCGTTGACCAAGTTCAGTATGCTTAGTAAAATACTTATAAAGCATTGCCTGCATTAGGTTATTGGCATTAGGCAAAGGAAGCTTGCCAGTTGTTCCGAAAACCTCTGAGGCCTTAAAGGCTGATATAGATTTAATTTCAATGGCCTTCAAAACACCATCGTCATTAATAATCAAATCTACCTTTCCAGATACTATTACTTTGTTTCGTGTAGCAGTTTCAAACTCTATTTTATATTGTTCATCATAAAACATACCTAAAGATTTATATTTCTGAATATGATAGTGTTCGCAGAATAAACCAGCATCACATATATATCTTCCTCTAACACTCATCTCTTCGCTTGGTTCAACTCCGATAACCTTATAAAATAAAGCTCTCTTACATTCTCCTACAGTAAAAGGACCAACATCTGCGCTTGCTTCGGATGGCCAGGAAATGTTCTGAAGGCGGGTACGAGCATGGTCTTGTTGGTCAGCTTTAGCAGCAAGGATATCACTGACATATACTTTAGAAATAAAATTGTTTGGCATATAAGCTCCTTTTCTATATATAATAATATAGTACAATTCAAAAAGAAGTCAATGATATTGACATTCGATTCCGAATATATTATATTATCTATAGGAAAAACTTCGAAGAAAGGACCAATTATGGATCTAAAAAAACTCACAGACAAAATGCCGTTTAAGTGGAGAGTTCAAGCACAAACGGAATATAATGCACAGGTTGTAGCATATGTAGATAGCAGACAAGTTCAAGATAAACTGGACGAGGTAGTAGGACCAGAAAACTGGCAGTGTGACTACAGAGTTATTAATGACAATCTCTATGCTAGAGTGGGCATACGAGTTATGCATGAAGATGGAACATATGAATGGGTATGGAAAGAAGACTGCGGGACAGAATCAAATACTGAAAAGGAAAAAGGCGAAGCATCTGATGCCTTTAAGAGAGCAGCAGTTAAGTGGGGTGTAGGACGATTCTTGTATGAGATGCCACTTCAAAAGGTAAAGGTTAAGAAACATACCAACGGAAAAACCTATCCATGTGATGACTCTGGTAACATACTATGGGACGGAGACGCTCTAACAGACTTTGTTAATACCAAAATAAAGGCTGGGTCGAGCAGAAGCAACCCAGAAAAGTACGAGAAACCAGCAGAAGAACCAACATACTCAACTCCAAACAAACCAAAGTGGAGCAAGGAAACTCAAGCTAAGGCTGCGAAAGTAGAGAAAGATGGATTAAAAGGTAGTGCAGCTTTAATTAAATACCTACCTGAATTTTCAAAGAAAATAAACAAAACAGTTAGTGCCATCTCGGATCTAGATACAGACGAACAACTAGAAGCTCTAATTAACTTCGTCGAGGAACTACCGCCTAACGGATTGGTATAATGGATTTATTAAAAGACTTTTTTAAGTCTAAAATGCGGACCCTAACGGGCAACAGACATGTTGTCTCTAGGGTCCGTTCTTTTAGCGCTTTATTTAATCAAGAGTCATCTAGATATGTCTCACGAATAAGAGGCTCTCAAGACGACATTTTAAGAAAACTATTGGAACAAGAAACTGTGCTACAACTTTTAGAGCGTCAATTAGGACCTATAGAAGTAATTGAAGAAGAGGAACAAAATGGAAGAGACGACGAACAAGATTGATATTTTTACAGCTATCAGGCCAAAACTTAGATCATATCTTGAACAAAGAGGAGTAAAGATAGACGATAGCGGATTCCTCTCATGTATACACCCAAACCATGATGACGCACATCCAAGCTGTTCTATTGGCGGAAATACTAATGAAGAAGTATTTCATTGCTTTAGCTGCTTACCACCATTCGAGAAAATAAGAACTCCAAAAGGATTAGTACAGATTTGCAATTTAAAATTAGGAGATGAAGTATATTCTCAATATGGTACAGGAACAATAACAAATATTACTAAACAAGAATCAAAAGAAGAGACTATAGAAGTCCAACTTCAAATAGTAAGAAATGATAATATTAAATTTACTGGGAATCATATATTTAAAGTAGTAAAAAACATAAGTTATGATTTTAGATTCTTTAAATCTCTCAAATCTAAAACCAGAAGCATAAAATATAAAAATAAGTTAGTAATATCAGAATGCAGAGCAGATGAACTAAAAGAAAATGACTACGTAATATTTCCAAAGACAGCAAAAAGTGTTAGCTCAGTACTAACTGGAATAGAAAATATATGGATTAAAGAATACACATCTGGGCCAAAAAATAATAGAATAATCACATATCCTATCAATGAAGACACTATGTGGCTACTAGGATTGTACTGTGCCAAAGGTTCTAGTTACAGAGGAGGCATAACCTTTACACTACACAGAAATGAGAAGTTGCTTCAAGAAAAGATAAAAAGAATAATTAAAGATAACTTTGGCCTAGACTGTTCAACATACGAGTACGATTATAAAACAAATACAACAAATATGAGTTGTAGTTCTACAGATCTACAGATGTTTTTTGAAGGATTTATTGGCAAATATTCTTCTCATAAATATATGCCAGATAATATATTATGTGGTATGAATGATTCGTTTCAACGAGCATGGCTAAATGGACTTTTTGATGGCGATGCAGGTAAGAGAAAACCAAAAAGATTAACGTTAGTTAACGAAAACCTAATTTCAACTGCACAACAAGTAATGGTTAATCTAGAAATACCATTTAGTTATTCATTTAACGAATCGTATATAGGTAATGATGGTATAGAAAGAAAACCAACTTGGTCTTTAACTCGGCTTGAAAAAGAAAATATAGGATGTTTCTACGATACTGCATATGATGGATATAGATATGCCTTTTTAAGAATAGATAAGATATATAAAAGCAAGCCATTAATGGAAGTATATGACATTACCGTAAAAGAAGTAAATACTGATTCTCACACGTTTATGACTAAACATTATCTAGTTCATAATTGTGGTGCGGCGGGAAACATACTACATGCGGTACACTTCTTAGAAAAGAAACCAATATCTGGACTAGGCCTATATCAAGAAACGCTACCGTATATTGCTAAGCTCTTTGATATTCCTTATGAACCTATAGAAATAAGTGAAGACCAAAAGAGAGAGTTTCAAAAGAGAAGAGCATATGAGGATGCAGTCAATGTTATCTGTAGCATGTCCTATAAAAAAGTAGATAAGAAACGAGTCTTAAACATAGAACATCCTGCAATGAAACATCTACTTGCTAGAGGGATAACAGAAGCAACAATAAAGAAATTCCAGATTGGTTGTATTGAAAGCTATAAAGATTATCTAGATGAAATGAAAGTTCTAGGCTGGTCAGATAAGTCTTATCTAGAAGCAGCAGACCTTGCAAATAGAAAACTCTTCAGTACTACTGGAATAATCATTCCTATATTTGATGACAAGGGTAGAGCCGTGGGCTTCGTTACCAGACGAACCGACATGGATGCCAATGCTCATGGCGAAGAAAAGTATATTAACTCTCAGAACTCAGATATATATCATAAAAGTGAAATACTATTTAACTACAACAACTGCAGGCCAGAAGATGGACCACTATTTATTGTAGAAGGATACCTCGATGCTGTATATCTAGTACAAGCAGGTATATCAAATGTAACAGCAATAGGCGCTACGATGCTAACTGAAGAACACGTAGACATGCTGTTTAGAGATAAGTTTAAGAACATAGTAATATGTCTTGATTCAGATGATGGTGGCAGAAGAGGAGTTAAACTAGCCATTGAAAGATTAGCTGGATATAAGAACTTTAAAGTACGAATAATGGAACTTCCTGAGGGCTTTGATCCAGATAGTTATGTAAGGCAGTTTGGTACAGAAAAGTTTTTAGAACTATCTAAGTCAGATGTATCTTTGTCTCCATTTACTTGGATGCTTAAGTGGACTACATTTGAAGATGATCCAATGGAAACAGCAAAGAAAGCTATCCCAACCATAGCAGCAGAAGAAAGTAACATAGTTAGACTTCAGATGGTAAGAGAGCTAGCTAGATTGACCGCCATAAGCGAATCTGACATCAGAAAAGATGTAGACTCTTTAGTTAATAAAGAATCAAGTAGATTCCTAGAAGAACTATCAGACATTAACAACTTTGTACAAGTACAACTATCTAGAAAGAAAACAAGAGATACTAAATCCATACTAGAAGAAGGCTTGTTAAAAATTAAGAGTCTAGAGAAACAGTATAACAATGCTATTGATAATAAGAGCGAATATGTTAGTAAGCTCGAAGATGTTAAGACTAGAATTGAGTCTGGTGAATTTAAATACGGAATGCGGGCTATGAAGTTTAAGAAATTCTATGAAAACTTTGACGGTATTCCCTACACTACTTGTTTATCTCTAGTTGGAGGCAGACCAAGCGCTGGTAAGACCATGTGGATGACAAGCTTAGCAATGGACATAATCGATACTGAAGAAGATGCAGCTATATTTTACATGTCTATTGATGATACCACCGAGCTAATGACGTTAAAGATGCTAGCAATGAAGTCTGGACTATCCACATCGGAGATCAAACGATACTCAGAATTAACACCAGATAAGAAAGTATCAGTAGAACAAGCTTGGAGATGGATAGAATCTAACTCAGATAGATTTATTTTAGCAGATGCAACCGCAGGAAATACTATTGATGCTCTTGAGGCCCATGTAGATTGGTTCACAAAGAATTATAAGACACCAAAGAAGTTGTTCCTACTAGATAACTTTCATAAGTTAAGATTTAATATTGGAGGAAGAAATAAAAAGACTGATGTTGTATCAGATGGATCAGAAAGAATCAAAGAGCTCACGCAGTTAAATGACCTTCATATAATGGCAACTGTAGAACTCAGAAAGCTAGAAGGATCTCAAAGCAGGCCACAGCTAGCCGATCTAAAGGACTCTGTTCAGTTAGAGTATGATGCTGATATAATTATACTCGTGCACAACGACAAACAAGTGAAAGAAGATACTTATCTAGTATGGGAAGGGCCATCGAAAGACGGATTGATTAGAGCAATGCCATATATAGAAGTAAACATATGGAAAAATAAGATTACTGGTCAGTTAAGGCCAATAGGCTATAAACTTAACGACTATAACCTAAGGATGGATGAGGTACCAGAAAGTGAAATCAGAGCATTGAAAGATAAGAAAACAAACGGTAACAATGTAATAGGAAGGCCAAGAGGAATATGAGCATATTCTTCACCTCTGACACACATCTAGGTCACGCAAACATCATTAAATATTGTAAAAGACCATTTGATAGCGTAGAGCTAATGGACGAGGCAATCATATCTAACTGGAATAATACAGTAAAAAACAATGATACAGTATATCATTTAGGTGATTTCTGTTTTGGCTCCGCTGAACGGTACTTGGATAGATTAAATGGAACTATAATGATGGTCAGGGGAAATCACGATAAAGCAATACTAGATGTATACGGTCACCAAGCCATGCCATATAAAAGAATAGTGTCTATAAACGGTCAATATATAGTCCTGTCTCACTTTGCTATGAGAGTATGGGACAAGTCCCACTTTAATTCGTGGCATCTATATGGCCATTCTCATGGAGCCTTGCCTAGTTGTGGTAAATCATTTGATGTTGGAGTTGATGCTTGGAACTACTATCCTATATCATTTGAGCAGGTGAAGAGACAGATGAGCTTACAACCAGATAATCCGAATTGGTTAATGCGCCTTCCAGGGTATAATCATAATGAATATAAAGAAGAATGCAGAAAAGAAGGTGGAGAACCCATCAACAGGAATTACATGTAAGACTTTCTGCGATAGACTATATAAGTGTTATTATTTCAAAGAGAAAGAGTCTTATCTTAAAGGGGTAAGACTTCTCTTTAATCGTATATTTTATAAGTATAAAACAGATAAGAAGCCTATAATTGAGCTCTTTGCTGAGGAGCTTTCTTCGAGATCGTTTACTGGCCTTCGTAGAATTCCTGCCTCAGAACGTATAGAATTTAGAAGCTTCTGTACTAAATGCGCTATTAACCTTAGTACACTGTTTGAAAAGTACTCAATAGACCACATATTAGACTCCTACTGCTATAAGTGGAAAATGAAGGGAGAAATATCTGGAATATTACATGGTCCAAAGGATTATAATCTACTACTTTCTTATGAAAATGCAGGAATAGTTCAAAAGGATCTTGACTTTGCTACGCTTAATAATTATATTTATAATATAACAAATGGTCTGGCAAATGACTGTCTTGTTATGAGTGTATCGACCAATACCTTCTTCCTAGTACCCTATGAAGAAAAAGACTATACTATCAGACGAGGTTTTCTTATGCTGACCAAAGGCAATAAGCTCCGAATAAGGGGAGAACATTGCCTAAGATGTAGTCAGAACTGTAATCCTACATGGATTAATGGATTAGACCGACTGGAGAATTTATTATGATAGAAATGGTAACTAAGGGTGGAAAGAAAATCGGAGAGATCTCTGATGATTGTAATGAAGGCGATACACTTGTAATCAAGGGAAAGAAAGCCAATTTAGAAGACGTCTATAGCTCAGACCAACTTACAGAAGCATTTAACTTGCAAGTGAAAGAGCTAAAAGATGTTAGCACAGAGAACTAAAATCCCAGAAGAACTGCAAACAACAGCCTACGCCAAGTTTTCACTATTACCACTAGAGAGCAAGCTAGTAGTTTATGCTCGGCTTGCTCATGGTAATATGTTTAAAGCTCAGAACAATGATTTATTTGGTCTGAACAGACGAATAGTAAGTAAGATCTACCGTTCGTTCATTGAGTCTTTGAAGGAGGACTATGGTGATCCAGCCGATTGCAACTATATGGACGACGAACAAGCAGAAGAATAATTACAGGAGTCAAGGAGAAGGAGAAAGACATGGAGAAAAAAAGAATCCTCTTTATCTCAGACAGTATAAAGAGGAAGACGGGTTATGCAACGGTCGCACGGAATATTATACAAAGACTGGTGAGATCTGGAAAATACGAAATTGCACAACTTGGATTGGCTGACGTACCATCTGTTGTAGACCTTCCTATACACTACTATTCTATGGTTAAGGATCACAGTAAATGCTGTGGACGTGGAAGACTTATAGAATATGTATCTCCAAGCAACCCACAAATTAATCTAATTAAACTAGACCCTAAGGTACCTCTTTACGAAGAACAGTCTCCGTGTATTAAGGGTAACCCTGAGGGTAATGATAACTACGGCTATATGTCTACATACTTTGTTATACAGCATTTTAAGCCAGATATTGTAATACCAATAAATGATGTCTGGGGATTATATAACATCGTACATCTTAGAAATAGACGCTGCTTTAAGTTTATGCCATATATGGCAATAGACAGTGAATGTCTATTCCCAGCCATTGAAATTCCAAATCCTTCTGTTCATCTACCGCCAGTAGATCCTATGCTCACAGTAGAAAAAGCTGATAAGTGTATAGTATTTACGAATTGGGCCCAAGATGTTATAAACGAAACAGCAAGACTCTTAGGTAGACCTAAGTTTCAGAACATGGTTACTATTCCTCACGGAGTAAACAATTCCATTTGGAAACCACTAGATAACAGAGCAGAGCTTAGACAGAAATACTTTGGACTAGATAATAAAGTATTGTTAGTGGGATCTGTAGCTAGAAACCAGCCTAGGAAAAGGTTAGATGCAGTCTTTCAGGTCTTAAGATACTTTATAGACCACTTCGAAAAAGATAGAAAGATTATGGCCTACTTCCATTGTGCAATAGACGACAGAATGGGTTGGCCGCTAACATGGCTAGCTAGATTTTATAACCTAGAAGATAGATGTATATTTGACCCAAGACTAAAGCCTGGTATTGGCCCTACAGAAGAACAGCTTAATGACATAGTTAATTGCTTTGATGTTCATCTAAGTCTGACAAACTCTGAGGGCTGGCATCTACCAGCATTAGAAACTATTGCTGCTGGTATACCAACAGTTATAACTAACTACTCTGCCCACGCTGATTGGGGTAAAGGCGCACTATTGTTGTCAAAGGTGGCGGCCTTCGAACATGAACCAAGAACTGGATTTATTAAAGCTATAGCTGATGTACCAGATGCAGCAAAGAAAATAAAGCTACTAGCAGAAAGCCCAGTATATTATAAAGAATGGAAAAATAAAGGGCTTAATCTAGCAAAGAAGCTTGATTGGGATAAGGTATGTGAGAAATGGGAAGAGATGTTAGATAGCGTAGATACGTCAGATCTACTACCAGATAGATATAGCGACCCATTTGTATCTGATCCAACAATACAAGACTTCTCGTTAACCAATTTCCCTAAACCAGAAGACAGGTTTGATAGAAGTACTACAGAACAGGTTAAGTAATGATTTATAAACCAACGTTTAGTGAAGTCTTATTTGGAGTAGTAGCCCCAAATAGGGGCTACTCTACAAGAAAGTCTACCACTTACGAAGACCGTGAATTACATTATGATTATGAAATCACAAAAGAAGATACGAAAATAAAAATTGAAGTAAAATCTACAAAGAAAGAAAATAGACAAGATCAAAACGAAGATTCTAACATCATTTGGTTAGAGTATAGAGCAGTCAGATATAAAAATAATATTGAAAGACCTGGCTGGCTATTTGGCGAATCTGATGCTATATCAATTCTAGATGGAAAGATATTTAAGTTCATACGAACAAAGAGACTCAAAGAGTATGCTCTAATAGTTTGCCCAAATTGGACAGAAAATGTACTTCCTTCGCCAAGAACTAATAAACCCTTTAGAAAACCATTAACAAGGTTCTCGCGAGAAGGAGAACCAAGATATGATATAATTTTAATGGACGAATTTAAAAATGTAGAAAATTTAGTAGAAGCAGAATGGACTATAACAGATAACGAATATTTTGAAGGACTAGAATTATGGAGGAAGTATGTCTAATCCGCAATTAGATGAACTAGACTGGAGAAAAGTTTACGTCGGAAGAGCCAGTACAAATTCTGATATCATTTGGACCAGAACCAATATGATCGACCTTAAAAAGGGGGACATCTTTAAATTGGTTGACCAAGATGAAACAACTGTGACGCATGAAAATGGAAAGACGCAGTTCATAGCCTCATCTGACGGCTACGTAAGCGAACTAGGAATCCCAGCAGTAGAGATATATGCATGAAAGCGTTAATCGCTTGCGAAGAAAGCCAAGTAGTCACATGTGAGTTCAGAAGGTTAGGATTAGAAGCATATTCTTGTGATATCATACCAACATCTGTACCAAATCCAGAATGGCATCTACAACAAGACGTAACTCCTTTGCTACAAGACAACTGAGACATGATAATTGCGTTCCAACCCTGTACACATCTTGCAGTTAGCGGCGCAAGATGGTTTCCTGAAAAAAGGGCAGATGGAAGACAGCAAGCAGCAATTAATTTTTTTATGCTGTTTGCTAACTCTACTTGTGCTCGCATAGCAATTGAAAACCCTATAGGAATCATGTCCAAACCAAATAATACAGCCTTGGCAATTTGAGCACGGAGAAACTAAGGCAACCTGTTTATGGTTAAAGAACTTACCAAAGTTGCAACCAACAAACATTGTAGATGGAAGAGAACATATTATTCATAAAATGCCGCCATCAGAAGATAGAGCAAAATTAAATAGCCAAGGCTATGGTCGAGCAATGGAGTAACTTATAATGAATACAAGAAAATATAAGCTTGTTGAAATGATTTTTGATAAGCTAGAGACTATGACTATTAGTGACGACCAACTGATAGTTATTAGACTTCCATCTGGAGTTGATAGTAAAACCAGTCAAATGGTTGGCCAGTCTATAGTTGACGCACTAAGAGCTATCAATAAAAACAATTCAGTCATATTATTACCTTACGATATTCAGATACATAATTTAGATGAAAAAGACATGAAAGAACTAGGATGGGTCAAAGATGATAAAGCTACCGAATGTAACCCTACTAATAGTGGACTGCAAGAATTTGCAACGTGCGCTAACATCGCTATGCCAATCGATGAGCAACATAGAATTTGGCAGAGTCAAGTTACTGAGCTCCTTGGAAAGCTCCAAGATACCAAGCCAGATCAACCTCGTATCGATCCCAGAAATTACATCAATCCAAGCGTACTCTAAGTTTATGATTCAGGAGTTACATAAGTACGTACAGACCCCGTTCGCCCTTTGCACGCAGTGGGATGCGTTCGTCCTTAATGCAGACGCATGGACAGAAGCATTCACACAGTATGATTACTGTGGTGCGGCGTGGTGGTTTCAAGACAGTAAAAATGTCGGCAACGGTGGGTTCAGTCTACGGAGTGAAAAATTCCTCAAGGTCTGTTCTGAACTCCCGATTAAAAACTTCCACCCTGAGGACCTCGTCCTTTGTAGAACCTATCGTTCTCTACTCATATCAAGAGGATGTACTTTCGCGCCCGAGAGCCTTGCTCGCCAGTTCAGCCACGAGGGCAACGCTAAATATGGACATTTATGGCAATCCCAACTAGGCTTCCATGACTTTACTATGACTGATATAAGCCAATGGGAGGGCTATAATGAACTTATTAAAGACGAAGATCTGCGTAAGCTGCAATTTAGAGAAATCCACAGATAATTTCTATAAAGATGAAAGTAGAAAATCTGGGTTAAGTACTTACTGTAAAGAATGTATAAAAGAAAATAGAACTAAGTATAGAACTAATAACAAAGAAAAAGTATCAAACACTAAAAAAATATTATGAAAAAAATAAGGAAAGAATAAAGGACAAAGTTAAAAGTAGATATAAAGAAAATAAATCAAAGTTATTATCTTATTCTAATAATTAGGATAAATGATAGAAAAAGAAGGTTGCTAGCAAGATATAATTTAACAGAGGAGCAATATGATGACATGCTTCTAGCCCAAGATAATAAATGTTTTATATGTAGTTCAACTTTTAGCGACAATAATAAACCAAAGATAGACCACAATCATTCTACAGGAAAAGTAAGAAAGATCTTATGTAATAGATGCAATATATTTGTAGAAAGAACTGAAAACATAAATGATTACTTTGAATATATAAAGAAGCAGAAGTGACAGACATTAGCAATTAAAATAGGTGAGCTAGAGGATATATGTTATGCAGTAAATAGAGAGCCGCACCAATATTTATTAATGAAGAATTAAGAGAAAGAATAAAACAAGATATCAGACGAGCAAATCTTAGAATTAGCGGTTCAGTCATATTTAAATCCATTACTAAAGAAGATATTATTTCTAATATTTTTAATATAAGAATAATATCTGAGTGTAATGTAATGTGTATTATAGGAATGACACTAAGATATATGGGAACTACTGTGTCTCTCAAAGACATAGACTTACAGCGTCAACATATGTTTGTAGCTAGTGACATAATACCATGGTTTAATCAGTTAGATAGGAAGTAATATGAGCGCTTTAAAAGTAATATATAGAATCTGCGACAAGAAACCCAATACTCAAACTGGAATACCAAAGCTAAGGTGTCTAATTAACTTTTATGAGAACTTTGGTTTTGACAGTAACTCTATAATTATAGCAGATAACTGTTCACCTGAGTTACTATCTCGAATAAAAGAATTTGGTACTCAAGTATTAGAAACTAATCTTGGAAACGCGGGAACATTAAAAAAAGCATTTGAGATAGCCTTAGAGCTAGATGATAAAGATATAATATACTTTGTTGAAGACGACTTTCTACATCTATCAGATTCTAGAATGTATCTACTTGAAGGCCTAGCTAGGGTACATTATGTATCATTATACGATCATGCAGATAAGTATATAAGAGGCCCGAATCCCTATGTGACTGAATATGGAGAACAAACTAGAGTATTCTTAACTAAAAGCAGTCATTGGAAATTGACTAATTCTACAGTTCAAACGTTTGCTACGAAAGTTAAGACACTAAAAGAAGACAAAACTATACTATTTCAGCACAACTTTGAAGGACCTGTGCCTGACTCATTTAGAACATTTATGGCTTTAAAACTAAAAGGACGATTACTTGCTACACCAATACCAGGAAGAGCAACTCATTGTCATAGCCCTTGGGAATCACCATTAATCGATTGGAAAGTATAATGCTATATGATTGTTTTACATTCTATAACGAAGCAGACTTACTTGATATTAGACTCCATGAACTATATGACGTTGTAGATAAGTTTGTATTGGTTGAAGGAAACTTAACTCACTCTGGAAAAGAAAAAGAATCAGTTTGGCTAAAGATAAAAGACAAGTTTAAAGATGTATCTGGCAAGGTAATACATCACTACGCTGATTTAAAACAGTTTCCATCGACAGCAGAACGAGAATCTGGACAGAGAGATGCTATTAAGGATGCTCTTTTAATAATCAATCCTAACGATTCAGACATAATTACTATATGCGATTTAGATGAGATACCAGGAAAAAACATAGCTGAACTAAAGCCAAGTCCAATTATTGCTCTAGAACAAAACTTTTGTAACTACTACCTAAATAACCTTACATTTACAGCAGACGGAAAAGAGAAAAAGTGGACTCTAGCTAGAGTGTGTACTTGGAAATACCTACAGATGTCCTCGCCACAAAAAATTAGAATGCTCTCTGTCCCTATTAAATTAGTACAAAAATGTGGTTGGCACTTTTCCTTTGTAGGAGGAGAAGAAAGAATAAAAGATAAAATCAACGCATATCTACATCAAGAATTTAATAATGCAAGTGTACTAAATGGTATTAACACATCACTAAGAGAAAATAAAGATATCTTAAACAGAACAGATAGACAATACATAGTATCTGAAGTAGAACTACCAGAATACGTAACAAAAAACATTAACCAATTCAAACATTTAATAAAATGAAAATTACTATCTATACAAGTGTCTTTGGGGCATATGACATCCCTGGAGACCTAAGACCTTTACCAGAAAACGTAAAAGCAATATGTGTTTCCGATAAAGAATATGATGGATGGGACAATAGAATCGTAAAGCCATTAGGACTATCAAAATCGGAACTATCAAAATCAAATAGATTATACAAACTTCAGCCATGGCTAGTTGATGACTCTTGTGATATCAATGTTTATGTAGATGGTTGTATAAAGAAAATCGTTTGGGATAATCTATTCGAACTATGTGAAACTATAAATGATGTAGACACGCATGCTATCTTTATAAAGCATCCACGAGAAGGAGGATTAACTCTTCCTGAAATAAGAGAAATTGCTAGACAAGGTAAAGCTGACATACATAAGATGCTAGAGCAATTTAAAAGATATTCTTTGGATGGATATAGAGATGAAGTACATATCATAGCCGCTAATACTCAGATAAGAAAAACAAATTCTGAAAGCTTAAACAACATGCTAGGCTTCTGGTGGAATGAAGTTTTGAATGGATGTCATAGAGACCAAATAAGTTTTGGTTACTCTGTATGGAAAACCAAGTTTAATAAATACCAGCTAATAACTAAAGAGGAACGAGGAAGAACTTTTATCTATGGACCACACAAACTCCCTTAACGTATGGATGACTGAAAAAGAAAAAGCGTTACTGCTTTCCCATCTAAATCAAGACGACAGTTATCTTGAATGGGGAAGTGGCGGATCAACTATTGAAGCAGCAAAAATTGTAAAAGTCCTGGTAAGTATAGAGCACGATAGCGAGTGGTACAAGAAAGTATCCGATGAATTAAAACTAAATAGAAAACCAGGACTAGATTATGATTATAGACTAGTTCTATCAGATAAACCTAGAAGCTTTCCAAATGTTAAGAGAGAAGAATTTGAATCGTATATAACAGAAGTACATAAAATTAATCGTACTTATGACAAAGTTTTAATAGATGGAAGAGCTCGAACATGGTGCGCAGAAGAAGTAAGACAATATCTTAACCAAAATGCTATAGTATTTATTCATGACTGGGACCGACCCCACTATTGGGATGTACTTAAATGGTACAAAATAGTAGGGTTAACTGAACGACTAGTAATGCTTAGGATAAAATAATGCTAAATATATTATATATATCGTACAATACCCCAAAAGAAAATATGGATATTCATCTAAATACTTGGAAGAACATTCCAGATGAAGTTAGAAAACAACTAAGATTTATAGTTGTGGATGATTGTTCTCCTTTACCAGTAAAGAATTTTCTAAAACCAGACTTCCCAATAAACTTAACGATAGCGCGGATTGATACAGATATTTACTGGAATACATCAGGAGCCAAAAATCTAGGCTTTGCCATAGCTGATAATGATTGGATTTTTTCTTCAGATATTGACCACGTACCTGAAAATTTTGAGAAGCTAATTACCTGGCCAAAAATAAGAACTAAAGTATACCTATTTCAAAGACATAAACCAGATGGATCGCTAAGAGGAAAGAATACATCAAACATTTTTATCATACATAAAGAAGATTTCTGGAAGACTGGTGGTTATGATGAAGACCTAGCTGGAGCATATGGCCATGATGAAGTTATGACAGTCGGAGATCCCACGCGACCAGAAAAGAATTCAATGATGAAGATCTTAGGATACCAGTTCATCTGGACTCCAATGAAAATAATTGAATATAAAGAATATGAAACTGGTGACCATAGCTACAAGCTTAGTACCGCTCATACTAATCTTCAAAAGGTAATGAAAAAGCAACAGGACTTTGCTCAAGGAAAATATAGGAATGGAGCAATCTTAAGGTTCAATTGGCACATTGAAAAGGACTTTAGATATGAAGATAAGCCTAATATATCTACCGCATCCTAATCTTGTTAGGCCAAATATGATGGCTCCTCTCGGATTATTATATGTGGCTGCAGCTTTTGAGAAAGTAGGAGCAGAAGTTGAGGTTAAGAACTTCTCTGGAGACACTCACGAGAATGCATTAGGTCAATTATCAAAGTCAGATCTATACGGCATTACAATAACTAGTCTTGAAGTAGCAGAAGCTTCTCGATTTGCCACTGATATTAAAAAAAGATTTCCTGAATCTAAAATAATATTAGGAGGCCCAGGCACGGCTACTCCTGAACTTATAGACATGTCGAATATTGATTCTTTGGTTCAAGGAGAAGGAGAACCAGCTGCAGAAGCTATATCTAATGACTTTAAAAGAGGATCATTAGAAAAAATATACAGAACTCCTACTCTAACAGATTTAGATAAAATTCCAATCCCAGCAAGACACCTAGTAAAATCTAACTTTTCAACTCTATCTATTATAACAAGCAGAGGATGCCCATTTAGCTGCTCTTTCTGCGCCTCGCCCAAGTTAGCAAATAACAAAATGAGATACAGATCTATTTCTAATATACTAGATGAGATATCTATGTTTGAATCTAAAGAACTAGTTATTCATGATGATATGTTTACTGCCAACAAGTCTAGAATGATAGAACTATGTAATCAGATAGGGAAACTAGGAGTAAAATTTAGAATTAATATAAGAGCTAAGCCTCTTGATATTGATATGCTAAGGGCCGCGAAGGATGCAGGATGCAGCGAAGCAGCTATTGGAATAGAAAGCTTTGATGACATAGTACTAAAAACTCTTCGAAAGAATACAACTGTAGCAGATAATGTTAATGCTTTATGGTTGCTAGATAAAGTAGGAATAGATGCTAGACTACTCTTAATGATAAGAACTCCAGGCCAAACTAAAGAGACAATGGCTAAGAATAGATACTGGCTTACTCAGGTGCCTCACAAACTTGTAGCCTGCACGAATTTTATACCAATACCTGGATGTGATGTATGGCATAATCCTGACAAATATAACGTAGAAATACTAACAAAAGACTTAAAATTATATAATTATGGATTTTTTGATTCAAATGGAGAGATTCCTTTACTACAAATATTTAAACTAAAGGATAGAAGTATTGAAGAGTTTCACGAAGAGACTAAAGAATTTAAAGAGTGGTTAAACCAGCATACAAGGATCAACAAAGGATGAGTATATACTCTACAAACAAGATCATATATCACCCAGAGCTTTTGGTGGCAATGAAAAATGGAGAGCAGCCATACCCAATACAACTTCATTTAATGCCTGATAACAGATGCAATCATAACTGTGTATTTTGTAGCTTTAGACTATTCGAAAACAAGAATACAGAGCTATTTGACAAAATCTCTTATATACCTGAAGATATAATGATTAAGCTTCTTGATGATTTTAAGCTAATGGGTGGAAAAGCTGTAGAAATTACAGGTGGCGGAGAACCTTTACTTTATCCGTATAGAATAAAAATGTTTGAACGTATAATCAAACATGGATTTGATATTGGACTAGTAACAAATGGAGTAAAGCTAGATGCTGACCTAGCACAGCTAATAGGTCCACACTTAACCTGGGCCCGAATATCAATCGATGCAGGAATAGAAGAGACATACTCAAAACTAAGAAAGACTAATAAGGCAGACTTTGCTAAGGCGTTGGAAGCTGTTTCCCTACTTAAACAATATTCAAAAAAGCCAGACTTTAAATTAGGCGTAGGTTTTGTAATAGAGAACGGAAATGAAGACGAGCTAGTTAAGCTATGTAGACTTGCAAAGGATAACGGCGCAGATAATGTAAGAATAGGCGCAACATTTCATCCAGAAGGTATAGCTCATTTTAATGAAGGTGTATTAGAAAAAGCTGAAGACAAAGTAGCTGAAGCAAAAAAAGAACTAGAAGATAGTGGCTTTACTATACATGACAGACTCCCAGAACGAATTAATAATATGAAAATAGGAAAGCAGGAGTACAAGTTCTGCGGAATGAAAGAAGTACTATGTGTAGTTGGGGGAGACTGTTCCGTATTTACTTGCTGCTCTTTAGCCTTTAACAAAAACGGTCTAATTGGAAACCTTAAAGATGAAGGTCTAAAAGATATATGGGATTCAGATAGGAAAAAGAAGCTATTCAGAGAATTTGATCCGACTGTTAGATGTGGCTATCATTGCTTATACGAATATCATAACAAGTTTATACTTAAACTATTAAACAAAGAAGAAACGCATGTCAATTTCATATAAGATAGCAACTAGTGTGTTCTATTCAAAAGGCTATAGAGCTAAATACTCATTATATTCAAACATGCTAAGAGTGCTAGCATATAGTGTAAAAAAGAATACTGGAAATGTATTAAATATATATGAATGTGATCTAAGCAAAGAGGTTAAAGAAACAATTGACGCCAACTTTATATCTATACCTAAGACAACTTTAACTGGAAAAGTAGAATCCTCGTCAGAAAAAGTGCAAAGCTGGCTAGAAATAATTAAACAAGCAAAAGAACCGACAATAATTTTAGATGCAGACACTTTGGTTAATAAAGATCCTGTAGATGTATTTGACCTAGAGTTCGATATAGCATGCACTGCTGGACGTGGCGGAGCAGTGAATCTAGGATTCCTAGCAGTAAGACCGAGTCAACATCTATTGGACTTTGCAAATTCATGGTATCTATATCTAGAACAATTTATGAAAAACAAAATAGCACATCAAAGTATAATGAGAAGCCACGGAGCTGCTGATCAATATACCTTTTGTATGATGAGAAAAAAGAGCACATTAAATATAATTGAGGTTCCTTGGAGAATATATAATCTCCATGATGACTGGACAAATCCAGATTAAGCAAAGATTGTTCATTATAAAAGTGGATGGGTAAATGTTGTAAATAGACCAGTTTATAAAGACGATTTCCCAAAGTGTGCACCTAAATTTATGCAGATGTTTGATCTATGGAAGCAATATGAAAGAGAAATTAAATAACAAAATAATATACTAAAATAATATACTAAGGTAGACTATGAAGATATTTATAGACTTAGGTGCTTATAATGGAGATACCATTAACAAGGCAATTAAACGATATGCCGACGTAGATGCCTTTATTGCTTTTGAACCAGATCCAGTAACATTTAAAGACCTACAACACAATGTACCAAAAAGAGTTATATGTCATAATGCTGCTGCTTCAGACAAAAATGGGACAACTAATCTCTATATATGTCCTACAGGAGCGATGGACCACGCATTAATAAGTACTAAAATAACAGTATCAAGCGAATTTATCGAAGTTGAAGAAATAG
The DNA here is from genome assembly GCA_964450845.1 of uncultured Candidatus Bathyarchaeia archaeon. Taxonomy (GTDB): domain Archaea; phylum Thermoproteota; class Bathyarchaeia; order Bathyarchaeales; family Bathycorpusculaceae; genus CAVZKK01. Next base: position 111,700 of record CAYVGZ010000001.1, on the reverse strand, counting down.
ATTTTTCAGAATATATTAATAGATTTAATCAGACTGATGAGATTATACTAAAAGTAGATATTGAAGGTAAAGAGTATGACCTCTTTAGAAAACTAGTTAGATCTCCAAACTTTAAACTGATTAAGAAAGTGTTTTGTGAATGGCATTATAAGAAAATCGGAATGTCTGAGGAAGAACATAACGAAATAGTGTGACTATTATTACTAAATCAAATTAAAATCAACGGAAACAATTCAGACGAATTTAGATAAGGATATATCTATGTTAAACATATTTGCTCCAATTAACTTACTAGGTTATGGAATACATGCTAACAATCTTATTAAGGCTTTGACAGACTTAGGCCAAGATCTGACATTAACAAAACTTGGACAGGTCCAGAATGATCCATACTTTGAACCATACTGGAAAGCTGCTGATGCTAATATATTAAAGTTTGATGCTAAAAATCCTTCCCTGTTCATCTTTCATGATGAGTATAGCTATCAAGCTAGCGGCAAACCTCTTATAACCTTCTCTGTGTTTGAGACAAGTAAGCTTAAGCCAATCTCGAAGCAGATACTAAACAATGGCCCAGCTGATATAGTCTTAACTACAACAGATGCGCATAGAAACCTTCTATTAGAAAATGAAATAGCTAAGCCAATTCATATTGTTAATGAAGGCGTCGACGACTGCGTGTTTAACACTATTCCGTGTGATAAGGCCATAGATACTAAAAAGTTTACCTTTATAACTGCTGGCAAACGTGAGGTCAGAAAGAATACCGATGAGATTCTTAAGACATTCATGACTACTATGGCCGACAAAGAAGTGGCCCTCATAGCTCATACGTTCAATCCATTTATTAATAAGACCAAAGAACATCCTTTTAAGAATCTTGTATGCTGGACAGGTGTTGATCCTCAAGCTCATGGATTTAAGTATGTTGGTTGGCATGGTAAATGGCATAAGTTTACTAGCGGAAAAGCTGATATATATTTCACCGCTCCAGTGTTTCAGACTCCAGAATTACCAACTCTATATCACTCTGCTAATGTAGGAATACAATGTAGTAGGGGAGAAGGTTGGGATCTTCCTTTAACTGAGATGATGGCCTGCGGCCTTCCTGTTATATCTACGATATGCCTTGGTCATGGTGAACAACTTTCATCACAAAACAATCCTCCAGCCATTCAAAACGAACTTATCGTATTTCCAACTGGAACAGAAGTGGCAAACGATGGAGTATGGTTTAAGGGAGAACAAGGAGAATGGTCAGTATTTAATACACAAGATATAGCAGACAAGATTAAATATGTAGAAGAAAATAAAGTTAAGTATGAAACAAAGTCTGAAGAACTAAGTTCTTATGCTACAACAAATTTCAGCTGGCAGAAAGCCGCTGAGAAGATTATAAAGCTATATTAAATATGGGTTTCGACACTTTTTCCAAGGAGCATCATCTATGAATCCGAAACCAATAGTTCAATCTATATACGATAAAAGATTAGAAATTCATTATAATGAATGGTTTGTTAAAAACAAAGACGATAAGTGGGTTAAACTAGATCTTCAAGGTAAGATTAAATGTCCCGTCTTAAATGAATCTATTTCATCATTATGTTGTGCCCGCATAATGGACAAGGAGGATTGGCCAAGGGCCATAGATAACAATGTTTGTAAGAAGTGTAGTTGTTATGTATATCTATCAATAAAAAAGTTTCAAGAAAAAGCTAAACAATAGGGGGCACTATGGCAGAAGAAAGAACTAATGAAGATACTACGGTAATCGAAGACGGAGATATAAAGACCAAGCAGCTATATATCATCGGAGAGATTAATGAAGAAGTTTCAAGAGATGTTATCAAAGCTCTATTTGAAACAGACTGGCAGAAGGAAAAGATAAATAATCTAAGTATCTACATAGCATCAGAAGGTGGATATCTAAAAGATTGCTTTGCTATAATAGACGCTATACAATTTATAAGAGATACATTTGACGTTCACGTCTCTACGTTTGGTTTAGGTGAATGCGCATCTGCAGGTTTCTTCTTATTCCTAATTGGAGACCTTAGAGTGCTATTCCCAAGTTGTAAGATATTTGTACACGAACATATTACAACTACAGGTGAAAGCTCATATAGTGATACTATGAAAGAAAGAAAAGATGCGAAAGCAGTATACGAAATGTATGTTAATTTTACAGCAAAGCGCTTAGGTATTTCACCTACAAGAGTAAAAAATCTATTGAAGAAAAATAGATATCTTACTCCTACTGAGTTGGTCAAGTTTAACGTGATCACACAAGAAGAATCGGACGAAAAGTAAATGAATGATACACTGGACAGCATTGTTGATATGCTAGATAGAAATAACGCTGTGACTGAAGTGGAAACAGGAGACAACGAGGAAATAATGGTTCCTCGTAAATGTGCGTATTGTAAGAACAATGTAATCTGTTCAGTATTACCTACGTTTATTGGAATATCAAAAATAGGAATAGCAGTAGGAGTAGAAGAGTGCCAGTATTACATTCCGAATCCAAGAGCTCCACAACAACAGCAACAGAGTCAAGAATAAGAAAAGCTCTAATACAAGAAACAGAAGCATTAGTAAGGCTTGCTAAGAGAGAAGGAGTATCTCTGGCGGGCCTTCCTATTGCTGGTCTGTCTAAGCTAGAGCTAATGCTATTAGACACTGCGTTTAAACAGCTTCCGCTAGAAAAAGCTGATACAACATTGCTTATATTACCAGATAGATATAATGATATGTTACAAAAAATTATTGTTGTATTAGTGCAAATGATTCAAGATAAAATATAGTAACACAATAAGAGTGGGCCCTTTCGGGCCATTTCTTTTATTCATTTGTTACATTATTAACCGAATACGCAACTAAGTTTTTATATAGTTGGTCAAAACTAGCCATCATAGCTAGTAACTTATTGAAGTTTGATCTGAAGTCAGCAACCTCTGTCTCTTCTAAGTAATATCTAGTATCATCTGGAAGAGATATCTTAGCAAGCTTCTGTTCTATATTAGATATAAGCTCAGAGTTACCCTTTATCTGATCATCTAGATCCTGAGACATCCTAGAAAGATCCGATAGTCTGGTCCTAGAATTGACATCCTGTTTTAACTCAGCAAGCATAGACTGTATAGTTATAACCTGTGTCTTTAGTTGCTGTAATTCGATTGTAAGTTGTTCATTACTTTTTGTTGCCATCGTTATACCTCATATACTAGCTTGCAACCCCTAATTACAGGGCTTGTTCTATTTGATTCTTTCATTACAACCTTAAGCCATAGCCCATTAGTTGCATCTATAGTTTCAGTTCCAAAACTATATACATCAGTATTTAGTACTCGTATAGGAACGCTATCACCTGAGCCATCTGTTGAATTAGTAATAGCTAACTCAACTATATATTTATCTATCTTAACATCATCTACATAGAAATCAATTTCTGCAGTAGAAAGAATAAGTTCGGATAGTGGCGCATTCTCAAATTTTAAATAGGCTGTTTGTGTTTCATCTTTATAATCGATTAGGCCTATATCAATGTTACTAAAACCAATCACTCCAATAGTTGGATCAATATTACATTTAATTCTAAAAGTGCCATTAGTTTCCTTTGGAGCAACATGCATAACCAATGGACCAGCATTATTATAAAACTTATAGGCAGAGGCATCTGGATCATAAAGAACGTGCCAATCACTATGGCTATCCATATATGCAACCTCTGTTATTTCAATTCCAAATACTGGAAATGGAGCAATCTCTATATAATTAAATAGTTTGTTAATAGATGGTGGAAGAAGGATTTCAATTGTACCAGACGTTAAAACAGTTTGTTCAACCCAGAATGAATCGTTTCTACGATTTAACGCATTGTATACTGGATCATCTTCAGCTCTCTTTTCTCCATTAACATAAACTGATACTGCAGGCGAAACTGTGTCTGGAACATTATCATCATTAGTATCAAATCGAGGAATCTTTGTATACTTCCTATCTTTATCCCAGTTAAGAGTTACTATTCCTGCTACTCTATCTTGGTTACAATCACCTGTAGCACTACCAAAGGCCGTTGCGAAGGCACCAGAGGGCCCAAGAGCATCATAGCTTAGCAAAGTACCCATCTGCTTGGACAATGCCATATACGAGGTCTCAACGCCAAGATTGAGCCTGTTAAGCATGTCCGTTAACTCAGATCCTCTAAGAATAGACCTTAGAACAGATTCTTCAATAGACCTTAGCATTAAATTTAATTTATAGGGATCTATCTTATCTCTATAATTTAACTCATCAATATACGGATATGCCAGTAACTTCTGTCTGCTCATTTTAAATTCCCCTTATATATCCACGATCTTTTCGATACACATAATCAAATTTTAGAAAATTAATGATTACCTCACTAGTAGTATCTGTGCTAAGCCCAAGCTGATACTTTGAATCAACGTTTCCAAGATGAGGAATACCTGAAGTGGTAGCTAAGTATGCTATACCTGATTCTTCTATTGCTTCAAACAATCCAGAGTAACGATTATGATCTGAATCAGAATATCCCAATAGGTAACATAAATCACCATATGCTGTAAGTATAATATCATTTAACTCTTGTGACGATATTGGATAATTTCTTCTCATTATTCTATCCTGTTCACTCTGAATCTAATTGACCTTACTTTAGGAACCACTGTTCTAGACCCATCGCTTTCAAGTTCAATTTTATATAAGAACCTTGAATAAGAATCATCCATATTCTTAACTGTTCTATAAGAGATTGAATAAAACGATGGTAAATTCTCTCCAGTATTATAAAACAAGAATCCTCTATTTGGTATAGTTTCTCTAACTGTTAATACGCCATTACCATTATTTTGAGATTTAGAACTAAGCCATGAGCTGTAATCGCTTGGATGATTGACTGCAAGCCAGCCAGTCCAATTAGGACTATCAACTAGAGTATCTTCTTTATGCGACGGCCTTAAGTCAATGAAACCAGAATACAATGTTTCAACCCAGTACACAGTAGATGAATCATCCAAGATAATAGGATAGCCCCATGTTGTATGGTTTGGATATACGCCAGTAGTTATAGTGTTAGAATACTCTGGAATTGTTGAACCATTATTCCATGTTATATCAATTCTATTATACGGATCAATGATATATGTTCCAGAAGAACCTGTTGTAAAGGTAGTTGAGCCAGTAGCTGATTCCGTTTTTCTGATAAAGTGGCTCTTATTTCTAATTAAAACACGGGTATCTGTAAAATAGAATCCACTAATTGAATCAAAGTAATAACCAGGAAAGATATCTTTAGAAGGAGTCTTAGCTACAAGATACTTTTCACCATTGAACTCTGTTATTAGTGCGCAACGTTTATCATTAGACATTGGAGTATCATATAACAACGTACTCAGATCTACTATCTTAATAGCCTCTAGCTTAGCCACAAATCTGACACCTTTAGAGACTTCTATGTTTCCGCGAAGCTCGCTTGGTATAAAATAAGTAGCCTTACTTGATGTAGTTTTACCAACGAAACCACTATTATCATCACTAGCGCAGTATATAGTAACTTTAAAGTGCCTATCAGTAGAAGAATCAGAGCCGTCCATTCGGAATGTTATCTTACCATCGCTATCAAAGAACTCTGTTATAGTATTCTTATCTAAGTCTTCTACTACAATCTTACTAACAATTCTTTTCTTTAGAGTAGAAGTTGAATATAAAATAGGATTCTTAACTACAACGTCGCCCATTGTATTTGGAGAAACTATAGCATAGCTAGTCCAAGTTGATACGAATTTATTCTTTATTCGATAATTATATACAATATCAAAAGAGCTATCAGATGGAGTTAGATGATTATAGTTTTCATTTAGAGGAGCTAAAGAAATACTAGTTGGTTTGCCAAGTGTATCTTTAATGATTATATAGTCTACATTTTTTTCAAATACAACTGAAGAGTTATGCAATCTTACTTCAGATATTCCATCAATAATATATTCATCTCCAACACTCTGAAGCTTCGGTAGAGTAAGAACATAATTGGTAAAGTCTGGATCGGATGAATGATTAATATCTTTTAAGTCTAACACGGTTCCAGCTTCTATACTCCAGTTTGATCTATATGTCCAAACAAAGTTATGGTCATAATAATCATTTGAATTGCTTACTGGTCTAGTCTCATATGAATACAATCTGATACTTGAGTCTATTACATTGTTAGTGTATCCAAATTTATATATCTTATAAAATTTTATTCCATTAAAATAAAAATCAGGCTGACTGTAGCCATACCTGTCGTGGTTTAAGTATCCATCAGAACTATAATCTGGATTTATTCCATTCGGAGTTACAGCTACTGATAGTGGCCTCCACCATCCATTAACTGCTGATGTATAATCTCCAAATCTTAGAGTTCTATCTTGGTCTTCTAAATAATAATTAAATGGATATCCGTTTCCATAGCCAAGCCATTGGCCAGAATATAATGGATGCCCAGTTATGTCAGGATAAATATTTCCTTGGTCGTCTTCTATCATATCATATGGCAAAGGATATGGGGGTAAAAGCGCAGCTATGTCTACACCAGATACGAACCATCCTGATGCTACCGCACCAGATAAAAATGGAGCCCATTGAGGATTATCGCTATTACACCAACCACTTACAAATATAGTTCCATACTCTGGATACTGTGGCAAAAGACCAGTATATGCAGCATCACCAAATAAGTACCAGTCCGAAACATTAAACAAAGAATTATCAAGCATGTTATGCTTGGTTGTATTTTTAAATTCTATTACTTCTGGAACCGAGTCTCCTGTCCCTATGCTTGGTTTTAGTTCTTTCCAATTGAAGTCAAATCCACGATATGGATCTAAACCAGACATGCCAGTCCTAGCCCACATATCAGACAGATAGACAAATCCAGTAGCAACAGGATTAAAACCAACTGCTTCTAATGAATCAGAAAATACAGGAACACCGTTTGAATCTATGAATTGTCCGCTCAAAGGAGTGTCTTGAGCTACATATACTTTAACTGAACATCCATCTGGAATATCAGCGTCGAGTACACATGACACATTATTAACTACTGGGGTCTCTGTGCTATATTTTTCAATAATGATTGGTTTAGAATATAGGCGGGCTGTACGTCTATTAGAGCTCTTAGATATAGCTAACTCATAGATAGTAAAGAAGTATTCATTTGTAGAAGGAATATCAGGAAACTCTTTTATAAATTCTAATTTAATATGTGTTGCTTCAACTGTTGGAAAACTAAATACAACATTGTCGCCTTTGATTTCCTGTACGCTTAGAGCTGGAACATCCTTCCATTGAAAGTTTCGTTGATAATATAATCTAAGAAAACCTTTAGTCATACTAGAGTCCAGACTTATTCCTACTGCATTAATATCTATAGGTTTACCATCTGGAAGAAGCTGAATTGCTAAGACTGTTCTTAGTCTAGTAGGCCTAGCGGTACGAATTCTATACGTAATACTTTTTGGATCGCCTTTGCTTAAAATAGATGCAGCATTTGTTTCTCCTATGTATCCGTATTCCTCTATCTTAGAGAATGCTTCTATTACATTAAACTCTAACTTCTTATCTCTATAATGGTTGAGAGTCAGCAAATTGCTTGAGCTACTCAGTATAGTAAAAACTCCACCGTCGGTATCAATAGGATCACTATAAACCACATTAATATTTTCTACATCATCAAAGCTCTCCGTAAAATTATATTCTAAATATTCTTCTCCAAGGTGCCTAGTAATAATATCATTGGCGCGAGACCTTATTCTTCTAAGCTCTCGTTTAACACCATTATGTTCTTTAAGCGAGTCAGTAAGCTGGTCTAAAACATCCCTAGATTCATCTTCTATAGACTCAAATAGAATATCAATATCATCTATTATACTATTAAATTTACCGCTAATAGCGGCATAGTTCATATCTTTAATTCTATCTCTTGGAGTTATAGGAGTATATGAACTGTCTGTAAAGGATTCTATTTTTTCTAGAACTTCGTTAGGGCTTGGAATCTTTGGAGACCCATATTCTCCACGAATAAATCCTTGATAGACTTTATCTTTTAAATTATTAATTTTATAATCCATTACTTAGAGCTCCAATAATTGATTCTTATCAAAGATGATACATTCATAATCTCTAATTTCAGGTGGAATAAAAAGATTATCTTCCACGCCAGATAAATCAAACACAATCTTAAGTCTAAATATATTTACAGGTGCTTGATAATCTAGAAAGCTAATGCTCTCACTTCCCTGTCCAGGATCTTTATCAAATACAAACATCTTAGGAACTGGCTTGCCAGCGGCATCTATTTCTAGATTTCTATTCATTGGAGAGATTCTTACCCATGGTCTACTATTAAATTCAATAAAGTATTGAACCGCATCATACTTAGCAACGCTGCCATAGTCTGGAATAAATTCATCCACTCTTAAAGAAAATGTATACACTGGAAACTCGCTAGAGTACTGATTTGAAACATACACGCCTTTTTTCTTATAGGTATTCTGTTTAATTGCTATGTCTTTCACGCCAATAGATAAGCGAGTTCTATCTATAACTCCTCGTTCAATATGTACTTCATCTATTTTTCTAAGCCTATTATCATCTAAGTGAGTCGTAACCCATGAATCAAGATCTATTATCTGGTTATCAGAAAGAGTCTGGTGATTAATTGGGATTACTAAAGGCAAAGAGCCAGTAACTAATGGGTCAGCGCAGTTATAACCAACTCTAAAAGTGTATTGTGCTGGTACCTGATTCCAGCCCTGTCTCTGGTCATAGTAAGGAAGATTAAATGTTATACCTGTGGTTGGCTCCCCTGCATTAAATCCTAAGTAAGTTGTTGAGTTCTCAAATGTATATTCTGTTGCGCCAAAGTACCCAGTTATAGTTCCAGTACCATATGTATAACTTATATTTAAAAGATAAGGAGCGTTTCCTACACCATAGTCTACAGAACCAGAGTTATTAACTTCAGGAAAGTATAATGTATACTTCATCCTAGTGTTATCATTAATAAGCTCAGCAACTATTCGTAGTTCTTGAGGCTGGAGATTATGGGGATAAGAATATACCCCTGCAGTTTTACTATTAAATATGACTGAGCCATCATGTTCCTGTAACCAATATAGATCGTATTTTACGTTTTCATAAGACCTATCAAGAGGAAAGACGTGAAAGTCTGTACGAGTAGTAACAGTATCTGAATTAGTGTATCTCCAGATATACATTCCTATTGACGAATCACTAGTCTTATTTGGATCTGCTAAGTAACCGCTTGCTTCTGTTGGAGTTATAACAACGCTGTCTGGAATAATTAGTATAGAAATCTTTTCTGTAGGTTTAAGTTCATATGAACTCGGACTATAAACCTTCATGTAGCTTACAGCATCAGCATATCCTGTAGGAGCAATCTGAAGCCCAGCATCAGACACAGCAGAAGTAGATAGTATAATATAATCCATTAGTTATCCCCTAAATGGAACTCTATAGTTTTTAGCAATGTTAGTTATACACCAAGCTGATCTCTGTTCAAACTCATCCTCAACAATAAGATATATATGATATTGTCCATCGGTATCAACAGCAGCCGTGAGTGTCTCACCTGTAATTTCAACCACAGCACCATACACTCCACTAGCCTTATTTAATGCATCAGTTGTTGTCCAACGTTGATATATTCTATTAGCCATTGTATATCCGCAATTAGGATAGGCTGGCGGCGAACCTGCAGGAGGGATCTCTTCATATACTGTTGTAAATAACCTGCCTTGTACAAGAGCACTTTCTGACCTAGGAGGATAAGTCGCAGGCACAACCATCATATAAGTCTTAGCGATCTTAGGGTACACATTTGTAAGAGTAGAATATGCTTCATTAGGAAAGTCTTCGTGTTTAATATCTGCTACTATTCCTACAGAAATATTTCCACCTGTTTTAATATAAAGCCAGCCAGTACTAGTTTCGCTAATCTCTGCTGTTTTATCATAGCCATCTACCCATATCTCAACGTTCTCTAAGTGATACTTGTGGCCTTTGACATATGTAATACGCCTTGATTCAACTGGACTACCTCTTGAATTCTGATAAAGAGGTGTATACAAGAATGATATCCAATCTCCTTTATTTAGGCCAGACATAGTTCTAGTTAGCGTACCAGTAAGAGGACTATCAAGAAGATAAGGACTTAACTCAGTCTGATTAATATCATTAGTAACAGGAATTATATTTTTAATGCTTGTTTCTTCGGCTCTACTTACATCAAAGTTAAATGTATCAGAAATAGTTTTATAAACATCTATTGATGGACTAATGCTAGCTGTTGGATTAGGTGGATCTATATCAACTACTCCATTCGCTACTATAAGATCTGGGGTATTTATTGTAAGATTATATTCTACATTAAGAAGTTCATAATCAGGATCAGTATAAGGTCTACTTGATGCGTCTAAGACTCCTTCTAGATCTAGATATACATGTGTATGAATACTCATTAGCCCAGCTGTTGTATAGTCCACAAATGAGCATGAGCGGCCGTCATTAAGAACAAGCTCAGTACCATTATACTTCATGCTTAGAGTCCATGTAGGATATTTGATGGTAGCCCAGTAGTATCCACTACCACCAGATTCATAGTACAAAGAATGATTTCCGCCATAATTATACTGTATGTCAGGTCTTGTATAAACAGGATCGACTAGGACGCCTCCCGCCTTAGCGTCCCAGTCTTCTGGTCCACCCGTTCCCTTCCTGAAAATTCCACTACAGTTACTTAGAATAAATGTAATGAATACTCCTGCCCCATCCTGATATCCAATATCAAACGTAGGATTAGCCCAGTAACCAATACTAGGAGTTCCATCTATATTTAAAAGTTGAGTATCAAAGCTTTGTATCTTTAATGTGTTATCTTGGATATAAAATCTAAAAAAGTCAGTATCGCTGCCGCCATCATCGCCATAAGAAGATATGCCTTTCGGAGTTGTAAGACCAGGTAAGCTACCGCCGCCATCAACCCTATAGTTATAAACAAACTTATATTCTGATCCAAAATAGTAATAGATAAGTGAAAATTCTATAGTAGAATTATAGAGCTCTCTAATAAACCTGGCTAAACATGACCAAGAAGAATTAATCATTGATTTATCTTCTTCTATTTCATTAAAGTAATATTTAGTATTTGGCGAAACAATCTCAAAAATATTTTTTGAAAAAGGAAAATGAGTGTATATTGTATATCCTAAATATGTAAATCCTAAAGAATTGTTTATTAATAAGCTAATATCTTTGTAATCAGTATTACTATTTCTCCAAGCACTCATTGCAGAAAAAGAAGGGCACTTTAATAGTACATTGCCTTCCTCATTTGAAGAAACTTTATCACAGCCAAGCACAAATGTATCTCCGCTCTTACATACACTTGCAGCAGACGCATTACTAATATTCATATTAGTCATATTATAATTATCATTAAAATAGTAAAGAGACGTGCTTCTACTATACGAGCTAGCTAGAATATCTTTAGATACAGCAAACAACATCTTTCCCTGATTGGCCTCTCCTGAGATTCTACTAACCTGAGTAAACTCTGTTACAGTCTCTATTAGGCCTCCATCATCTTCATACTTAAATAAATTAGACATATTACTAAGAGAAAAGAATACCCACTTAACAGGCTGTATTTTCTTACCAGTATAATCACTTATAGACCCAATTGCGCTTAGGCTTACCAGTGAAGGACTAGCGTTATCTTTATTTAAAACAGTATCCCACATGCAACCAAGACCAACTGGAAGATAGTATGCCTGAACTGCTGTAAATTCAGGTAATGGTGCTGTATTAAATGTTTGTAAATCTATTACTTTTCGTCTTGGAATTATATCACAGTTCCAAGAATCTGCAGTAAAATTTGCAGATGAATCGTAAATTGGTGTAATATTATCTTTTAATGGAAATAAATATCTCCAAGCAGTAGGCTTCAACCAAACTCCATTATATTTAGAGTCTATATTAGTTCTATCTATCTCAAGCTTTAACAGAACTGGCAAGCTGTATGTGTATACCTTATATGTACCATTTTCTACACTAGTAGTTTTAGTAGGTTCACTATCATAGTATGTAACCCTACCTTCGAATCCAGTCATGACAACCGTAGCAGTAACTGACAAGTATATAATATCAGTGTTATTATTATTTTGAACTAAGATACTTGCGCGAGTATCTCTAGCTTTGTATTTGAAATTAGACACTAATCCGCCTGGATTAATAAATGTAGCAGAATCTATAGTAGTAGAACTATTACATACTTTCCAAACTTTAGGAGCAGTATCTTGATTTAAAGTTGTTAGCTGGTCTCTCGTAACATTTATTTGGATATTACCCTGTGGAGTAAGTAGTCCAAAGGGTTGTGTAACATTTAAAGCATTGTAAGTAAGAGTCATACCTGGATTAAAAATAGGACTTCCGTCAACATTTTGATTAGCAAACCCATTTCCTGTATTTAAAACAGTCAACATTTTAGGATCAGCAATATTGATTCTATATGGAATTACAGGATAAATAATAGAAGTCTCTCTAAAGTCGCTAGAACCATCTCTAGTCATTATCTCTATAACTAGATTAAAATCATCGTTTGTACCTTCTACATTTAATATATATGCTATGTCTCTTCCATTATAACTAGTGACAGCAAAGCCTCGTCTATGGTGTATATAGCCCTTTGGAGCAAATCCGTGGTTAGGTATCATTAGCTTCTCCTATTTGAGGACCTTAGAACATTTAAAGCCCTAGCTCGTTCTTTAGTATCATTGGCTTCAGCGTCAACGAATATATCATAGCTCTTTTTTAAAACTATATTGAGTTTGGCATCGCCATCATAATATGGCATCTCATATGTCTTCTCGGCAGAGTATACATAGTGAGACATATAGAAATCAAAAGGAGACCACATCAAAGAATCGCTTTTATACTCCAGTACAAGTTCCATTCTTGTAGGGTATACAAAGTTAACAATATGACAGCTATATTTTCCATTGGATGGAATAAAATCTGGGTCAGCGGGAGGAATTAAAGCGTACGCAACATCTGCTCCGCCAGTATTACTAAATACTTTAGATTCACTCCAATTTATCTTTGGAATAAAGCCGTCAGCATTAGCAGCTAAGTCTACAACTATCTCATTAGTTAGAACTTTGGATGTAAATGGAATCACAAGCTTATACTTAGGCACACTATCATTCTGAATATATATTGGAAATCCTGCAGCAACATACTGACCCTGCAATGAATTTACCATATCAACATAAACAACTTCAGGATCTTTACCATATCTCTCCCCTATATATTCTCGTAGAGTTGTAACGGCAGAGTTTTCTGATCTTGTTCTGGAAAAAACAGGAGTAAATAGAACACCATAGTCTCCAACCGATGCCCTTAGTTCACTTCTACGAGTAATAGAAGGAAGCCCATATGCCCTAGTTCTAACTGCCTCGAACTCGCAGAACCCTACTCCAATATTATTATTAGGATCATCAATCATCATTGTCTTATATGTTTCTAGTGCGCTTATATCATCTGAGTCAATGAAATGAGGATCAGTGGTTGACTTCTTCCAATGAGACCCTACAGAAAGAGTATCTCCTGCTGGATAAATTGGTCTTTCTGGAAGTTTTCCAGCAAAGTATATCATTGTATTTTTAATATCAACATCTTTAAAATCCTGAGGAGGATCAAATCCTAATGTTAGAATGGTTCTAGTTTCATCTATATATACATCTTCTGATTCAGGACTCTTATTATCTGCACTAGTAAATGGATTTCCTGCTGGAACTTCTACGCCACCGATAGCATTTCTTTTTGATTTTATATAGGCAGAATAAACTTCTTGCTGAGCGGTAGTAAGACTTTCAAATATCTTAGATCTTTGAGTAGAGTTAAAGTTCATAAGATTATTTACATCGCTTTCAATAATCTTCTGAGCATTATATAACTTGTCTATATCTAAGCTAATGTCACTAATTAGTTTGTTGTAAACAGCTGAGTCTGGATAGTCTGTAGCGTCTGGTATATCTCTTTTTGATGCAAGTCTGCCGCCAAACTTTCTAAATAACTCATTAAGTTCTTCAAGTAAAGATTTAAAGAATGATGTTTCAGATCGTTTATCTTTGTCTTTATAACGATTAAGAACTCTGAGCTCAAATGTTTTAATATAGTCTTTGTTAAGTTTATAAAAATTTGCCATTATACCCTCAGCGATTGGCCTTTAAGCTTTAGTATAAAGCTATTAACTCTAGGAGTATAATAGGTTTCGGTTCCTAGATTAGTAGACAGTCTACATTTAACTTGAACTTTGTTGTCCGATATCTTAAAGAAATGAATCTTAACATTTGTAGGAGCAATGCCCGCCAGATTTCTATTAGTATAAATCCTAGAATCAAAGTCGTAGTAAAATTCAGGAACAATAACATCAACTTTGTTTAACCTATCACTAGGTTTAAAATTTGAATAATCAGATAGGTCGGTAAAGGCTTCGTTATTAACAGTTAAAAGTAATGGAGAATATTTATAGAACTCTACGGTTTCTCCAGTAGACGCGATAGCATCTCTTCTAAGCTGAATATTATCTTTGTCAAAATAAAACACACCAGTAGGAGTTAGTCCTGAGTAATTACTAGGGTACATGTTTTCTAACTTATTAGTTGCCTTAAGATATCTATAAGGAAAATTTTCAGTTAGGTCATACCAAAACCAATCTTTAGTTTCAGCATCATATTTATTTAAGTCTACAAAAGGAATTAGAATGTTTCCATCTGTTTCTAATCTTATGATCGATGTTTGTCCAAGTTCATCCAACTCATATTCAAAATTAGTTGCATCAAGACTAACTGGCTCAGCACTAAACTGAGAAGGAATATAAGGCGCAGTAGGGAGATATGATTCTGGTATAAACCTAAGAGTTTGTATTGGTCCAAAATAAGCCATTATATAATCCTTTTAATAGCCAATGGGGCAACGTTTGGAAAAAGGGCTAGGGCTCCAAGATCAGACGAGCCTACTCCGCCACCTTGATAATATGTCTCAACATCAGAAAGAGACGTACTAAGCTTTGAAATACTAGTTGTGACAATAGAAGATAGCAAATTTGTTCCTGTTAACTTTAATCCTGCATTAATGCTTTCGTCAATAAAGATACAAGAAGAGTAATCTGAGCCAAGCCATGTTTGTGCTTCTTCTATAGTCGAAAGGGAACTAGCAATAGTATAGTCTGTACTAATTTTACCACCTGTACCATACTCTGCTTTGTTACAAAAAGATTCTAATATATCTCTTCTAGCGCTTACTATTCCTAGTGATAATGGCATTACACTTTGGTTATTTTTATAATTTAAAACATACATGCTAACACAGTTATATTTAGCTATTGGGTATCTTACTACATACTCTGCTCTAAAAGGATTAGGCAAATCGTGTAAATAGATAAGTCTAGAATTTAAGAATGCTATCTTAGTTGAGAACTCATAATTGAATTTACCATTCTCATATATCCCAAGTTGATCTGCTCTAAGAGGATCTATTGGAAAGTCTAATAGTATAAACGTTCCAGGCCAGTCAGAAAAAACACTAGTAGTAATAGTAGATGTTACTACATTAAATGGTTCTTTCCTCCACGATAGATCGTTTTCTACGACGGGAATATCTTTGCCGTTAACTGTTAAATACCAGTTACACGTTGTAGCATTAGGAACAATTTGGTCTGTTTTTATCTGTGCTGCTATTAATGTCTTATTCTTAAGCTGATATAACTTTGAGTCGTATTTACCTTGAAGTCTTGTATACTCTTCAATCATTGGTTCAATTGACCAAGCACCAACTTCAAACAAGGCAGTCTTAGAATATGATGTTGTTATAGTTTTAACTTCTGGGACAAGAACTTTATTAATCTTTTCTAAGATAATCTCTATATTTCTAGTTGATTCAATGATAGAAATAATCTTGCTATACAGGGATCTATTGTTTTCATTAACTGGAGTAGCTAGCTCTTGTTCAAGGCTAGCATCAAACTTTACTAGTTCGTATCTACGTTCGGAAAGATCTAATTCAATTTGGTCTTCTAAGGTTCTTTCAGGAAGAGTTGCACTATCAAGAAGAGAATAGTTCTGTTGATTAAAAACTATTCTAAGATGCTTTACTGGAATTTTTTGTATGTTAATAAATGAAATAATATCAAATGCTCTACCGCTAACACTCTTATACTTACGGTCAATAACTGGATTAGCCTCCTCCATTGGATCTTCTCCTTCAAATATAACTGGAGTCCATTTGTCATCGTCTGTGCTTTTATATAAGATACAGTCTATATCCAGAACTTTTTCACCAAAGACATCTATATCAATGCGATTCATTTCAACAGCATAGGTATATTCTATATCTACTAGTGAGACTACTCCTCTATAATTTCTTGGTTGGTCTAATCCAATATCAACAACCATGTCTGGAATATCTTTGCAAAGAAGTTGTTCCTTCCATAAGCCATCACTTAGTAAGTCTCTAGTTCCATTTTTATAATTTTCGTTTATATCATTAAGTGGACTGGTTGTGAATAGAACCCCTCCGTCTTCGTTCTCAACAGGATATGTGGTTGAAGTAACGTTCTTAATATAAGGGTTATCGTTAAGTAATCTTCTGCGCTTGCTATCAAGTATTAGAAAGCCATTCTTTTTATCTACCTTAACATTTGAAACAAAGGTAGAGTTAATTGCTGAATAAAACGATTCATAAAAAGATTCATCTGCAGGAGCTAGATCGTATACTTGTAATCTAGTAAGCTCTAAGCGTTGCCATAGATCTCTCATTCGTTTCTTAATAACAAGAAAGTAATTTTTATTTCTATTTAAATTTAAAGTGAGAACGCTGTCAACAAGATCTAAGTCATTATAAAGGGCTGTTAAATCTATGTGCAAACTTTCAAATAAGTCATTAAAATCTGATAAACGTATAACTTCTTTTGATACAGCAACATACTTAGACACATCAGTTAGCATACCCTCTACTGCTCTAAACCTATCAGTATAAGATTTAATTACGTCTCTGATAGCTTCTTCAGACCTAAGGAGTTCTAAATTAGAAACCTCCTTGATTGTAGATGCAATCATTTTATTCTGTATGTCTTTTATGCTACTGTTAAAATTGAAAGTAGACATTAGATTACCTCAAGTCTTTTAAATTGTGTTGTCATATGTTAGATTCTCGATCTTCATAAAGTTGCCACTTATATCGATTGGTATTAGAATATAATCTGTCCCAGCAGAGATATAGCGCTTAATAACTTGATCTAGATAATAATTAAATTCTCTAGTTCCTCTATCTACCTGCTCTATCGCATCGTCTACAACACCTGATAAAGAAGCAATCCAGTTGTTTCTAGCTGTAAATAATACTCCGCTAGGGACATGAATAACAACTGTACTTCCAAAGGATTGAGGATCTCCGCCATAATATGCTTTACCTAGATATGAATCTTTTTCTCTTATACTTACACCAGAATGCTCAGGCTTGGCGAACCAAGTATTTAGTGCTGAATTGTCTAGAAGTCCGCCACCAATTCTTCTAGCGTCAGTTACTTTGACCATATCTGTAGATAGTCTGTTAAGATTAAGTTCGCATATAGGCCAGAAGTTTCCAGCGCCATAAGCATAGGCATAGCCTGATATGGCATTTGCTTCTGGGACCTCATAATATATTCTTTCGCTTTCAGGTAAATCGGAGTTATAAATGTATGGGAAATGAGTATGAGTATCATCTGGATCGTACTCTTTAATCGCTACTCCTAGACCTTTCATAAATCCTGATATATGATATAAGTCGTCACCGCCAATTACTTTAGGATTTAGCTCTAAGTTTTCAATAACCATGTAGTAAGTTGAGTCAGTATAAAAGTTAAATTCGAGCTCGTCGGTTTGATCTAATACTTCGCTTAATTGAAAGTATCCTTTTTTCCTGTCTACAGAGAGTATCTTTATATCGGTCCTAGCTTTACCATTGACTTCGATTGATACTAGCCCAACGTCTGTTGTTAATGTTAAGTCTTTCTTATCATATAACCCAATCGTATAATTAGGATACACATAGGTGTCTTCATCTACATAGATTGGATACTGACCAAAGCGCACTATATTTTCTGATATAGATAGCGGCTTAACGTTAGTGACAGCATAGTATTGTTTAGTTGGTTCTTTCTGTAAATAGTTATTTTCTAGAAGATAAAATCTCTCTGGCTCATTATTATATATTCCCGACTGAGTAAGAACTGAACCTGGATTTAATCTTAGTCTCCAAGAGCTAACTTCATCTGGTTGATATGATGGCGGCTCAATACTAATAGGTTTTATTCTATCGTCTGGATCTTTGACTATATAAAGTGATTGTGTCTTAGAAGGTATCTTGCTACTTTTTAGCAGTATGCCACTTTCTACAATGATATAATCTATTCCTTCCTGATAGAGAGGAGTAAGTTCTACTAACTCTTTCTGCGGAGTCCTAGCACCATAGACTGATTTATTATAATCAATAGTATAAAAATCTTCTCTAGAACTGTAATCTATTGGTAATAAGATTCTAATTCTATGAATGGTTTGAGAAGGATCGAGAGGTCTCCATGTAGTAGAACCGTATCTAATTGCTCCTTTACCAAGCAAGTCATATGAACTCTGAATTATATACTGAGATTTATCTATCTTGACTTCGTTATTCTTGTATAGAGTTACAGTCTCACCATCTTCTACCGTATAAGCATCAAACAGAAGTTCATACTGATAAAAAAGAGCTTTACCATTCTGACCTTCTGATCTATAATCTGTTATAAGATAGTTTATTTTTCCTGATGCGTTATCAATGTATGGATAATGAGTTATAGGAAAATAAGTTCCATTATTATAAACAGTTTCTGTAAGATAAAACTCTGCTGTATTCTCATATAACGAGTCTTCTCTTGAGATGACATTAAGAACTTTATTAGGACTAAAATCTACATATTCAATTGCAGCTATTGGTGCGTCAACCCAATCATATGTTGCTTCTCTGCGTATAGCAGGAAATACTGCTTTCTGTCTGGAGAAATTAAATCTACTATAGATACATCCATACCCATGACACTCACCTGAGATTATAATTGCTTCTCTAGTTACAATATCAGAGAATATGTAACCTATACCTTGAACATCTCCAGAAATAGCATATAAAATATAATGTTGAATATCACCAGAAATAAAGCCTTCGCCATATACATAGCCAGATACGGCGGTTTCTAAGTAAGCTTTCCAGAAACCGCCAGCACTTAAAGGCTCCCATGAGTAATAATCTTCAACAGCTCCAGCATATGCAGACCAGCCGTCTACTAGAGAGCTTTCCCAGCTAGCTACTACTGGAATATAAGCCATTATAGGTCAGTCCTTATTCTTCCACTTGGTGTCGCTTCTAGTCTGAATAGGCCAGAATCTGTTGGGTCAAAGTACTCGTGTGCTACACCAGACACTGTACCAGAAATGTTAACGTTGTTAGCAGCGTATGCCCACTGTTCAAGTTGAGCTGTTCTAAAGTCTAATGTGCCTGCTAAGATCTCGTTAAAGATTCCAGTTACAACCGTTCCAGTATCTGTTAGACTTCTATTAGCATATGCCCAGACATCTGGAGCAATACCTGTTAATGTGGCTGTTGAATTCCATCCTGCAGCGTCACCGCTAGCAACTATCTCACTTAACGCAGCTGGAGCAATTCCTGTAACAGTTACACTATAATTGTCTGCATTCCAGCCTTCAGCATTTCCGCTAGAAATGATCTCACTAATATCTGGAAGAGCCAGTACGTTTCCATTAATAGTTGACTGATTAGCAAGTACTGTGACCATGCTTGATTCTAGTGTATCAGTATACCCAGAAATTACATCAAGTTTAGTATTAACTGTTGTTAGGTCTGTAACAGGTGTTACGCCTGACCAGTTGGCTGCATTACCACTAGAAACTATCTGAGATAGAGCGTCAGATGTTAAACCACTAGTTGTAACAGCGTCAGTAAGAGACTTAGGTGTATATCCCCAAACCTCAGCAGCCGTGGCGCCGTCAGCCCATCCTGCCGCATTACCACTATCTACAATCTGTGTAAGTGCCTCTTTGGTTAGACCAGATGTAGTTACAGGAGTTGTTAATGCCTTTGTGCTGTAGCCCCATACCTCGGCTGCTGTAGCGCCATCTGCCCAACCATCAGCATTGCCGCTAGCTACTATCTGTGTTAGAGCTGCAGAAGTTAAGCCAGTGACAGTAACTTCTGTAATTGTTGAAGTAGCGTCCCAGCCTGCAGCATTGCCTGAAGCGACTATTTGTGTAAGAGCTTCAGGAGTTAGACCTGAGGTTGTTACCGCTGCTGTTAATGCTTTAGTTCCATATGCCCATACTTCAGCTGCAGTTGCTCCGTCGGCCCAGCCGTCAGCGTTGCCAGAAGATACGATCTGAGATAGTGCCCCTGCTGTTAAGCCAGAAACTGTTACAGGATTGTATCCATCCCAACCTGCTGCGTCTCCCGAAGCTACTATTTGAGATAGAGCTAATGGCGCAATTCCTGTTACGTTTGCATTAGTTGTATTCCAGCCAGCTGCATTACCTGATATTACAATTTGTCCAAGAGCACCAGATGTTAATCCAGATACAGTAACAATATCATCGTTCCAACCAGCGGCCGTTCCGCTAGTGACAATTTGTCCTAGTGCTGCAGAAGTAAGTCCGCTTACCGTAACTGTCGATGTAAATACTCCAGTTGGATATACTGTAAGAGAAGCTGTGCCTCCAACAAATGAATCATATATCATTGATGGAAGAACCATAAATTCTCTCCAGACAGGAAGAGCCCCTGCGCCACTTACAGTAACAAGTAAACGTCCAGCTGTATTAGTGTCAGTGGTATTAAAAGTACCACTATACCATCCACACTCATTATGAGTAAGAGATATAGCTGACGCAGTAGTTGCGAACGCTCCGCCATTTTTAGATAGTCGTATATTTCCTGATGCTAAGGTTAAACCTGTTTCGTACGTTTTACCGTCAGTGTCGTCCAGGAAGGGCCCTAGCATCAAAGTCACTGCTGTACTTTGTTTTAAAAATTGCATTTAACTCTCCTTATAATCTGTGCTGTCTAAAGTGCATCCACTTAGGAGGAAGCATTATACTTAATGCCGTATGTTCTATTAATTCCCAGTACGTTTCTCCAGCTGAACCGCTAGCTAATCTAGTGTTAGCAACATTTGAACTTGACGTAATAGCCTTAGCATTATCAGTAACATACCACCAGCTATCAGCATCAATTGATGAATTTTTACTATGGTCTTGGCCTACTATCCATGCACTAGTTGTTTGACCTATTGTTACAGTCGTATTTGTAGTAGTATCACTAGATGCAACAGTAGTAACATATCTGCTAACTGTAGCATCGTCTGTAAATGAAACTACATAAACAACACCTTGAAGTGTACCATCCGCGATGCCGCACTCATATGTTAATGTTGTAGCATCTGACAATCTAAAATGCCAAAAGTTATATTCTAATCCACTAGCAGAACTATGTCTACCAGTAGGAGCTAAAAATGTCTTTGTTAGTGTTACTGATGTAATAGTATCTGTTGCTGAAGTTCCGCTTGATATTGTCTTAGCTATTTTCTGAACTGAGCAATTATCATATTGAATAACTTGCCATCTGACTTCATTAGCTGCAAGTGCATCTGAATCAAGTGCAAGATTTGTAGTTGTTGTTATATCTGCTCTAATCGTTTGACCTCTAATCATAAAATCGTTAGATGCAGTAGATAATACGACAAATGATTTATTTGTGTCTACTGTAGTTATAGTTTTATTAACTACAGTTGTAGATACATTAGTATCAGTGCCTCGTTGAACTGATACTCCAGATGAGAATGTTATAACAAACCATTGTACTGTTACACCCATAGTAGAATTAGTACGAGCAAACGAAAGCTCAGTAGCAGAGCTAATACTACCACAAACTGATGAGTTACCAGGTTCATTAGTACCATCTGTAGACCCTGAGCCTTTAGTAGAAAAGACTAACCATGACTTAGCAGTATCAATTGATGTAATAGCTGCTGTTGTACTTGTTGTTCCTGATGCTAACGTAGTGCTACCATATTGAACTGAACACTTTCTTGTAGCAGGCGTGCTTACATCAAAACTAATAACTTGATATCTAAAAGTGCCTGTAGTACCTGATTGATTAATAGAAGAATTAAGATTAGTAGTACTTGTTATTTTAGCAGCAGTTGCAGTTCTTAATACACCTGAATTAGAAGACTTACATTGAAATGTATTCCATGCACAGTTAGCACCAAAATGAATTGATGCTGCTGTATTTATTGATGAAATAGTTGTATCTTTTGACGTATCGCCAGATCCAAAACTTACTTCTCCTGCTTGTACTGACGAGTTATCGGTAAATGAAACTATATAAGCAATAAAAGTACCAGTTGTTCCACCAGTTGTTCGCGCATACGTAATTGTTGTAGCATCGCTTAAATACAAATTCCATAATGCGCTATCGTCTGATGTACCAGCATTATTCATTCTGTATGAAGATATTATTGCACTTTTATTTGTAGTAACTGATGCGATTGTATAGGAATCGCTAGTACCAGATGGTGCATCACTAACTTTCTGAACTGAACACGAATCATATTCAACTACAGTCCATTTTACTGTATTACTATTTTCATCAACAGATAGGTTCTTAAGTCTTAAATTAGTAGACGAGGTGATCTCAGCAGAAACAAATTCAATTGCATGATAAGGATCCCAACTATAATAACCATAAATGGTAACAAATGCAAATGCTTTTGATGTGTTTACACTAGTAATAGACACATCTACATCGCCATCTGAATTAAAGATATTAGTAGCTGTACCAGTTTGAACAGTAACACCTGACGTCCATTCAATTATTTCATATTCAATTGTAAAATGTTGATCAGGAGCATCATAATTTTTACGTTGAAAACGTAGATTAGTAGTACTAGTAAAGAATCCAGCAATAGGAACATGACCGCCTCTATCAGTTCCTCCTTTATAAGTGAAACTAACAAAGGTTTTAGCTAGGTCTACTGCAGTTACGGTCACATCAACATATTCACTAACAGTTCCTACTACGTTATTTAATGTGACGGTACCTCTAGTAATAGACTTTAGTGTAGCCATTTACTATCCTTAGAAGTCTGCTAGTGGTTGAATTGCTTCAATAGTGGCTGCTTGCAATACTTTTACATTGTTAAATCTTGTCTTTGCTGGAATAACCCAGTCTCCTGCTATTGCTGTTTTAAAACTTTTTGTTGCTACGCCATTAACTAAGCTGACTCTTACCTTACGAGGACCATTAGGCGTTAGAACTGGAACATCAGCGTTAGCAGTAACAGTTGTAGCTATGCCTGACTTGTCTGCTTTCCATAGCTCAATAGTAATAGTTGTGGTATCAGAGTTATCGGCAAGAATTTCAGACTTAGAAGCAGTAACTTTTACCCAGCGCTTTGCATCTTCTGTTGAAAAATCAAGTCCAGTAACTTCTCCAGTTGGAGCAACTGCAGACCATGTTAGGACATAGCTGTCACCAGACATAACTCTTGTTACAGAACTATCATCGTCGGCCACATAGTAGAACGAAAGGTTAGAATCAGAGATCTTATGATTAGTACATAAAGCAGATCTAAATGCTACTCTAATAGCATCATTAGTAAAATCTAAGCTTCTACCGCCTCGTTCAAGTTCTACTTGCGTATCTTTTCTAGCTGCAATAAAAAACATTATACCTCTCCTTTAAACTGTTGTTCATATTTTGGAGTAATCAAAATCTTATCTCCATGATGTTTGTCTCCGCGCTTTGATACTGGGAATACTTCTGCCCACAGAGCATCATTTCCAGTTTCAGTTTGAGATACAAAGTATCCATTAACTGATTCCCAAGTTCCAGAAACATTAAAAGTTGCTGTATCTCCAGATAGAATTGGATCAACCCCAGCGGTAGTTCCCCAAGAAGAAACTAGCTGGCGCCCGTATCCGCTTCCTGCAGAAGGAGCAACTTCTGTAATTCCAGCGCCTATCTGATACGTTTCATCTGGATCAGATGAATTAGTCATTAGTCCAACGTATAGTCCGCTAGTAATGTTATCTATGTAATATTTCATAGCGTCTACGACCATAGTTTGACCGCTGCCTAGCAATATTCCAGCCATTTAAACCTCCATTAAATATTTACGTTTAAAACTGGCTGAAGGGTAATTATATCTTCGCCAGATATTTGGATCTTATCATCCAAGGTAAGCTTATCCTTGAGCGGAATCTCAAATTCAAGCTTTAAAAGTTTATCCATTTCGTCGTAAAATTCCTTTTCGCTTTCAGGGCTATTAAACTTTACTCCAGTAGACTCTCTTTTTCCAAGTCTCTCTAGGAAAGTATCTCTGACAGCGAAGACATTTTTCTGCTGTTCGTCTAGGGCTTTGAACGTTTCTATCAACTGTAGAGCCACTGTTGCAGGAAAAGGCATCTTAAGCAGTTGGCCAAAGGCCTTAGCAAACGCAGGATTTAAAACAACTTCATTCTTTAACTTCATTTCTTCCTCCTTAATTATCAGTACTAGTATAGTCTCACAGGCTATTTTTCTTTAAATTATCATAGTACCTATCGCCCTCATAGGTACCTTTATATTTCTTAAGAACGCCAGTAACAACTTGTTTGCCGCCTGGCTTCATTTCAATTTCAACTTTATATCTAGGATCATACGTATTATCTTTTATGTTTCCTACTACAACTGGGTCAATCCAGCAGCCTAATATATCTCCAGCCTGCCAACCACCCCTTATCATAATCTGCCTATAACCAGGCAAGCAGGAACATGTAGCGCTAGTCTTAATGTATTCTTTATCTATGATCTCTAGATCCTTTATAGTATATCTTTGTAGCTCAGTAAAATCCTCGCCTCTGGTATATCCTTTAAAGTCTTGAATCTTTACTGGAACACCCATCATTTCCCAGAATCTTTTATTAGCTAAAATCTGAGACTTATGATTAAGAAATAACATCTCTTTAACATAGACAGGAATGCCTGCCGCCTTAACCATTAAAACTCTATTAGTAAAAATCTTTCTAAGCTCAGCATTATCATTTATAACAGTTCTATGATAAGTAAAACCTACTCTAAATATCCTATCTTTTATATTAATCAATCTGTTATAACTGGATTCTGGCCCTAGTCCATTAGTTAAAACGTCTAGGTGTTCAAGCTTGGATTTAGAGAAGAAGTCTTCAATATGAGCTATGTTCTTTTCAATAGTAGGCTCACCACCATGAAAGTGAATAACAATTTCTTCAGCATCGTTAAGATGAGTATCTCTCCAAGTAATATATTCTTCTACAGTAAAGTTTGGGCCACCTTGGCCTATTGGATCTCCACCACTAGACAGCCCAGTAGATAGTTCTTTATAATGAAAACAATAAGGACATCTAAGATTACAAACTAAGTATCCAGGATACTGTATAAAATATTTCATTTATGCCTTCTGATACCAAAACTGACCGTGTATTAACTTAACTCCTCCAGTCGCCCAAGTTGGAGAAGGCTCTTGATCATTCGAAACACTTAATCTATTTGTTCCTATAAGTACTTGCGCTTTACCAAAACCATAATTTCCGCTATCAGCTACGCTAGCAACATGACAGGTATCTAAATAATTATTTGGACTATATGGTAGATCTATTTCAGCAACTTGATCAGAATTAGCATTACCACTAACATAATAGGATAAAAATACAAGATCACCTATAGTTTTATATTGTACAGAAGAAAAAGTAATAGAAGCCCAGCCAGATGGATCGGTTATAGAATAACTTTGCCAAGGAGTCGAGTATACATCTCCATTTGTGGAATCAATTACTATATTATTTTTACCACAAATACTGATTGCACCATTAAGAGCAGTAAAATTAAGATCACTATCAGTAGACATAAAATGAGCATAGCTAGTAGACTGGAATCTTACCCAATTTCCATAACCAAGTAAATTGCCGCTAGCATTAAGAGTTATATTACCAGTAGTAGATCCATTTCCATTCTGCTTAATATATGTGTTACCTGCCAGCCCACTTATGTTAGTATCCCCTGAGTAGTTTAACAAATTTAGTCCAAGGTAACTTTTAAGATTAAAACTGGTATAAGATAGTCCAGAAATATATAGATTATCAGCTACGTCAGCATACATGTCCCATCCCACATAAGAATTGCCAAATAATAGATATTTGTTTGGATAGATTGACATTTTATTTCCATAACACTCTGCAACAGCCCCACTATTTGTGTGGAATAATATAGTTGATCCACATATAGATAATATCCCACTTGTTGCCACTTGTGAAATAGAGTTTGCTACATCTCTTATAACTTTAATAGAATACAAATCAGAGGGAGATCCAACTCGAATCTCTGAAAAGTTTGAACTAGAATACCAGTATATAGAATCACTGTACGCTGCTTGCCAGTAGCCTGAAAAATCGAAATCTGATGCATTTAAATAATGCACTCCACTAAGCGCGTCCATATATCTAAACAGACCAGAGTCGGTATCAAATACTGACTCCCTTGCTACTTGCTCAGCATCACACTCAGCAGTTGTTCCTTCAAAATGTAAATAAATTCCTGAATATCTCATAGTTAATTTAACTCCTTATACATAATACATTCGGTCAAAGTAATTATCTCTACCATCGCCATCGAATATATCGTGTGCTAATCTATCTGGAACTGAGCCAGTAGCGGCCGCATCTATAATATAAACTAAATCTTCTTCATATGCAAGACCACTATAAAAATTATATCTCATTACATTAGAAACGTAATCGCCACCATCATAGGTAATCTTTACTACTCCTAGACAGTTTGTTATATTTGGGATTCCTGAAGTACTATGAGTAATATAACATGACCCATATCTATCTGTAGTACTTGTTTCTACTTGTGCCCACTCTCCAGAGTAGTTCATCCAAAGTTCAACTGGAAGATCGCTTAAGTAGGATAGTCTACCATTCTTTAAAAAGTCTACTCTAGACATTATCACTTCTTTAGGAATCTTATATGGATACCTAAACTTATTAGTTAGTAATGGTTTTATACCTTTTTTAAGAACCCCAGATGAAGTTGGAGGAGCAGGGGTTGGTGGAAAATAGAACGACATACCACCATTAATGTAACCTATGCCATACAAACTACCAGAAATTGAATCATAAA
>CAYVGZ010000001.1:14325-84237 GCA_964450845.1 uncultured Candidatus Bathyarchaeia archaeon | reverse complement strand
ATACCACCATTAATGTAACCTATGCCATACAAACTACCAGAAATTGAATCATAAAAATTAGGAAAAGAATAAATATAGCCAACGCCATACACTTCT
The DNA here is from genome assembly GCA_964450845.1 of uncultured Candidatus Bathyarchaeia archaeon. Lineage (GTDB taxonomy): Archaea > Thermoproteota > Bathyarchaeia > Bathyarchaeales > Bathycorpusculaceae > CAVZKK01. The sequence goes on along the minus strand of CAYVGZ010000001.1, from coordinate 84,141 downwards.
CCTAAAATAATATCATCTTCTGTTACATCTGAATAGATATACCCTTCGCCTTCTACTAATCCACTAATCTCGTTAATTTCAGTATCTCGTATAAGTATCTCAAATTCACCAGTAGCCATAACAACTGTACCAACACTATAAGGCAAACCAGATTCAGCAAGAAAATTAAGTTCTCCTATGCCGTGCCTCTCTGCTCCATCTTCTCTTACAGTCACACAACCTGAATAGGTAACTGGATTTGCTAGAGCGGTCCAGCCGCCACCAGTATCGTAATAAGCAGTAATAGTGCTTCCAACTCGAACATATCGTAACCATAGATAACCATATTGTGAATAACTAGAAGAAGCAGAATCCTTAAGTGAGCCAAGAGGCCAACTAAATGCTATCCCGTTATTCCATTCTAAATCGCAAATCCCGCTAGTAGCAGAAGCATTAAATAATGCTAAATGAACTGATATGTTACCAGAGTTATTTGCACCAAATACAACCTGCCATTGCAGGTCAAAGTCACCACATATTGACGATCCACTTGGTAGTAACCATCGTTGGTCACTTGTTCCTCGGACTGCTACATAGTTGCCAGATCCAGGAGGATATTCGCTTAAAGTGTGTGTAGAAGTAAAATCGGTATTCCACCAAGCATTATATCCAGAGCCATCAAAGTTATCATAAATATATGTTCCTGAGCCAATATCTATACCAGATGCTACAACTGTTACATTATATATGCCAGAAGAAGAGTATTCGTGTGAGACTAGAATTCCAGAACCAGCTGGGGATAGATCATCAAAATCCCATACATATTCTGCATTTGGTACATTTGACTCTCCACTAAATTGAACTGGATAGTCAATTACACCAGTTGCTGGAGCAGATATATTTATATAATACATTAGTTCTCCTTAGTTACCAAATACAAAAAGAATTTCTGTTTACTAAACAAGCTGTTATTAATAGGATTGATATCATACTCTATTATTCTTCCACTTGGTATCACTGAGTTTTCCCAGATAATAGTTGCATCTGGATCTAGAAGCGAAGCGTTTATTTTACCATTCTGGAAATCTATATTATATTCTCCAAGCAGAAGCTCAACATCGTGGCCGACGCCTGAAGGTATAAAACCTTTCCTACGATAGATATAAGACCAAATCTCATCCCCACCTTCTCCAGTAGGATAGGTGTGATCTTCAAACATATAACCACTTAAGTAAGGATCTTGTTCTACACACGCATTATCATAGTACCCGCTCTTAGCTAAGATAACATGTGCTCCTCGCTCTAGGCCAGATGGTATATCTGCTTGTCCATTTATAAACGTAATGTTTTCTATACTAGGACGTTCAAACATATAAAATGGTGTTCCGTCTAAGTAGAATCTTCCAGGATATAAAGTAAAGTACCAGTTCTGAGCTTCTCCGCTTTCAATTAGCTTGTCTAAATATAACGCCTGAGATAAGTCTTCTATCCCGCCTATAAAGCCTGAGTAATACATACCGTTAGCTTTTCCGCTAAGCTGACAGTATTCATCATTCTGTGGAGCAGCTACGTCAAAGAAGTGAGGAATGTTACCACTACCATACTGTTTATGTACATCCCATATTACAGTGGCATCACCCATGGTTCCCCATTTATGCCTGTACTTAGAATTAATATGATCTTTTAAGGTATATAATTGTTCAAGAGGAAAATAGTTTGAGTTATAGTATCTAGAATATAGTCCGCTAGGAATATCATTTAGCGTATAAACGGTAACGCCGCTTGCCACATCTATTTGTGACGGCTTCCTATATATGTAATTTCTAGTGTATGGATCTTCTACGTTATCAACGTCAGTGAATTTTCTTAGAACAAGATTATTATCTTGGTCTGTTCCTTTGACCCAATATGATATTCTTAACTCTTGATTATCTGGAAGGTCTTCTAAAATTTCTAAGGAATTTGAATATGTAAAGTTTTTAACGCCAGAAATATTAATATACTTCTCGTTCTGCCAAACAATAAATCCCTTTTTACTATCTTTGGCAGCTTGGTATGTTTGTCCCCATACCTGAGGATATAAACTATTCCATGTTCCAGTGCTGTTTAGGTCTCTATATTCAACCCATATGTCCTGTGTGTCTATACTTCCAGAAGGAAATGGAGTATTGGATAATTGAAACACATTAGTAAGTTCTACATTATATGGATCAAAACCAAACTCATTTGATATACCATTTAATATACCTTGCTTAGTAAGTCCAGGAGGATTATTATGGTTTCGAAATATCTTTGCTCTAATATCTAATGGAGTATCTGCTGCGCCCCTAACATATAGAAGAGTTCTATATTGAGGGTCCCATGTAGATATACCATTAAGTAATCCAAAGACATCAATGTTTGACCAGCGTTGTCGTTTAATCGGTTTAGGCATTATAATTCCTTAGAAGCCAGTTAAAACCCAGCCAGATTCACCAATTTTATAAAATTCTAATTGGCCACCGCTATTAATTCTTAGGTATCCGCTAGCGTTTGATCTTCCAACTAATAGCGCATTAGGATAAATTCCAGCTTGTGCTATTAAAACATCTCCAGCATTATGCATAGCTGTACTAACCGAGGGAGTAGTGATACTTGGTACAGCTCCGCACAAATGACCAACAGTTGTATTTACTGTACCATCAAAAAGTGTAGATGATCCACCATCATTATACAATATTTGGCCAATATATTTGGAAAAGGTTTTACTTATATACGCGTCTTTCCATCTATAGTTTTCATCACCTAACTCGCGCTCATTATCAACTAAAGGAAAAAAGTTATTATATGTTCTAAAATTTGAAGAAGAGGTTCCGCCACTAATATTAATACCTGCTCCACAGAAATAGAGCGTTACAGTTGCAGAGGTATTAATACCCTGTAAATAAATTCCAGTATCGCTTTTTAGTTGCAATCCCCTAGCATTTACACTTAATATACCAGAATAACTTGAGTCGGAGTCATTGCCTATATAAAGTGTATCAGTATTATCTACCTTCCATACAGCCTGGAGACTGCCAGCGCTACCACTAGCGTTCATTAAATACATGCTGGCTTGCGTTGATATATTTTCTACATATAGGCCACTATAACTTAAGGCTCCTTGTTGCAGTCCTACATAAGCAGATTGCTTTAAAAAAGAAATTGCGTCTGGAGTTACCTTAAAATAAGAAATATCAGTTGTATCATAGTTTTTAACTTCTAAGTAGCAAGGAAACAATGCAGCATACGTATAATCAGTTCCAGTTAAGGCTCCGCTATACGTAGTGAACGCACCAGTTGCCCAGCCACTAACCAAGTAGCCATTCTGAACTGGAACATCCTGCCTGCCAAGATAACTAGCATTAACAAAGTTTTGAATTAACCCTACTTGATAACCAAGTGAGTTTAGCATTGTAGTCCTATTAACTGGACTATAGTTATCTCTTATACCTCTTACCACGTCATTTGGAGTAAAGTTTGTTCCCTGAAATATATCATATACTCCTGAAGCTGCTGTCCCATTTGGATAAATAGCCATTTATAAACTCCTTATAATTCTACATTATCGTAATTTTCACGAAGAATAACTCTAGTCTCCGTATCATATGAAGACTGAACTAGAGCATAATCATAAACAAATCTATATTTAAAAAGTAAATCATTTGTAGTCCAGTCAGCAACAACTAATGCTCCGTCTTCATAGATAGTGAGGTCTGTTGGATATGCGTTCCCGCTTGAAAGCAAGAATACAGAAGGACCCAGCTGATTAGTAGTATAGTTTGCAATGAAATGTTCAAAGGTATTGTTATTATCGTACCTTAAAATTTTACCAACGGATCCATCATAAATAGGAATTGTTGTCCTATCATAAATCGCTTGTGGATGATATTCAGTAACAGTAACATATAAATTATTTTTATAGGCAACTATACCCCTAGCATCTTTGTGAGCGTCCATTTCTGTGGAAATCCATTTTAATCGTCCATCTTCATTATCAGCTAGGATTTCTTTATTAGGGTCATTTTCCATTAAAAACTTAAATTGGTCTTTATATACTCCTGCATATATTAAGCCAGACGGCTTTACTAATATATGTCCTGTAATATCTGGAACAAATAGAGGATACTCTTCTAAGAATTCTCCTGTATAAGCGTTAACTTTTAAAAGTTTCTGATTAAAGCCTTCAATCATCCATACTATACTTGTTCCTGGAATATTTAGATCAAAATCGTAGCCTACGCCTCTATAATCATTAAATTGAATTGGTGTATAAAATGTTTTATTTATAGCACTAAACGATACCATTTGAAGATTAGTAATAAATGGACTTATAGTTTGAGCTATGTCTACAACTGTCCTAGGAATAACGTATTTGTGCCTATTAGTAATCTCTGTTGTTTCAAATGTTTTATAATCCCAGTCATATGGGAAAGGCATATCGAGAGAATTAATAGCAGCTCTGGTTGAAACTCCAGATGCAGTAAAATTTGCCATCATTTGAACACTATACTGCATGTCAGAATAGCCAACTGCGGCATCTGCAAATTGAGTCTCTTTCATATAATCGCTGAATAGAAGAGTATTACCTTGCTTATAAATAAAGCTAGAAAACTTTTGTTGTGGAACATTAGTGTAAATCTTCTGATTATCGATTGTAAAACCTTTATTATCTTTTATTGTAAACTGAGCTTGTTCAGTATATAAATCAACATTAGAAAAGTTTTGTAAATCCTTTAGCTCGACGCATGGAGAACCTACAGTTTGTTTAAATAGAAGTCTAAAGTCTCCTAAATTTGTGTCTTTAAATTTTGGATCTTGATTAATTACGTTAACTTCAGTAATGCTAATGGTTGTTCCGCTTGGATACATACACGAGTTTTCAACTAATCCGCTTTCAACGCTACCATAAATACAATATGTTGTTCCATTAAGAATTGATTCTTGTACCTGTAAGAGAACTCCGCTTAGAACTATAGGTTTTGGTACTTTAATAGTACTGTTGTTAATAAATAATTCTCCTGTAGGAGTACACTCAAATACAATGCCTGAGCCACCATTATAAATAAGAGATTCAGACAATGAAATTAATCCGCTATAGCCAATTATATGAATACCATTATCTATAAATACAGAGTTATTAATGTTGGAATCTGAAGTATAAAGTCCACTTATAAAGTTGGCTACTCTTGAATTTGAAATTGAGCTATAGCCATAGTCATAAATGAAACAGCCGCCACTTACTTGTCCAACACCATGTGCAGAAACATTATCTAAATAAAGACTGCCCGAGTTTGTTATGCCGTTAGTTGTCTGCAGGAACTCTGTATCTCTCAATGAAAAGGCTGATCCAGCATAGACACTAAATACATCTGATGTATTAGTTGCTCTTATACAAAATCCTTCCATTTCAACATTTGGCGCAGAAAGGTTACTATAGCCTGATATTTCAGATACTTGAGATGGCACCCACCATGTGCCGCTTCCAATTATATGAAGGTATCCAGAATAAGGAACCTCAGCTACGAAATAGCCAGAGTACTCAGCATTATCAACACTCAGTATATATTCTGTATAATAGCCTGTAGCAGCCAGACCACTAGCAAGTATATCTGTCACTCCTGTAACAAAGTCGGTGTAGTCTCCACTACCGTTCTGTCTGACTGTTTTATATAGTGTCGCCATAGTTTGTCTCGTAATAAATTTGGAAGAGGTCTGCATCTATACTACAGTTTTGATATACATGTAGATATGTTGAGCTAAAGGTACCTGACGTAGTCTCTCTGGTAAAGACTCTTGGTTTATAATATCCTAAAGAGCCTTTAATATATAAATCAAACACTGGATTATCAGTCCAGTTTGGATCAGGATAGTATCGGATTATTAAGTCATGAAAGCTGTTGCCAAAGGCTAGCTTGTCAAAGCTGTAGTACTGCTCAACTCCATTTGAAATAATAGATATCATGCCTGCCGCTGTTACTTGTACCTTAATATACTTATTAGTTGCTGACTCAAGTTCCATTAATGTAAGGACCTGCGGAGTATAAGCTCTAAATCTAAATCTAAAAAAGGTATTATCTTTTAAGAATTCCTGTGAATTAATGCGATAGTAACCTGATGCATCTACATATTTAATTCTTTTACCATAGTTGGTATCGATTGGATATCTGTATATTTCATTAGACCCAGTATTAGTCCATATCAAATAGTTTCCGCTACCAGATTTATCATCCTCGGTAACACCGCCTAGATATACTTCTTGGTCAAAAATACAGTTTAAGCTATAATTTCTAGTTGTGACTATGTCTGGAACGAATTCGCCATACCCAGCTTTAGATTTTAACCCAGCTACGGAAAGAAATGAATCTAGTGGGCCTGTAGAAATCATAACGGGTATCTTAAAATCAATCTTAGATATCTTACTATTTGGTCTGATTTTCCATCCATCAAAGGTAATAAATCTAGACCTTTCTGTATTATACGAAGGGTCCCTTGTAAACTCAAACTGTAGTTCTTCTTGATTATTAAAGATAGACTCAATAGAATAAACTGGGCTATCGGTATCAAAGTTAACGTATCTAGTACTATCTAATGAGGTAATATACTTAGCCTTGTTATATTGTTTAAACTTATATTCTGCAATATATCTGCTGACTGGATTATTTATTTTGACTACGTTAGAGAGTGATCCGCTGCCTTCAACGTATTGCATCGACCCCTCATCAAGAAACGATCCATCTTGTTGATATAACCAAGATGTTGTAAGATAGTAGTTAGCGGCAAGCCCTTCTATATCTCCAAAGCCTCTACCTTCAGGAACATATGGATCATACCCAACATACACAGGATCAAATACGCCAGTGGCCGAACCACGCAGCATATTAGATGATTGAAGTTTATATAAAATTTTACCAGAAGACGGAATTTCGACAGCGTTGCCGCTTACATCGATTATATCTATATCGTATAGTTTTAAAGTTCCACTAATTGGAATGTTACGCAAATTAAGATATTCAGTGGTGTAGTTACCAGAGCCATATGGATTATTAAATGCAGTTCTATACCAGATCTTCTTTCCATCTTGGCTGTAATAATAGTCACCAGAATAATTGTTAATGGCTACAACATTAGAATAGTTATCTCTCGTCCATCCAAGATATGGTTCATAGTGATCTATATTCCAATATACTCCGCTATCGTCTCTGATTCGTCTTGTTAATGGATATGTTTTAGATAAGTATCCAGATGTTAATGGATAAAGTACATCGTCTCGTCCTTGTTCAGAATAGTTAAATGTTCCAACTGCTGGCCAAAAACCAGAACTTTCTTGTATATTTCCATTATTATCTAAATATATTTTCCAAGAAGATCCGCTTAAAGATAGAAACTCACTAGAATCAATATCAGCATTAATTAGATAATAACCATAACCACTAGCATTGGATCTAAAATAATTTAAACCAACTATATTTCCAGATTGAACAATTCCAGAAATAGATATTTGATTTGAGAGAGTAAGTCTAGTTGGAGGTCCATCGTAAAACTCAGAGTTGGAAAGAGAGTCCCAATTAGTTATTTTAACTTTAGTTCCACCAGCATTTAAAAATCCACTTGAAGGAATTCCCGAAAGATATACTTCATATAGAATGCCATCATCAGCTAGATCTACTGATTCCAAAAAAGAATTATCATAGACACTTTGCAGATATTCTTTAGCTTGATCAATTTCTACACCATATAAAAGATTTATAAACTTATAGCCGTTAGAAGTTTTGTCCTTTACCATCTTAAATTCTTGTGGTAAAATTGCTTTAATTATGGATTCGGTAGACTTAGCTTGAATTGGTTTTCTTGTTCTCATTAGAATTCCTTAGGCAATACAACATGTCATTAAGCCAGAGTCTGTATACCACTTCTCATTATATCTTGCTCGCTGATTAATAAAGTTTAATATGATTTGTTCTTTATTTACTTTATTAAGAGCGTCATACTTGCCATATTTAAAATAGTTTGGTATAAAGTCTATTACATCTGGAATATCTAGAGCAATAGATACTAGTCTATTCCAAATTATTTCTCCTCCAATAGGAAGGTTATTGATGTAGCTTATGATTGCGCTTCGAACTTGATTTCTTATTGTGAGAGGGTCAGTAGCAGTAGGGTTTGTTCGAATAGAAAAGTTAAGTTCAACACCAAGATACTCTGGGGCGCTAACATATATAATGTCTCCATATGAAGCAGCCGTTTGTACATTCTGTTTAACTACAGCTATGAGTCCAGTAGAAACTAGAGGAGAGATACCATCTACAATAATATGAACAGTACCTGATCCATACTTATTCTTCTCAAATAGAATATCTCTTACACCAGGAGTACCAAGAGCAGTGCGACGAATATATAGTTCGTTAGCTGGCAGCGCGGCCTTAGCAGTTGTTATATTATATCTATACTCTTCGTCAGTCTGTGTATATTTTCCATTTTGGATAGGAAAAGAATTTGAACATTTAATATACCTAGCAAGTTTTCTTAATTCTGGAACCTGATATAGAGAGTGCGCAATTAACATGTTAGATTCTACATTGTAAGAAGGGCCCGAACCAACAGCGGTCACAGCTACATATGCTTCAGTTGTTCCAGTAAGATGTACGTCATTAACAGTTGTATAAGCAATTGTCTGGTCTGAATTAGTAACACTCGTTCCAGCTGGTATAGTCATATAACTAACAGATCGGTCTGCATTTAAAAAGAGGAACCCATTTTGAACAAGAATATCTTTCTCTGAGCTACTATATAGTTCATCAATTAATTGGTTAATACTCCAGTTGAGTTTCTTATCTATGTAGAAACTAAAGTTGGTTTCACTAAAGTCTGCGGCGTATACAGAGCCCTGACGTTGAACTCCAACTAAAAATCCGATTCTATCAAGATCGCGCCCGACCGCTCTAGTAGGGTCTATAGACCTATATATGTACTCAGCATTGTCATATAGCCTTTCCATTTCTAAACCAAGAATATCTAGAAAAGACTTAGCAATTCCCTGTGGATTAAAATTATTTACAGGGGTATTATTAACTATTCTTGTTCTTCCTTCTTGATATATAGTTGCGTAATTTCTGCGAGTTGGCATGGTACCTCTTAAGTATTATTAGTAGAGTTATAACTCATACGTGACCAGTATTTGTTTGGTCTCCTTAAATTTTCTATATTATTAATTTCATTATTAGCAGAAACAATAGGAGTAACTTTAGCGTCTCTTTTGATTAATCTTCTAATACCATTGATGTAATCAAACTCAAATGGAACTGATAATTGTTCAAAAGTAGGAAGATGTATATCAATAAATACCATTACCTTATCAGGACCAGTTGGTACGACTCTTACTCTTGGAGTTCCTGGTGCGACAGTAAGGCGTATTCCTTGTTCAATATAAGCTTCCATTTCCTTTGCGTTTTCTCTAGTATTTTGTTCTCCAGTATATTTGTTTGGTGATACACCAATAGTTGGATCGGCTCTCCATTCTCCTGGAAGAGTAATCAGAAGCTTGTAGAGTTCTCTTTCAATAAAATCGATTCCTGTAGTAGTCATTAGATCGTCATTTTCAAAATGAATATCTGTATCGTACCCAAAAAGAACATCTTTCATTTTATTAAAAGGTTCTGTCGCCATTATACGAGAGCTCCAATACTATCTGCAATTTTAATACCAGCCTTAGCTGCGTCAGCAATTTTAATAAACTTTAGCCCTGCATTTGCATACTGCGCTATGTGACCGATATTTGGAAGCTTAGGCCAAGCGGCACCTGCAGTAGGTATAGTTGATCCTATTAAATCAGCTATTGTATTGTCAGACAAAGGACCAGTTTCTACTGCAGAAGATTCCTGAAATAATCTTCCGCCAAGATGAATTCCTTCTTTTCCCATAGTAATAGATGAACCGCTGGCCTTGATTAAGATACATCCATCCCTATTCATGAAAATTCCAATTGATCCATAATTAGGATCTTGTCCTGTAGAATCTACACTAGTATAGTCTCGATCTACCATCCTAGGAGACATAACTGATACGACGTTTTCTGGATCAAACATGTTGCTTTCAGAAACTGAAAAACCAGCCTGTCCGTTCTGTGGAGCGGTAGTGTTAACTCGTTGTCTCTTATCGATTAAGAAACATAAGCCTTGCTGAATATCAGTTACTTCTCCATCTGCCGTTGTTCCAGGCGGAAGGTCATATTGAGAGCTATCAACTTCCTCGTACTCCATTGTTTTTTCTGGCGCTATCACCAAAACTAAATGGTCTTGAGGATTGGGATTTTCCGTACCAGGATTAATTCTAATATCTATTCTCTTCCCCTTATACTTAACCCTAGCAATTTGATGCTTAGGATTATAGTAATTAGAAGCAGAAAGCTCTAGTACATAAAATTTCCATTCTCCAATAGACTTTTCCATTTATCCTCCATTATCTAATGCTACCAATTAATCTATTCCAAGGTAAATATCTATCACCAAAACTAAACCCGTCTTTGAGTTGTCCAGCACTCGGAAGATTAGTGAAGTATTTAAGGAATCCAAGTTTATTAACAACGGCATCTCTAAGAGTGAAATTACCAGGAGTAAAGTTGGTATAGATGCATGCTGCAAATTCGTCACTAAAGACCGACAGCCTAGAAATAATACCGCCCTCAACATTATCTGCTTTATGTGTCATTAAGGTTTTAAGATTGGTATAATCTACTCCATCGAATCCACACATAAACGGCAGACCGTGATATAATAGCGCAGTAAAGTTAATTACATCTCGTCCAAGAATATTTCCAAGGCTATCGTATAAGAATCTATGATATTTATTTCCAAATATGGCGCTTAACCCACTTAAAGAAGAAAGCAATCCAAGTCCTCCAACTCCAACAGCAGCGCTCATTGTTGTAGGATTTCCAGACAATAACATACCTGTTCCAGCAATGGCTCCAGCCGCACCTCCTATTACCTTGTATACTGTAGCTTTAGAGTGTGCTTGAGCTACGTCGTATATTCTATTAATAACAGATACATCTTCTAATTGTATTGGGTCTCTATCATATGTAATTAAGCATGGTGTTATAGTAGTTATAAAACCTCTATCTGGAGTAAAGGTATGTACAACTTCTTCTACTTCTACCGCTCCGTGCATATCATTAATATAATCTTGAATATGAACAATATCAAGTGGTTCTATTTCTGGGTCTCCTACAATCTGAATAGTACCCCTGTACATTTTAGATACTTCTTTTTTAAGGATATTAACTCCAACTATCTGATAAGATGGAAATGCTCTCCAGTCTGGAGTGTTAATATTAAAGGTGCCAAAGTCTTTGTTGATACTCTCAATATATTTATCAACTTTATCAGCACCTGTATCACCTTTCTTTTTATTCTTTCCAGCAGCCTTAACCATTAGTCTTCTATATCCCTTGAAAAATCCTTCTGTACTCTCTTTAATGTCTAACCAGTATGGGTCTATGTTTTTCTGGAAAACGTTTAGCTCTCTAATATGTTCGTCTTTAATATCTCCAAAAGATCTAATAGGCCACATGTTTATTTTCTTAAATTTATCTGGTTGTACCCCATCTATGCTAGAAATAAACTGTGGTTCATCAAAGTAGAACAGATTAATCTTATTAGGAAAGTTTGCATTCAGTGATATATCATTTGAAATAAGATTGATAGACTCAGAGACCAAATGATGTTGCTGAATCTTTCTATATCTTATGTCAGACGATAGTGCTGGATTTAAATTATCAACAGCAGCCTTAACTGAATAAAAATCTTCAGGACAAAGGTCCCAAAAGTTTGATTTACCTTCTATTCCTTCTATCGCACTAATAAAGAAAACTATAGTTGGAAAATATTCGCCTTTTTGGCTAGTAGCAACGTTGCCTTTAATAGGATCTCTGACAATAGAACTACTAGAAAACTTATCTAAGCTGTCTATTATAGATGAAATGGGGTCAGCAAATGATTTAAACTGACGCTTAAAAGCTTCGCTTGCAAAGTTTGAAACAGTTTTGATAGTAAGATCGAGCTCATTTAATAGTCGTTTCTTTATAATATTAGAATTTAACGGATCGCTTAACCATTCCCACAATGGAAGAAATTCAGGCTTAAGATTAGCATACTTGACTTCAGACCCTATTGGTTTATTTATTCCTTTAGGAAGAAAAGTTGTCTTAACGTTATCGTAAACAAATTTAAGAGGAGATAACAATCTATATTTATCTTCTCTAAGAGTTTGAATTCCTTTAAGCTTATATTGTTTACCAGCTGTAGTAAATTGAGGATTTTTAATACCATCCTTAGATAAGATGTCTTTAAACTTTGCTATTCTATTATCTATATCATCTGTATCAATCGAGCTTAAAGCTAAAGAATCTGTCCACTTATAATATCCAGATTTATTTCCAATTACGATAGTTTCCCTTTGTTCTCCTCGTTGAGATAAAGGATCATTATTGTACTGTTTAATCACAGCTTCAGTATTATTACAATATAAACATAATTCTTTAACAGAGTCCCATACGCTCTGGTTATATACTACCCAGTCAAAGCGAGGTTTCCACTTAGGGTATATAGATAAATTAAATGGCAAGTAAATATTTTCATCCCTAGGATTATCAAATCCGCGAAGATTAGCAGTCAGACGTCCTAGCACTGTGCTTAATAAGAAATTGTCGAAAAGACTAGTTCTAATTTTTTTAAGATCTCGTCCAGTAAAACCACTAAGAAGTCCAAATGATGCAATTTCTTTTTTACCTAGATTTTCAAGACCTGGAATAATATCTAACAAAGCCGATGCTATGTCTCCATATTCTTTCTCTGATGAGAAGAAGCCAACATTAGTTTGAAGTACTTTATGATTTAGCTGGGCACCATAGCTTTGACATATGATTTCTGTAACTGGTCCCGCGTTCATTTCTAGAATTCTTCCAGTAAACACCGTAGGAAGATCGCTGTCATTAGCAGCATATCCAAGTTTGATTTGAACTTTAGTACCAGGCTTAACATCTAACGTTCCAAAAAAGGCGTCATCTTCATTTAAGAAATCATTCGCTTGCATAAAGTCAGATCTTTCGCGATGAAATGACAACTTATCTGTAATTGTACCATTCAAATTGTTTAGTCGTATAACTGCAACTACGCTAGATGAATGCTTATTTTTTGAGATCTCTATAGACTGCACAGCATTATATGCATAGTAATCATCCAACACTTGATATCTCTTACTCTCTTCTTCTATAAAAAATATTTTAAATGTAGGAAAATACTTAAGTGTAACGTTCTTATTTTTCTGCATAGAGTCAAATAGTTGACGCTCAATCTCAAGTGCTCTAAATACTGATTCAGTCTGTCTTACGTTAAATGCGTCAATAAAACCAAGTTCAGGAAGGGAGTCCAGAGATAGATTAGGAACATTACCACTATATGGTTTAAGCACACTGTTCCCGCCATTTGCTAGCTCTATAACTGTATTAAGCCTAATAAAGAATCCTATTTTATTATATACTTCAGCTTCTAAATTTCTAATAGAAGGCACCTGTAGAAAATCTGAAGACTCTTCTTTGCTACTATCATTAATAGTCTCAGCAAAGAAGCCTTTATTATATTTCTTTTTTAAAGTTTTAAACCTAGTATCAGTAGTAGAGTTGACTGTTTTAGAAGTAGCATCTTTCCAGTTTTCTAGAATTGCCCATACATCAGCCTTTAAGCTAACTAGTTTTTCTAAAATTTGTCCAGACAATTGCTGCTTCTTTTTCTCTTGCTCTACATATTTGTTCAAGTCTTTTTTAGCTGAACTATCAGCAACAGATATGCTTCCTTTTAACGCAGTTTCAGAAGCAAAGTATGTCTGTATCTGATATCCGAGTGCTATAAGTTCTATCAACGTTTTCATTCTGGCAGTCCAGACAATGTTATACTTAATTATATTCGTGTCTTGAATCTTTGGTGCAATATCCATGCTAAGCATATAATTAAGTATTGTTTGTTCATATTCAAAAAGTTTAGGATTTGTCTTTTTTAATTCAGAATTAACTGATTCGTGTTCTTTTATAAGCTCTTCTTTTCTTTGTTCAGTTAAAAAGGTCGTATCTTGTTCTGTTGATACATCGCTTGTCTTAATATTTTCATCTTTGAAAGCAACCAATCTATACATCTGAGCAAGGTTTAAAAACGAATCTGCTGAGTTTGCATACCCAATTTCTGTATATACTCCAGATAAAACATTCTGAATATTTTTATCACCTTGACTACTAACTTGGGTTGTCAGCTGTTCTAGAGACTCATACAAGTTTTTATGCTCAACTAAGGCAAGTTGCATTCCCATTTTACCAATTTTAATTAGTCTATCTGTGCTCTCTTTAACATATGTATTAATATAAGTTTGAGGATTAGAAAAATTATAAAGATAAAAGTCAGGACTTGCTTTATATATCCTATCTGCGCTTTCCCAAATTACAGGCATGTCAAAGTCAGGATAACAGTTAAGTCTCTTTTGATATTGTACTTGTGATATATATTTTTCTATATCTACTTGGTCTCCATCAACTGTAGGTGGTCTTAATAGAGATATGAACTCTTTACTAAGAAGTCGTCTCCTAATAGGAGGGTCTTTTACTATAGCTCTAGATAGCTCTAACAAAATTTCTTTTTTATATACATTAATAATATTAGCAACTAGTGCTGAGAGGTCTTTCTTTACTTTGTTCCTAGCAAGCTCAGCCCCTATATTTACTCCAGTATATAAAAGTGCACCTGTAGCTATGAGTCCTACACCTACGGCCGCTGCCCAAGGTCCAGCTGGACCAAGTGATAGTAAAAATAGCAAAGTATAATCTAGGCCAGCTGCTCCAATAGCTGCGCCAGCTATAACATTCTTCGAGTCTCTAATTCCTTTGACAACCTGCTCAAATATAGATTTTTCTCTATCTATAATATTAATAAAAGCATCTGCTTGCACTTCCAATAGCTGCTCGTATTCTTTAGCTATAGCAGTAATTAGTCCTTTAAACTTCTTATTTTCAAGACAAAGAGCTTCAAGTTTTTTAGTTGCTCCTTTGTCTATTTGATTTGGATCCATGCTATAATACAATTTCATTTTAGGAGCAAGCAAGTTAATTAAGTCTTTACCAGTTACTTTCTTTGAATTTTCTAATTTTCCATATGTTTTAATCATTTGGTCAACATGCTCAACGTATCTTTGACCAGGAGTAGAAAATAGGAATGATAGATAAACTACTTCATCTAAAGTTAATGTTTCTGTAGGATGCTTTAGCGCGAGGACTGTAAGGTTTCCACTTTCATCAATGCGAAGTCTTGGAATTAGCTGTGAAATTATAGCATCAATTTCAGTTAAATTATTAGCCGAGCTAATGCTATGATACTGTTCAAGACTAAAATTTGCTTGGGTAAGATTAATTGTTGTGTTCCAAGCATCTGGTTGGCCTTGTATATTAGTAGAATTAGAAGAGTTTAAAACAACCTTATGAATTCCAAAGCAATGAAATATATGTCCTGGAGCATAGTCGAGTTCTACTCGAGGGTCCATCCAAGTATATAAGTCAGGAGACGTATAATTAACTAACTTAACAGAGTCATACATTCTGTCAGAAAGTAGAGCAAGCTGTTCTTTTAGATCAAATCTTTCGCCATTAGGAACAGATGTAATAGAAAGAGATAACGTTGGATCGTCTGATCCTAGATGTTGATAAAATGGATACTTATACGCTAGGAGATTAATTGGAACAAACTTATTAGAATATACAAGAGACCATGACGTTATAACATCAGTCTTGTTATCTATATAGAATTCAACAGTTTTAACTGGCAATCTAACAATCTTATATTCTGACTCATCAACAGACTGACCCGCGTTTACAACCATTATAGAAGTAGAAAGATCTCCTTTAAGCGCATTCATTATGTCTTGTAAGACAACAATAAAATCTTGTTTACGCTTACCACTTTTATCCTCTTCTATCCATGCCCACAGTGCTTGGAATGCTCCATCTAATGTGTGAATACCATACTTGCTTAGTTCCCCAGTATTAGCCTCATTATATAGCAGGCCAGCTTTTTTCAGAAGAGCCCATTGGTCTGCCGCAGCTTTATTATAATCTATTTTACCATCAGCTACTATGTTTTTATTAATAGCTTCTATAGCTGAAGCTATAGGAGCAACTCCAACTTGTTGCATTGTACTTCTAGTAAGAAAGGACATAAGTTTTCCAAGATTAGTTAAAAATCCAGCGCCAGTGCTAGGAGTACCTTTAACAACCATCTTTGGATCAACTCCATGTAGTGCTAGGACATGATTAACCAAATTGTCCATCTTACTAAATTCATACTCAATAGGTCTAAATGCGTCAGACATATTATGAAAGGCAGAGAACATAGTATTAGCTAGGCCCTCGTAGCTTCCTATTGCATCAAATAGCTTTCTGAATGAGTCTAAGCGTTTATCTCTACTATCTATTCGTTCATCTGAAAAGTATTTTCCAATATCAGCAAGATTTGGTGTTTCCTTTTTATCTTTATCAAATAGAGTTACATATGTATATTTAAATCCTACTTGCTTTCTATTTGCTTCTATATTGTATTCATGCAAGAAGTTTTCTCTATTTCTTGGAGACAAAAATGAGATATCGCTGGCAAGCAAAGCAGATGAGTCATCTGAGTTATAGAGCTTAGCCTCTTCTCCGTTTTCATTTAAAACAGACTTTCTTCCTGCTATTAGGGATTGGTAAAATGCTCTAAATGGAAAACTTTCTTTGAAATTTTCGCTGGCTTCACTAACAATTTGAGTTAAAGAATCAAAAGTAGTAGGTAAAGATGATATGTCTTGCATCTTCAAATCAGCAGTTTCTATCATCTTATTAAGAATTATATCTTTGCTCAAGCTTTCTTGCTGGATAAAAACATCATCAAAGCTCTTTAATGCTTGAAGACTTCCATTAGATGTTGGCCCTGGGTCAAATGGAAGAACGGATATAGTTGCTTGTAAAGAATTAGGGAACCCGTCAATAGACTGTATTTGAATACTTTCTAACGCAACTGGAATATAACCAGTAGGACTAGCTACATCTTTAAAGAATCTAAGCAGGTCTCTATTCTTAATATTAACAAATGGGGTGCGCCTGAACATTGCATATAAAGGAATTAACTGATAGTTAATTGCGTCTACATTTGGAAACATTAATACTATAGTTATATTCTTAATTTGCTGCATTGTTGGAAGCTTTGGATTTCCACTAGTGCGTAAAGTTGGGAAATACTGGTAGCCATTTTGAGTTGTAAATGACAGTTGTATTGGGTCTACACCAAGAATAAGATCTCCAATTTGCAAATGGGTACTATCATCAGATAGAGAAATAGCTTTAAATGTAGCAGTATTCTTAGCTTCTCTATTAATAATTTCATCTGGCAAATTTTCTAAAACTATATTCTCATAGGACTCACTTTTAATTTGGCTAAGGTTTGGTCTTTTAACTCTTCCACTTCTTCCACCAATTTTTGAAGGTTTAAGTGAATCAACATCCCTAGCAATAGGCCTAGGATATGTCCTTACATTATCATTGCTGATACCAGTAACAGCATAGGCGCGTTTGTCGTCTTCAAGTAAGACAATATCTCCTATCCTAAGTCTCTCTGTATAACCTTCTTTAATATCCTCGTATTTAGCTAAGCCTGCTTTTTCATAAACTGTACTTATGGCAGCTTTTACCTTATTCCATACATCAGGCTTTTCATAGTCTTTACTAACATCGTAAAGCTCTTTAGCTTCCTTCAGAAACGCTCTATGAAGTATCTCGCCAAATGCTGGTAGGTTTTCAGTGCTAAGAAATTTGATTTTTACGTCTCCTGCCATGTTAGTCCTTAATTTTTTTCATTGTAATTGGGCTTAAAGATAAAGGATTATCAACTTCCACTATATTAACGTGTGTATCTTTTCCATTAATATTTGATATTTGATATCGTAGGGAGTTAATCATTTCTTGTGGATCGATGCCATCAGGAATATCTATTGTAATGTTAGCTTCAATTGTGCTCATTATTCATATTTCCTTTTAAGCTCTTTGGTTCCAATCATATTGATGCTCTTAGTATAGTTCGAATACGTTCCTTTATAAGATACTTGAAATTCAAAAGGAGCATCTACTCTAGATAGCATTGAGCTCTGTAATATAGAGTTCATAATAGCCCCTTGGCTTTTCTTTGAATTGCTTTTATTCTGACGTATGAATGCTTCTTTTGAGAAAGAGGCATTAACCATATCTAGTGGCTGTGATCTAGACAATTCTAATGGGCTTGAAATTGAAGATCGCTGACCGTCTATATCTCCAATATCTGTAAACATATCTATAGGATTCAATGACTTACTATTTCCAAATGGAGTAAATAAACTTAGTCCCATAAATACAGCGGAACCGATTGCGCCATATTTACCTGCCTTTTTAAACACAGGAGAGATATCTACTTGTTTACCAAGTCGTTTAGAAAAAGCAGTATTTAACTGGTCCATTGCTGACGCTGGCTTTGATGGACTAAATAAATTATCAAAGTAGGTATCGCTATCAAACATTAGTGAGTCAAATACCGTAGCTCCCTGTTTTCCCATGTAGTACATATCTTTAGCATTTTCATGCATTTTGAAAGTAGGATTACGTTTAGATACAGTTTCAATTGCTTCTATTCGGCCAGAGAGTATATCAAAGTCAGCAGAAGCTAATTCTTCGTCAAAGGCACTACCCTTTACCTTTTTTTCAAGCTCTAAATATAATTCTTTAACCTCAGGTGTAGCCTTACCAGTAGTGAAAAAGTTTAAAACCTTAGATAACTTAGCTCTTTCTTCTGGGTGCTTAGCCAGGTCTATTACAGACTGAGCCATACCAGCAAGGCCATGCAATGTATTTCCAACAAAGTTTTGAACACGTAATGGATTTTTTCTAATGTGCGCGTCTCCATAAATCTGCTTGACTCTCTTTTTGAGAAGGTTAGTTGTAAGAGGTATAAGTTCTTTAGATATCAAGGTATTAACTTGAGACTCAGCTATTTGTGAAACCCTAGCACTAGTAGCATACGCTGGACTAGATGATGCCATACCACCAATTAGATTTAATACATGTCCAACTCTATCACTAACATCTAACATATGTGAGCCAACCCATACTTGTTTGGCATTTCCTTTTAAATCATAAGTATGAATAAGAGTCTTGTCGCCTTTACTGTATAATACAGAATTCATATTTCCTATTTTTACTTCTTTGGTAACGTTTCCTTTAGAATCTAATACGATTTGATTATTCTTCATAAAGTCGACCATATCAGGAGTTTCAAGTATTCTTTGAAAAGTTCTATCATTTGCTTCTCTAAGCTCTTTATATTTATAAAAAATACCAAGTTCTTTTAATTGAGCAAATATAATGTCTCCATCAAAGTCACCACCTTGTCCAGCCCAATAAACAGGATTAACATAAATAGCATTTGCATCTGCACCAAGAGCTTCTAATGCTTTTTTTGGCATTACTAAATAATTAATCGTCTGCATACCTCTGTCTCCTGCTTGAGGAATAGGAAATCTTTCTATTAGTCCTCCAGGAAGCAATCTTCTACCTTCTGCAATTTCTTTTCCAATTGTAGAATTTTGTGCCTTAAAATGATCTTCTATCATTCTAGCAGCGCTTACTAGTTCTCCATTTTGATTTACCATTCTCATTTTTTTAAATGCCTCTTCAGATATAAGTACAGTATCCATCCTAGCTTCTTTAAGTAATTTAAATTGTTGACGATACCTTTTAAACGCACCTGGTCTAGACTGCTCAAGTTGTATAACTGATCGTTGAAGTTGTGTCATATCTGCCGCATAAGACTTCAGGGAAGGCGGAGCATATTGACCTGATTTCCAAAATTGAGAGTTTTTATCAGCATTAGTTCCAGTAAGCATGAAGACAGTCCAAGCTCTGATAAACTTATCTTGGGCAGCAGAAACATCTGTTCCCATGCCACCGCCAGCTTCTTTTACTACTTTCTGCCATTCGTGTAATGCCCTAAGCACATTCATTTTGATTTCAGTTGAACCGTTAGACCTCCAAGCGTCTACTGATCTTAAACGATCAAATTGATTAACTGCCATTGGATCCCAGTCCATAACAAGAGCACCCAATACTAACTTTCCGTCTTCATTAAATCTTAGTGGAGAATCTTTAGTTGAGTTTTTTAATTTATTTCTCAGTATACTTTTAAGCCTATCTTTAGCACTTGTAATTTGCTTTGCGTCCCACTTTGGTTTCCCTGGCATTTGTCCTTGAAACCTATCTACAACTTGATCAAGATCAATTTCTAATGCATTATTTGAAACAGGTAAACTAAAAGCCACTATTCCATTATTTTCTGCAGCTATCTCTGATAACTTTGCAACGTCTCTAGTTGTATAAAATCTCTTAATACCTTTAACATTTTCTAGTATTCTAGATCCGCCTTCTTTAGCATTTAGAGCGTCCGCTATCTCTAATCGTTCACGTTTAAGAGCATCTGCTTCTGCTCCAGTAAGCTCTAATTTTTTTTCTAATAAATTATCTCTATCTCGAGCGGCAGCTGCCAGTTCACCAGCACTCATATTGCTCCAAGTTTTTCTACTTGCCATTTCTGCTTCTTTAGATTGTAAAGCAATCCTTTGTTTAATATCTAGTAAATAGTCTAGAGCATTAATATTAAGAGGTTCTTTAGTTAGTCTTTCAGAAAAGAGTTGGTCGAGAAATCTTGTATATGTTCTTCTGACAGACTTATATGTATCAAACCTTGAAGCAAAGGTGTGCCTAGCTACAAAGTCCATGGTAGTTTTATCTTGACCATGATATGTATGTCTAAGCCCTAAGAAGTAGTCTTGTCTAAACGTTAGGTCTTTATTAGTTAGTCCCCTAGCATCTTGCCTATATAATGCTACTGGTCCATAACCTAAAATACCAAGGGTGAAGCCTTGATCAATCTGAGGAACAACTCTAAATAGCTTTACTGATCCTTCTGTATTATGAACATTATCATACATCATTTTCTCAAATGCCTTAATATCATCCCTAGCTGCATTTAGTCCTTCTTTAGTAAGACCTTCCCATCCCTCATAGGTTGCTTTAAGCTGTTCGTCGCTTAGTCTGGACATCTTTTTAAAATGATCCATATATGGTTTAAAGGTTGCTTCAAATCTAAATCCATTTTTATGTAGGTCTTCGATTTCAGTTTTATTCCAGACTATTCCAGCTTGTTTATACCATTGAATAATCTGTTTTAATCTAACATCAGTACTACCTAGTACTCTAGTTTTAAGGTCACTAGAATAAGCAATATCTTTCTTATTAAATATAACTCTATTTCCTTCAATGTCTGGAGTGGCATCCAGGGCCCTTGTAATTTTATCAATAAGCTTTTTAATACTACGCTTAGTAGCAGGATCAGTTGTAGTTTCATGGTCTGTATATAATTTTTTAAGTAGTCCGCTAATCATTACATCCTTAGCAGACCCAATATGACCCTTCTTTAAAAATTCTGGAGTATTACTCATTACAAAGTCTTTACCTGCACCAAGTATTCTTTTTGATATACCTTCTGATAGTACAGTAATATTTCCGATTAGAGCATGGCTTGCTGGTGTTTGTGCTTGAGACCCAAAGAATATATCTCTGCCAGAAATAGTTTCTTCAACCTTAACTAATAGACGTCTAACTGAAGTCTTACCAAGTGATGTTTTATCAGGTTCTAGTAACGCCGAAACTATTCTACCATGAAGAGACTTTCTTCTAGTCTTAACTTCTCCACCATACTTACCTGCAGATAAAATTTCGCTAGACAAGTCTATTCCCCAGTCACCCTTGCCTGCAACTTCTTTCTCAGCTGCTTCTATTATTTCTGGTGAAATAAATTTTCCGCCAGCGATCTCTTTAGCCCGCTTATCTACTTGTCTATTAAATTCTAATATCTTAGCATTAACTCTTTCGTCTCCAACTAATGTATCTGTTTGAAGGTTAACTATTTTTACCTGCTCATATTTTTTAGCTAGGCCTTCAGAGACAGCAAGGGTTGGCTCCTTTTCTAAGTCTAACGTATATAGTGTATCAGCTAATACTGCATTTGAAAAATGATTTACAGCATCGTCTGTTCTCATTATATAGTTGTTCAGTGCACGGTTTGCATCTTCTATACTAGTTGTCATTAAAAACTCGCCAAGATGTTGCTTATGAAGATTAGCTGCATTTGCTGGACCTCCAAACTTATCAATATAACTTTTCTTTAATCTCAAGTTAAAGGGCATAGCATGTCTTCTTCTAATTCCGCTTGTATTATATGGATCAGCAAACGCCGACATTTCAGCAGGTTCAATAAAGTTAGCAACTAAATTTGATATCATTCTTTGTGAAGAGCTTCTAAAACTAGCTACACCAAAGCCTTCAAAATATTTCTCATTAATCATTCTAAAAAGTTCTATAAGGTCTTCTGGACGTCTTGGGCCAGACGACATTTTTAGAAGACGAGCCATATAATCTGCGTGATCTAGATAGCTGCTTTCTGCAGTATAGCTAGCGACTTCTTTCATTAATAGTGCAGCAACAAACGCAGCGTCTACCCTAGGAGATCCGTGAGCTTTTACTATACCAGCACGGCCCTTATATTCCCAAAATGGATCAGTCCAGTTCAATAATGATGTCCCTCCACCTTGAATAGATCTTCCCTTTTTCTTAAGAGCCTTCATTATATTAGTAATACCCGCTTGATTTTTTATAGAATAGTTAACACCTGGCTCGCCAATTTCCCCCATTAAGCGTTGCATTACGCGCTCAATGTTTAGAGCATTATTTTCACCAAGTGCATTATTTTTAAAAGCATGAAGAGCTTGTATATCTATAAAGTTTCCCTCAAACTCCTTAGCAAAGCTTTGGTCATCCATGTTAATGGCGCGCAGGTCGAACATAAATCCGTTCTTAGTTGCTATGAAAATCTCGTCTTCAGAATATCCTTTTTTCATAAGGTCAGCTTTAATAGCTCTAACTTTATCAGTGATACGTTTTACAACAGCTGTCCTGTCTCCGACATCAACTGCACCTTCATTTTTTAATAGTTCTTCATATGCCTCAACTTCCATACCTACTGGTGTACCTTCGGGAAGTACACTGTCTCTCAACCATTTCCTTAATTTATCATTAAATCCTGTGCCTTTCCTTCTATTGTCGATATTTTTAAAATGCTTATAACCAGACCAGTTAGATTCTTCAAAGTGATCTAATATTTTAGCAGAATTCATATCTTGTACAACTATACCATACTTAGTAATCTGAGAGTTTTTAGAAAGGATGGCGGCCCCAGGGGATGCTCCAGTATTATCTAATGTTTCTAAGTCTAAGTTAATTACTACTGATTTTTTCTTATTATGCCTAGCATTAATTATTCTTTTCATTGCCCTTGCAGAAGAAATGTAGCTTTCAGCTGTTCTCCTAGCGGAAGCAAACTTTGGTCTTGATGAATCAAAAAGATCACGTATAGCGGGTATGTCTACTGACATAGCATTGTATAAATCATATCTGCTGCCATTAGCTGTAGCGTTCTGAGCTATTATCTGACGAACCATTCTATTTACTTGACGAACAAATTTATCAGGATTATCTTGAAATGAATCCCACCCTGTCATTAAGGATCCTTTAAGAGCTTTTTCTACTTCTATTAAATTAAGTTCAGTAGTATTGATGAGCTGCACCATCTCATCTGACTTACCATACACATTACCAACTATATGATATCTTTCTGCAGCATACTGTAGCCCAGGTGTCGCGCCAGGTATTCTACCATCAATTCCAAGCGGAATTTCTATTTGGTAACTTTTATTTTTACCAATAGCGGCATCAGTATGAAGCAAGCTAATTCTAAGCCTCTTATCTGGAAACGACTTAGTACCATAATCAATTAATGTAATAGAATATCCAGCAATATTTCCTTCGTCTTGTAAGCCTTTCAATGTTTTATCCAAATTGAATATCCTACCTGTATAATTAGTCTGCTGCAATTTGCTAAATCTATTCTCTGGACCCCAGTTATTAGATCCCATAGAAGTTATATCCTTGGTCATCTTGACTTCAGGATTAGTGCTATCAAACAAAGGAAGAGCAGATAGAGGTTTTGACGCTAGGCTTTTTGGGTCTATTACTTCTCCTAGAATGTTTCCATAAAGAGCCTTCCTATATCCTCCACCATTAAATTGAACTCGTTCTGGTTCTCCTATCTTAGCTGTTCTAGTTCTATGGCTAAAAAGTTTAAACCTTCTATATAGTTGTTTTATTTTTCTTTGATATATGTCAGCATATTGCTTATCTTCCATATATGCATTATGGATAGTGGTAATTCTATCAACTGATTTTTTTCCAAACCCATCAGTAATACGGTCAGAATCAAGATAGTCTTTACTAGAAAAATATGTTGAAAGCTCTGACATCTCTTCTAAACGTTCAGCAACTTCTCGTTCAACGCCTGTAAACATATAGGTTTCTAGGTATTCAGCGATAGCCTCTTGTCTAAGTCTAGCAAATTGTTCTGCTTCTGATCCAGAAAGAGATACAACCTTTCTTAATATCTTTGTTTTCTTTTTATTTATAGCTATCCAGTCTGCTCCAGAAAAGTGCTCGCCTGGCTGTATTTTTCTAATTTCTGCATTAGGCGATAGATATGATGCCTCGCGTTCTAAGTCAGAAATTATATCTGTTTCAATAATAGAAATATTTATCTTAGTGTATTCTGGCGTATCTACTTTTCCCCATGATTCTTTAGGATCAGCAAAGAATGGATTTTTTCCTTCTCCCCAAGTCTCATTAAGAAGGTCTCTCTGTTCTTTATTCCAGTTTTCAGCTATGTCAAATGAGTGCTTATCCATGTTATTGGACTGTTCAATGGATATTTTTCTTTTCATTTCTTTATCCATTGCTTCTTCCAAAATTTTCTTAGCTGGTCCTCTCATTTTCCATAGACCATATATACCGAAGGCAGTACCAGCGCCAGCAGCAACTTTAATAGAGGTTTTCATAAACCAATTCTTGTCTTCTTTATCTTGGTCGTCTCGTCGTTTAAAAGGATTGTAATTAGCCATAGTACTGTGACGCGTTTCTCATTGCATTAATTATAGTAAGGGACCTATCTCTTCTAATTGTAATGTTTAAAAAATTAATATCGTTTGCGCCTTCATTAACATATACAGCTGCAGAACCCTTATAATTTCGCTGATGTATCATATTAATAATTGCCTGCCTTACTTGACCAGAATTAATATCTGGCGGTGAGTATTCTTGAGCTGGAGCTATTTCTGCTGACCTAATCTTATTATAGTTGTCTTGCATTCTATACATCTGGTCATTCCATCCAAGTCCAAAATCATGGGCTGAAAAACCAGCATCTTCAACTGTTTTTAGTTTAATATCTTCAAGCCTAACAGAAGGGTCTAATATACTCCTATCAAATTTATGTTTTAATCCGCCGCCAGCTATAAACTCACTACTCGACTTTTCATATTCTTGATTTTCGTCTTTTTGATCAAGCATGTTCCATTGATTTTTTAGTGCTTGCTTTAACTCTTTAGGAATATATTTAAGTACTTCTTGTCTTTCTTTTTTATTCTTAATACCAAGCCATGCAGAAATATACGGCTTTTCCATATAAGGAGTAGCCCTAAATAGATTAGCTATGTCCTCACCACTTTGATTAAAAGCAGTAAGAGTAGCATTCATAGCATCCTGATATTCTCTCGCAGCCAGGCCGCTAGAAAGCTCTAGCATTCTTCTATTACGTTCATACTTAGCTTCGTCAAAATACTGCTCTATGTCTCTTCGTTCTTTAACTTGTTCTGGTATATAAGCAGAATCGCTAAAATGTCTATATAATCCATGAACTGTGCCATACCCAGCACCAATAAGACCTCCAGCAACTGCACCTATATTACCTAAAAACATATAAGCAGGCATTCCAAATTTATAGGCCCCACCTAAAGGACCAGTTTGTGCAGCCATACCTTTAAGTGCAGGATCAATAAACGAGTTATAAACTTCATCCCAAGGTTTATATTCTTTTCCATAAAGTTGAAGCATTTTATAATGTTCTAGAGGATCTTTAAAGGCTAATAATTTATTAGTAAGGAACGTATTAGAGTTTGTTAGAGTTTCCCATGCTGCTCCTATTACTCTTTCTGGAAGAGTATATTCGACACCAGCTTTAATATCTTCATTAATAGATTGTATCTGTCTTTCGTGGTCAGGACTTAATATTTTACCTTTAAATCTATTTGGATAGAGCTCATACTTTCTAATCCTAGCTTGTCTGTGTTTAAGCGCTTTATCATATTTAGTTATTTCTGCGTCAGTCAACATTCCGTATTTAATTTGTTGTTCTACAAAATACTTTGCTTCTTTAAATTCTTGAGATGCAGGACCTACGTCAGCTAAGATATTAAGCCTATCTAGCCAAGAATATGCATAGCCAAACTTATCATCTACTCCTTCTTTCATCATGTCGGCGGCGATCTGTCTAGACTTTTGAAGCTTTTTAAGGTCTTTTAAATATCTAGTCTTACTATAGTTAATATTAAAAAGTTTGACATTAGCAGGATTGTCTCTGCTAACATACATAAGAGTTCCTTTTTGAAGATTAAGCATTTTCAAATAAAAGTTAAGCTGTCCAATGTGCTGGTCTTTTGGCCCCTCTAGTTTATCAAATGCAGCTTGGTTTATACTTTTAATTTCTAACGCTCTTCTGCCTTTACCGCCTTGCCCATCTCTAACTATAGCATCAACGTGGCCAGATATATCATTTTTAACATCATACACAACTGCTTCTGCTTGAATCAATAATCCCTCTGCTGCTAATGAGTCTTGTATCTTCTCGTGCATTGTAGTACCAGTAGACAATATATCGTACTCTTCTTTTAGTAGAGGTGGAAGAAGTCCAGTGAAGTACTGTATTATATGTTCTTCTGGAGCACCAAACATAGACGATCTAGCAGGCATTGTTTTCTTAACCTTATGAGTAGCTTGGTACGCTGCACCTGGTAACCTAAGTTCTCCCCTAATTATCTTGGCGTAAGGATCGCCTGATAAAAATTCATTTGGTAACCAGTTTGGCATCATATTAGGTATTGGATTTAAACCATATCTTCTATAATCAGGTTTATCAATTAATCTTCGAACAGGTTCTGTAAATACTCCCATACCTCCTAGATTCATATCATAGTAAGACCTTGACATTGATGCCATACGACCTGCAGTTTCTAGGGTAGGCATAACTATCGGTCTATTAACAAGTTTTCCTTGAGCGGTCTTGGCTAGGAATCCAGGAAGACCAGTAAAGTCCATAATATTGTTTAAAAAATCTTCACCAGCAGCGTGTGCCCACATTTTAGAATCACTACCATATACATAGCTGCCCATTAAGGCAGAGCGTCCGCCCATAGTCCTTAATCCTCTATCGTGAGCCATCATACCTTCCTGCTCTTGTACAGTAGGAGGTTGTATAGCAAACGGATAGGTAGAATTTTCACTTAAATCATTTGGTCCTGTTAAAAACTCTTGATGCATTGTTTTCTTTGGCTTGAAAATACGGCCCAAAGTTCCAGCAATTAAAGGTCCAACTAGAGGCACTTCTTTTCCCCATTCGCCAGTTTCTGGATAAGGTCTAGAAAAATAATGCTTTCTTTCCATGTAATATGGGTCAACAAAGTCTCCAATAGAAATACCTAAGAATGGTAATGGTTCATGTAAAAGCTTTCTAAATGTAGAACCGTATAGAGTATCTGTTTCCTTCCAGCGGCTCTTGATTCTTACATACCAGTTAGGCTGATATCCAATTACTTTAGATCCTTCCCATGGAGTTGCGCCTAGAAGCCACGTTGGTGCCTTCATAATTGGAACTTCTGATTTTCCTTGGTACTCGTCTTCTAGCTGTTGATAGTCTTTAGTGAAGTCAGGAAGATAAGGAGCTAATATTCTGTTTCCAATTGCGCCCCACGCAAACCCGCCTAACATACCGCCACCCAATGTTCTAGAAACAACAGAACCTATAACTGCTCCTGGCGCTGTAGTAGTAAATCCAGGCATTAGTCCATTAATATGCTTAGCGATTCCAGTAAAACCTAATGCATCAAATACTCTTGATTGTCCAAGCCTTGCACGGGCCACATTATCCGCTAGGAAGCCACCTATACCAGCATCTAGTGCAGTATCATCAAACAACGGATTAGCTGCTATAACAGCATCTAGGGCCTTTACAGCAAAGGCTCCAGCTGCTATCTTTGCTAGGCCTCCAAATAGATACTTAGCATTACCTTTGATAGAAAGATTCTTGGTAGGATCCTTTCTAAATGGAAATATCGTATCGTGTAACATGTTATTAACATTATCAAATACTGTCTCTACCCAATCCTTTGCAAAGCCCATTGGATTCATTTGAATACTAGCGTATGCTGTATTATTTTTGAATACAAAGGCATTTGGGTCGTGCACTTTGATATCGCCTATATCTCTAACTGACGCAGATCTAAAATCACTAGTCTTAACATAGTTTATTATATCTTGCTGTATGTTCCAGTTTAACTGATGAGATCGTCTAAGAATATTTCTACCAGCATTAAGTATGTCTCCAGTTGGAGACATACCATTCTTTCTGTCATACATACCTGTATTGGTAAAAGCAGAAAGTTTGGCGAATAAAGCTAGAGACTTAGCTTGCTTTTCATTGATTGCTCCTTTTTTAAGAAGCTCGGGAATAGCATTTATTACAGGGTGTTCAATGCCGTCTCCTACATTAAAGCTATCTACAAATGCATCCTCTACAAGGGCTAGCCTAACTTTATCATAAGGATTCATTTCCATTCTATGACCAAGTCTCTTTGTAGTTGTGTGATTTGCTGCATAAGTTGGATCCGCTTTTATTAGTGCTACGTCTTCTGCTATGCCTCGCTTATTTAGCCAGTGGCCAAACTCATCACCTAGTTTCATTTCAATATCTGTTAATTTATCTCTAAGACTCCTAGCATTATAAAGTACATCAAATGAATCTCCAAAAGCAGTTGCTCCAGAAAGCTTTCCAAGCATTGAATGAAACTCGCCATTTCGCATTAATGCTGCTACATCCTGCCCAGTTGCTTCTTTAATAGCATGTATAATATCTCCACGCTTATACCATTCCGCTGGGTTATCTGTAAATGCTCCTGCAAATCCAGTAGTTGCATCTAAAAACTTTGCATTTTTACCTTCAATTGCACCAACAACTTTCCTTCCCAAACGCCTAGCAATTCCTGGCCAGCTTAGTTGAGTTTTATTTATAAAAAAGTCTAAAAACCTATTACCAGTATCTGCTAATGGTCTCGTTTCTCCTTGTTCTCCGCCAAGAACAGCTCGTTCAATTCTAGACCTTTCTGCTTTCTTTAGTCCGCTATTGGGGGCTGACAAGCCTAGTTTATTACCAGTTTTTACTATACTTATCCCGCCAGGCCCAACAACAGCAAGTTCACCCTTCATACCTATGGTAAACCACGCTTCTTTATCTAATTGACTAGAAGATTTTACTGTTCCATGGTCTAATCTAAATGTAAGAGCCTTTGCATTTTCTCCAATAGCAAAGTCTTGAGGGCCTTTAAAGAAGTCAAAACTAGGAGAATCTTTTAGCAAAAAATTAACTTGAAGAATATCACCGAAGTTAATATCTTGATTAGTAAATGGTACTTTAATATTCTTATTAAGAACTCGTCCCATTGTTTTCTTAAGACTATATACTGGGTCAAATAGGCTTAAATCAATGCCTGCGCCTTTTATCTTTCCGCCCTTTGGTTTGTACATATGTAGACCAGCATGCATGTTAAGAATGCTGTCCATAAATACCTTAGCCCTATCTGCACCAAAGTGTTTTGCATATACTCCTTGAGTCCTAGTAACCCAATCTTGATCTACCAGATCTCTATTAGTTACTCTATCAAGTTCAGGAAATATTTTATCTGCCAGGATTCTTCTACCTTGCTGAGCTTTTCCTATCTTTGCTATTCTCCTAGCTAATACTGAGAATTCTACTTGCTCTTTCCTAGTTTTATTAGCTTGAGAGCCTGCACCAAGTTTAGCAGCATAATCATCAGCAAACTGTAAAACATTTAACCCAGCATGTTCTACAGGAGACAGTTCTTTTCTCATTACTCGATTAGCACGAAACTGATTCTTTATCTGTTTTATAGCACCTGCAACTGGGTCTGATAATGTTCTTTTTAGAACTCTGCCTATCTTAACTTGGTCAGTAGATATAGCATCTTTAAAATTCTGTCCAAATTGATGAAAGGTTTCGTTAAGAGTTCTAATTGCCCCTGGTACTGTTTTTCCAAATGCAAGCATGTTACGAACGCCAGATGAAACGAAGTGCTGATTAAAATTAGATCTTACTCGTTCTTGTGGTATATTATCAAAGATCTGTTTCTTAAATATGGTACCACCCTGAGAAGATGTTCTTCGTAATCCCGCTGGAGCACCATCAGCTAATACACGTTCAAGGAATTGTGCAGATGCCTTGCCTAATGGACCTTTAAATACATTGCTAACACTCTGCATTCCTTTGGACCCAGCCATTTGCGCAAATTTTGTGGCACCCTTGAATCCCATACAGTATATAGAATTAATAGCAAGCCATTTGCCAAAGTTTCCTATTTGACCAGGAACATCGTACCATGCTTTAGGTTTAATTCCATAATCACGAGTAACGCCAGCGAAGGTATCTATCGCATACGCAACACCAGCGCCAGCCCAAACAGTATTTTTCCATGCTCTGCCAACAGTTCCAGCAAAGGTTCGCATATCTTTAAACGAAGACTTAAAGCCAGCTATCTTTGCAGCACCTGCTCCTTGAGTCCTAGCAACACTAGCTACGTATGCGTCTTTAGACTTAAGTGCTGAACTAAATGATTTAGTTGCTCCAGAAAAGATCTTATTAATTTCTTTTCCAGCGCTTGTTCCAGCAAACAAACCTCCTAAAGTATTAGCTCCAGTTGCTTTTTGTATAGTTGCAGCAGTCTTGCTATATCTAGTTACTATTGACGCAGCTTTTGAGCTAAATACCTTGCTGGCGCCTCTGCCAACTGTATTTAAAATACCAAAGACAACCATTGTTTTAGCTGCATTTAGTACTAAATTTCCGAGGTTTGGGCCAGGTGCTTGTTGAGAGTTTTGATATGGGTCGTAGTAATCTGACCCAGTATCATAAGGATTATGTTGAGCCATTATTTTGGAATTCCGCCAAGAATATTATTTAGTTCGTTCATCTTTTCTTGTAGGCTTTTTCCATCATTAGTAAAAAGACTAGAATTAACAAGTCTAGATCCTTTTCTTCTAGGTGCAGCAGGGGCTCCACCCACATTAAAAATCCTTTTACCAATGACTTCTTCTGATAAACAAACTAATTCTACCAGGTCTTTCCATGTTAGTTTTAAAAGTTCTGTGATAGATTGACCTGGAAATGCGACCATTATATGTTTAATCATGCTAAGCGGGCTGCTGCCATCTGTTAAACCTTCTCTATATTCTTTAACTAAGATCTCAAAAAGCTGCTTGTCTGATATATATTTGACAGAGTTTTCAATAGCATTGCGCCCTACCTGTTGTAGGATAGGCCAAGGAATTTCTTCTAAATTGGTTGGAGATATGATGCTTGCTTTGGCTGCAAGTTCGTTTCTATTTACCTCATTTTTAATATTTTCTAAGTAGCAAAGAGTACTAACAGACAGGTCTTTATAAAGTATCTCTTTATTTTGATGTTTAATTCTATAAAATGTTGTATTTTTAGTCATACTCCTCCTTAAATGAAAAGGGGTCGTTTCCGACCCCCTCCTCTTTTCTAACTTAAACGATTATAGCTCTTCTTCTTCGACTTGTAAAAAGCCTGATCGAGTCATTATTTTTTCAGAGAGAATCGTAACTATACCTGACTTAGCCTTAAGTGTTGCCTCATCTATATCATTTAATAGGCAAACCTTTACAGTTTCAAGCTCATAGTCTAGACCTTGACCAAGAGTTGCTTGCTTTGCTGATATAGATAAATAATCATCTCTAGATAACGTTCTAAAATAATAATCTACGTTATCAATAGTTGCTCTGTAAACAAACTTATAATCGTTCTTCCACTTTTCGATCTGTTCTTTTGTTATCTTTTCTTCTTTCATTTTTCCTCCTTTGAAGAAAGGTTACTCATCTAGTATATTTCGTTGCACATCATCTTGTGAGGTACCGTTAAATTGTATATGAATATGTTCTGATTCTCCGCCCCTATCTTCAAGTAAAACAGTATAGCCATATGATATGTTATTTAATTCTTTTTGAATATCATTGGCTATAGAGATCTTTTCTTCTGGTGTTAGGCCTAGCCTTTGAGTTTGTAAGTCTATAGCTCTTCCGTCCCTATGGGCAGAATTAATAGCATGCTCTTCAAAGCTATCATATGCGCTAGTAATTATCGCAGTTTTTTTATACTTTTGATATATCTTACTAGAAGCTATAGCGGCATTAATTGCTTCCGTCTTTAATGCGTCAACATTAACCGCTTCACTCTTTGTTTCAATATTATAATACTTTTTTAGTGCTTGTTTTAGTTTACCAGAGCTCTGAGCATTAGCTGGTGTAGGGTTTTGTGAAACTTGGGCCTCTGCTAGTTTAGCTTGCTCTTCTAAACTTAGATTAAAAGTATCTATATTAGGAGTAATTATTGTGGTCTCAGGTATAGTCGCCTGTGATTCAGAAAGCTTTTCTTCTCTAGCGAGCGATTCTCTTGCTGCTGCTTCAGAATTAGATTCATATGTACCACTTGCCCCACTACCGCCACTTTTACCACCATTGAATTTATCAACTTGAACTTGTTGTTCAGATACCGCGCTTGGTTCTGCACCTGATCCAAGAAAAATTCGTTCTGCAAACTCTTGGTCTGTTTCTCCAGGTTTCTTTTGAGTGGCAGGTCCAAGCTCGCCTTGTTCTACGCGCGTTGCATCTGATGGGGCGGAAGTCTGTGCATCTTGTTTAATTGATTCTTTAATTGATTCAGCTGATTTTATATTATCAGCTGTAACAGGATCTGTAGAAACTGGCTTATTCTTATCTTCTAAATTCTGATTATTTTCTGCATCTTGTACTTTTCTTGCTGCTTCTTCATTCTTTAAAATGGCTTCTTTATCTTTATTAGCCTGAAGCTGTTCTGCTGTGATTGGAGCCCACATAGTTTCTCTATCAAATATATTAACAGCGGCAAAGTTATTCCTAGTTGGATATATAACTTTATAGGTATAGGTTCCAGCTATCTGTTGCTGAACAACAAATCTAAGAGGATTAGACATTATTGTAGTTCTCCTTCTTGATTTCTCATAATAGGGTTTCCAGGAGTAACAGTCGCTTCAGATAGCCCGCCATACGTATCCACAAGTCCTGGATCTGCAGCTGATACAATTTCTACTTCAAGAATATGTTGAGCATATGTTGTATCGATTTCTGAATAAGATATATTATTAATAAGATTTTCTACTATTCTGATAAGCTGATCAGTGAATGGTTCTCGAGAGTTAAAGTTAATAGATGTGCTAGAGACTATTGGTTTTTGACTTCTTTGTGTAACCCACTCTTCTCCTTCTCGGAAAGAAGCAACTGTATAAATCTTAATCTCTTTAATACTTTCTTTATAATCTATATAGTTTTGTAATGCTTCGATGTCTGCTAGTTTTGATGGGCTTACACCATCTCCAAGTTGAAACTTTATTTCAGGAACATTAAAGGTCTTACTAGTTATATTTTGATTAATATCTCTAGCAAAGAAATTATATGTTTCCCCAATAGGATCTCCAGTAGGAGACAAGATAACGCTTTGTGACAAAAAGTGTACATCATTTAAAGCTATGACTGTGTGCTCTGCCCTAAAATCATTCATATCACCAAAGGTCATTAGTATGTTAAGACAACCAGCATAGTCGTCTCGACCAACTTTTACTGCCCCTGTATCTTCTCCTCTTGTACCCCATTTATAATCAAACTCATCCGCTCTTCTGTACTTTAGAGTTTTTCCAAGAGGTCTACCATTACTATCTCCCCAAATAGTATCTTCCAGTATTTCAGCAAAGTCTTCAAAATCTCTGTTGCCATTTGGATTAGTCTCATCAAAATAAGCTGCGCCTAGGCCAGCAGAAATGATATTACCTTCTCCTTTATTTCCACCTTTTTTTCTCTGTAATATACTTTCAATTGTCTCAGCTTGTCTAATTATCTGAGCTGTGCCAGTAGGAGAAAAACCAAGCTTATCTAAGCCTCCAACATTTTCTCCATTTCTGTCTGGAGTTCCTTGAAGATTTGGTATAAACTGAAGGCGGTTCTCTGCTGCCTTAGCTGCGTACTTCCTAACAGTTTGTTCAAGAGCAGAAACTGCTCCCTGTTGCTGAGTATCAATGAGTCGTTGAACCATGTTCAGGTAACCCATTTCTTTAAAAGCAATAGTAACCGATCCGTTTACTATAACTGTTCCTCTTGCTACTGCATCATAAAGCTGCGAAGCATAACCATAAATTGGTATCTTATTTTGAGAAACAGTATATTGTATTGTAATTATGTCGTCTACCCAGACATCACCAAAGAATACTTTAGCATCAATTCCAGAAAAATAATCATATGGATATGTTCTATAGTTCTTTCTTTCTGGACTTTCAGGGTCTGGACTCTGTTGTTCTTTATATGATTTAAAGAAGGCTTCATTAGCATTTTGTTGAATAGTAGATATGGCATTATTAGTATTTCTAAGACTTGAATTTCTTTCAACCGTAGCCTCGTTAAAGTCGGCGGTTTTCATTTGTTTGCTTGCCATATTTATTCCTTACGCGTAGCTAGATATTCTGTACGAGCTCGTACTGCTTCATTATATTCAGCAATAAATTCGGGACTATCCATATTTGTACTAGATGGTTGTAGATTTGCTCCTGATGTAAGCTTTTCCGCCGCTAGTCGGTCATGACCCATTGTAGCTTCTGCTTTAGTTCCAGGATTCCAGCCATATACATTTTCTTGATGATATATAATTGCTGTATTTATTTTATCAAGCTCTAAAACAAGATAGCTCTTTATCTTTAGCTGCTTTTCATATTCTCTCTTGAGGTCCTTATTAGCAAACGGTAATTCAGAAATACCAAAGGTAACCAATCCGCGTTTGCCTCGTTCTTGTTGTATATTATGGATTTTAACATTTACATCTGTTATTTGCTGTTGAATTTTCTTTTGATACTCTAACATAGATGTAAGATGATTATCAGTAAATTGTCCAGATATCTGGCGTTCGTATAATAAGTTTCTAAAACCTTCTACGTCTTTATAGTTTAGTAAAACGTCCATATCTTTAGCTACATACTGCATAACATTTTCAGTATACAAGTCATTAATAGAATGAGTCTGACCTTCTTGCAAGAATTCTACGCCATATAATCTAAGAACAGATTTATGGCCATATTCATTGCTAAACCAAAGTATCAAGTCTATTGGCGGAATCTGGTCAGCTACAGGGGTAGAATAACGATCATTAGGCGGACCTTTATCATAATCAAGAGCATTTAAAATCTCATATAAAGGATTTCTATCGAATACTATGAAAATTATTGAACCCGCAATTGTTCTTGGACCTGCCGTATAGCCCTTTGCATATGATCGACCAAGCGTTCTTACAGGAGATTTTTCTCTAAAAATGGAATATGAAAAAGTGGCAACGTTGCCAAGCATTATTAATTTGTCATTAACTTGAGCAATAGGAATACAGTCGGTTCCACTAAAAGACGAATTGGCTTCAACAATAGCATCTCTAATTGGATTATCAACAAGATACGGTCTTGGGCCTCCTCTAAGAGTATTAAGACTGTTAATAATTAGGTCGGGATCTCCATCTTTAATGCCTTTACTGAGATCATTAATTCCAGTACGATCTCCGACATCATTCACAATCTTTCCTGCTATGGTGTTTTCAAATGCCATTCTTCTCCAAGATATAATAAGCCATAGTCAATTTTCAAAGACTAAGGCTTATTAATTTCAAATTAACTTAAATTTACTACAGTATCTTCTGCCTGCTGTACAGCGGTTAACTTCCTTAGCCTTTCAACAATGTCACTATTATCTACACTATAAGTTTCTGGACCACCAGCTGCTGCTCTGAACAGAGGCTTCCAGCCTAGAATTGCTCTAGCTACAAACGTCATCTGAGTTTCTGTAACAATATCGTCAATAGAAACACCAGAACCTTCGTTAATCAATTCTACACCTAGAATGTGCATTACGTTTACGTTTCCATATTCGTTCATGCCTGTTAGCGTAATTGTGAAAGGAGGAATCTGGTCGCTATAGTTTGGCGGAGCAAGAGTAATTCCAAGTGCGCTCAAGTCAATGTCGCTTGCGCCTTTTAGGAACTTGCTTCTTCCACCTGCAGGAATGTCTGTGTTCTTCTTCCAGTAGTAATATCTTTTCTTTTGATCTTCGCTTAGACCACTTGTAGATGCGCCTTCCATGATGTCATAGAGAGCATGACGATCAAAGTTTGTAAAGATCAATGATCCTGCATGACCACGCTTGCCTCTACCAAATGAAACTGCGTCTACGCTGCCCATTACATATATAGGAGCTTTTTCACGAGTAGTTGAGAATGATATACCATTCAAGTTCCCAAGTAAAACTCCGTCAAGAGTAGCTACGATATCACAACCAGAATTGGAATTGTATGTCTGCTTGATACCCTCATTAATGTCCGTTAATGTGCTAAATGGTGCACTATTAGCCACAATATACCTCCAATTTAGTTGGAAGTAGGGGAGTTTCCTCCCCTACATTATTTATCTGTTAGTAGGCAAATTCTTCCTAAGCTTAACAGTTGTTCTGATCTTCTTGATTGTGAAGATTGGAACTAGAATTAAATCAACTTCTATAATACCAAGAACCTGTTGAGTTGGACTTGATGTTAGTGAGAAGTCGAATGCTCTCAATCCGTCCATGTTATTAAGTGCATTAGCAATCAATTGCTCAAGCGAAGTTCTAATCTCTACGCTATTTGGTCTTCCAATGAATTCGTTTGCTACTGCTTTTACTCTATCTGACGCTTCCTTTGTAATACTGAATGTTGACCAGTTTACAAAGTCGGAGCCATAAGGAGCGGCTGTTACGTCTTCAACAATCACTGGAGCGCGTCCAGATCTTGTCTTAAGTGTAACGTATCTCATACTATTCATTGCTTCGTATTGAGAAACAGATAGTCCAAATCTTGCACTTGAAATACCCCTTAACGACTTGTTGGTTGGAGATATATCATATGGTAAGCTAGAAATAAGTCCTGCATAAGCTGCCTGACCATTAGCTGTATATGGTTGTCCTCTTCCAATGTTAAAGAATATTGGTTCAAACGCTACCACTGACATAAACTTATTCTGTATCAAACTCATGATATTAGAACCACGATTAGGATCGTTTATATCAGTTACAGTAAGTTTCTCGACCCACTTATCTTTATTAGCTTGTGTCACTTCAGTCATTGGTGATACACCAAGGACCGCATGTGGCTGTAGTGAGTTAATAGATAGATCTTCTAAGAAGTCTTCTATTTGAGTATGATACCCTACTGGTACGGTTTCTTTGAGTCCTGTGATTGGATTGAACCTTTCTGTAGTTGCGTCAATAAACGCACCCATTGGTACCCAAATTTCGCCATCGTAGTTCCTCAATAGGTCGTACGCCTTTTGAAGTTCATCGCGTCTTTCTCTACCAGAAAGAACGTTTCCGTTCTTACCACCAGAAAGACTCTTTGCTGCAGATGTGATGTCTGGCCAGTTTGGCATATAGGTGTATCTAAATCTCAGATATGAAACCTGAGTATCAGACAACATTCCGCCTGCTGGACCTGGTAATAGACCTGATACAGTAAAGGAGATCTCTCCATTAGTTATATCTGACACGCTTACTGTTGATCCTGGTTCGTATGTTGTACGAGTTCCATAGTTAACAATCATGTCAAAATCTGGAGCTTTGTTAAATAGAATTTCTTGACCACGAACAAAGTAAGTAGCAAGAGCTGAGCTGCCTGCATCTTCTAGTTCTGGAAGTGTTTCCACTTCGCCAAGAGTTCCTTTAACAGTATTAGCAGATACGCGTAGATACTTATTAGGAAGAATTACTCCGCTAGCATCTACTAGACGTCTCATTACTCCACTAATTGTACCTGCGATTAGTCCGCTTCCAAGAGCAAAGGTTGCATAACCATCAGCATATCCGCTCATGTATACACCTGAGTTCTCGCTATATGGAAGCTCACTCCAGAATCCGTTTATATCAGAATCATCGCTTACATATACCTTAATTAGACCAGATGGTCTAACTTCATAACCGTCTACTAGCTTAGTATCAATTGCTTGGCAGGTTGCATCTGTCCAAGATCCCTGATAATCCTTATAAGTAGATCCTGCTAGGCTAACAATATAACCAGAAGCTATATTTGTGCCGCCAGCTTCTTCACTGTCGTCAAGACAAATAGGAACTGCTATTCTAAACTGATTGGTTACTCCAGAAAGTCCGCCAGACTCAGTTGGACCCCCTTCGCCATTTCCACCATCCATAAACTCATATTTTAGTGAGTAAATGTATTCAGAAACAACGTTTCCAGATGGCGAGTGCTGCCAATAGTTGTCAGCATCGTAGTCTTTCATTGCCTGAATAGTATCCCAACGAGATTGACCTTTGCCATCAAGAGGCATAAGATTAAGGTTAGTATTAACTACTCCCTTATTTTCTAGGTCTTCCCATTCAGAAATACTAACAGCTTCAACTAATTCAAGCTCAACTAAGTTATTTGCAGATGTAACACCAGTACCTTCAGGAGCTGTGATCATGAATCCACTAACTGTTACGTAATTATTCTCAAGTATATCTCCAAGACTTATAGCTACCTTGTTTTCTTGGTTTGTCACTCCTACGGAGGTACCACTGATCATGACTTCATAGTCTGCCTGCAGAGGCTCATATGATGCAATCAGAATTGATCGTAGATTTCTATCATTATTAATAGCGTCTACAAGTTCTGAAACATTATGTGCGTCTACATTAGGATTATTTGGATGTTCTGTATCTACTGTAAAAGTTGATGTTAAACCAGTCTTTGGATTGTAAATAGCAACCTCGCGGTTGTCATTATATCCAATAGTAACTTGATTATATATAGCTCCAGGATAACGAGCCTCTAGCTTTAATGCGGCACTAGCAACTGCCTGTGGAAGATCCACACCAGTTCCAGTTGATTCATTAATTTCTAGAGAAGCTTTTTCTCCGTTTCCAATTCTAACACCTACAACAGTAGGATATCCAGTCTGAACATCCCAAGCCTCAAATATACCTCGTACAAGGTCACCAGCACCATTACGACCCCAAACAAATTCGGCGTCTTCTGGTTTATCGATAAGAACTGGTTCATACATTGGACCATCTTCTGCTGTTCCAAGTATTACCACTTTCCTATTTCTAGTTGCTGGAGGCGGAGTGACATTCAATCCAAAGTCCTGAATAAAGGTACTTGTAGATGGTATGGTTCTTTCTCTAGCCATTATTTATATCCTCCATCGTTTATTGATGCCACTTATTAAGAATCCTGTCATACAGGTTGGTATCAATAATATGATCCTTCAAAGCATTTGAAACGCTCATGAGATCATTTACATTGATTTTCAAATCGATTCTTTTTATAGGAGAAATCGATTCCACTCGAACCCTTTCGGTTCTAACGTAGTATAGGACAGACCTTACATGATAGCCGTTTTTCATTTGAACCAGCGTATCATCTCGAACTCTCCTATCGAAGACCATTTGAACAATACCAGCTTCTCTAAACATGCCAGTATACTGTTCCATATATTCTTCGAACCACTCCGTTAATTCTTCCACCTCATAATTTGACCTAGCCCATATATTATATTGAACTAAATTATCAAATGCCTGAGCTGAAATTTTGACATATCCCGTTAACTCTCCATACCCCTCTAATGATGAAACATTACTACCAATTACCCACTGTTTGGCATAATCTCCAAACACTGCTATAAATTCTCGATATCTAGGTTTAATCTCTTGTGTTCCCCTAAATGGTTTTCCGCTCATCGTTCCAGGTTCTTTCCTTACATTGCCCCAAGTGATAGCATTGCTTACAACCCCTGGCGCTGTCTTATAACTTGGATTATCTAAAGGAAGTAAGAAGTCTGGAAAGTCAGGAGCGAAAAATATTCCACTCTGATTATACATTGGTTGCCCAGTATAATGCTGAGTGGCTTCTCCTAAAGGAGCAATAATATTGAGAGATTTGCTCATCAATGTATTCATCTCTAAAATAGTAGAAATTTCTCCAACAGACCTTAATCTTCTATGTTCAGCGTCCCACTGTATAATCTTCATGTCTGGTTTATTGGCAGTATTTTCAACTATTATAAAACTAAAGTCTGGTGCATCTTTAATAGCTAGATTTATCATTAGAACCTCACTTGGTCTATTTCACATACACAAGCCCAGTACTGTATGTTACCGTTTTCTAGCCTATAAGGATGGACTCGTTTAATAGTAAGTTTATTACAAAATAGTATATCAGTAAAATTAGGAGATGTAGTTGTATGATCAAAGGTAGGGTCTGGTTCTAGAATTTCATACCCAATCTTTGGATTAACTGTATATTCAAAGTAGTAAGTATACATATCGCCTATGGCTATGCCTGGCTTTATTGGTTCTAACGCATCTGATCTCTTAGAAACTGGAACACATCTAGTTCTTACTATAACATCTGTATAGTCATATGCTGGACCGTCTACACCTTCATGGGTATATTTGTTGTAAGTAGTTGAGGGCTTGCTGGTATCAAATTTTCTAAGCATAACCCAATGTCCCTTAGGTTTCTTTCCCATCGTACCATATAAAATTCTATTAAGCTCTATCCTAAGATCAATTCCTTCTCCTTGACCGAAACCTCCATAAAGGCCTTGATTAAGATAATTATCTGTACTAGAAGTGTCAAATGTCCATGTTAGTGCCATTATATATTAGACCTCCAGTATCTTGCGCGTTCCCATGGTCCGTAGGGTTGAGAATTAATAAAATCTACTGTTCTGATTACTCGGTTATGATCTGGATTGAATGTAGGGTGAGGATATCCTTTAGAAACATCGTACCAACCTCTAACAGCACTATTAATTGTTAGTGCTTTAATTGCTGCTAACATTTCCATCCAGCAGTCATATAATTGTTTTTTCTTTCCAGGATCAATCTTACTACTTGCAGCATTTGGCCCACCATACCGAATAGTCATATCTCCTAAAGTTTTTAGTTGAAACCCTGCGGCGCCACCTGAATTATTAACTAATTCTATTAGTGCTAATATATCATATGCAGTTTTACACTCAACATATCTTCTAAGAATATATGGCACATCTTCCCATGAGCATCCATAAACAGAGTATGGAACACGAGAAGTACTATTAGTAGATACAGCTAATAGTTCTAACGCATCTTGCGAATTCTTTAGAATCATTCTATGGATTGTATCGTCTATTAAATTATCGCCGTTAGGACCAACCTCTAGTCTAATTCTAGTAACCGTAGTAAACTGAGGACAATAGGGACCAGTAAACCAGAATGAATAATCTGAATCCATAGCATAATATCCACTAGTAAGTGGATTATACCCAGAAATATTTGCATCAAGATATACAGTATACTGCGTATTATAACTCAGTCCGCTAGCTGGTATTATTGATAATACATTCTGATTAATACTAAGTGTATAGTCCATTATGCTAATACGTCCTTTTCTTCAACTGTTACAAATCCTGATATATCAGATAATGAAGTAGCAATTTGCAGATTAAAAGTAATATCAATTGAACTTAATCCACTTGGATTATTTGGTTGCTGGTTTTGAGGATCGGTTGATACCACGCTGAACGTACTTGTATCTACTTCTTCAGGAATATAAATTCCACTTGGCACTTCTCCACTTTCAACTACTCCACTTATATCTAAGTCTCCACTAGGTATACCAGCAGGCATTTGACCTTCAAGCAAAGATGTTCCTGTATTAAATTCCCACGAATAGGTAGTTGTTAATTGCTCATTTCCAGTACTGATCACGCTATTAGGCTTACCAAATACATAAACTTTATATTTTGTATTTGCTGTAAGATTAAGAAGTGGCTGGAAAACTGCTATAGTTGCTTGACCTGAAGTATTATACTCAACTCCTAATGTACCTGGAACTGTTGTATAGTTTCCTGCATCATTAACTGATATCGTTGTATAAGTTAAAGAATTTGGAATTAGTCCAGAATTAAATTGAGTTTTAATGTGGATATTTCGAGGAATATCCACACCATTAATAGGAGGGTAGTGATTAATTACCAGTAGTGCCATATTTATTTCTCTTCATCGGGATCTTCATTAATTCTGATTGCTGACATAGTTGGACCATACTCTTTTAATTTAGCTCTAATCATGTCTAATACTTCAAGCCTTGGCCTAGCTAATCTATTATAACCCTTCTGTTCATAGTGATATAAATCAATTAGGTTATTTTTAGATGTCTCATTTTTTGGGAATGAGAGCACAAACTGTCTTAGTTCATCAAATTTAAGATTATGTAATCTCTTAAACATTTCTTTGTTTTTTCCAACAAAGACACGTTCACCCTTATTGTTATAAGAAAAATCCTTAGTCTGTTCTTCAGAGTTAGGTTTCTTAGGAGGATTATTTGGATCAGCCTCTACTAATATAGCATGTTTATACGCTAATATAACTCTAGATAACTTTTCTGTTGGTATGTCTTTTGTGTCTACATACCAAGGAAGATTTTTAGCATCAACAAAGCCATAGTCTATAAAGTTTTGATTCCCAAATTTATCCTTTGGAACTTCTGGCATACTTTGAGGCTGCTTGTTTTCATCCAACAGGGCTCTATGTCCACGACCAACAAATACTGTATCAACTGCATACAACTTAATGCCTGACGCATTTTCTCCGTCAGTATCAAACCACATCGAGCCACGATTTAATCTCAAATAACGTGGCAATTTAAATGCTTTTTCTTTAGCTGCCGCCATTCTAATTTCCTTTCTCAAAAATTGGAATGCTCCAAATTCTATACCTGAATAGTATAGTTCCACTAATCTATTATAGTTAAGAGGTAATCAATTGTCCCAAATAAAAAAGGGGAGCCTGATTTCTCAAGCCCCCTACTCTACTACCTCAAGCTACTCAAGTATTATAGAGAAGTTCCTGTAAGGATTGCACCGCTAAGGTTTATATTAGACAGTGTCTGACTATTAGCATTCTCAAAGTTGTAGTTGCGTGCGATTGCAATGTTACGTGCAACAGCGATGCCCTTACCCTGCTCGAGGATAGCAAAGCCATATTCTTCTCTCATCTTGATGTTCTCGATATCTCTTTCAGGATCTGTCCAACGATCAGTTGTAACTTCCTGAGACTGACCGATAACACCGCAGTTGCTGGAGTCAACCATAACCACGTTTGTTCTGCAACCAGCGTCGATTCTCTCATAGAGAGCTCCGCCGTAGGAGAATGGAACATACTGAGTAACAATTACTTCTAGAGGTCCTGGTAGATATCTTGGAGCAATATTGAATGTGTTGCCAAGTGGGTTCAGAGTCTGTACCCATGGGCTAGCACCCTTTATTGTATTCCCTGATGTCTGCATATTACCAGTCTGCGATGTTCTGAAGCCGAAGCCGTTGTGGGATGTTCCCCAAGCCATAGGAGCTTCGCCGTTAGGCGCTCTACGACTTACCACTGTGTTACCAGCGAGAACAACTTCTCTCATCTCAGTGTCGCACATGAATGTCTTCCACGCTAGTGGATGCATCATTACTACGTCTGGTGTGAAGCCACGGTTTAGGAGATAAGCATACATCTCAAAAATATCGTTAGCTGTCATTGAACCATTTGCAGTTCCAGTAATATCACGACCTGTAGTTACACCTGCATAACTATTAGTTGGATTGATGTTATCAAACACATCGTAACCCATTTCACTAATAATCTTTGCAGCTTGACGTTCTTTGTGTCTTGCCAGAGCGCGGCCAGCGGCTCTAAGCCACACGTTCACAACGTCCCAAAGGTTGTCACGAAGGACTTCCTCTGTTAGGGAGATCTTTAGACCGTGCTTATCTGTCGTAAGCGCAATCATATCTCCACCATCTAGAT
Source organism: uncultured Candidatus Bathyarchaeia archaeon (assembly GCA_964450845.1). Lineage (GTDB taxonomy): Archaea > Thermoproteota > Bathyarchaeia > Bathyarchaeales > Bathycorpusculaceae > CAVZKK01. The sequence goes on along the minus strand of CAYVGZ010000001.1, from coordinate 39,836 downwards.
CAAGAGTTTTCTCCTGATATTCGCCTGCCTGACCTACGCGTGCAGCCTCAAGTGCTCCAAGAGCACCGATCTGTATACGTGATCCTCTCTCAATCGTGATTCTCTGGAACAGACGATCAACGATAAAGAGGTTAGGTTCAATCGCTTCTCTCACAACAGTTTCAACTGTTTGAGGAATAAAGCGCATTAGGTCTTCTCTTGTTACCAAGTCCTTTAGTTCGAACTTGTTGTAGTTGCCATCCTTGTCCAGGATTCTTCCACGATTCTGGAAAGCGTCGTAAACGTTGTAGAACTTGTTTCGATTATCAGCATCCTGGCCATAAAGCTCGTAAGCAACCTGATCTCTTATTGTCATAAAATTAGCCATTAGGTTTCCTCCTTACGAAACAAGTAGCTGGATTCGTACTAATCCGAACATACCGCTTCGGATAGCATTATAGACGCCTTCAACCGTAGGAGCAGTGCCAGTACCGATGCGAATACAGTCATATACGAAGTCGAACAAGAACTTAGGCATTCCAGCTGTCTGGGTACCTGGCATTCCTGATCTTGGATATGTCTGCACATCTTCTAGCATGTCCTTAGGGAATCTGCTGTCAATTGCTAATATCTTACCAACTGTCTGGTTAGTTTTAACCATATTGAAAGGATCTGTATAAAGTGCAAAGCCTGAAGCATTTGTTGTTTCTAGCTGCAGTTTATAGTTTCCAATCAAGTCTGATTTTACGTACAGACCATTTCTGAAAACTTCAGCGTCGTTAAGATTTACTGTTAGATAAGTATACTGCTTATTAATTTCTCTCCATTTAACCATATGGGCATAGTCGTTTGTCACAGCCTGAGGATTTACTCCAGAATATGATCCAGCATCGTAAACTTGTACGAATGGAACTTCGACATACCAGTCAGTTAAAACGTGTCCACCATCTGAATGCATTCTATAGTTAAGCCATTTTCCACGGATATCTTGATACCAGTCATGGAATACAACTCCGATAGGTGCATTAGCAGGTAGAGTGAATGCTCCGCTTGCAGTAGCTACGGTGCCTGCCGCAGTTATAGTTTCAGCTGTAACGTCATCTGAACTATAAAATCCACTCATTGTAGCACCACCATTACATGGTACTAATAGTCCTGCGATATGAATATCATATCCAAAATAGGCCTCATCGATCTGCGCTGTAATCAGACTACTTCCAAGCTCTGGAGCTTCAAAACCAACGTTTATATATCCAGTAGCAGAAGGAGTTACAATACCTGATAGAGGTGTTGAATCGTTCTGAGAAAGCGCGGCCACGACGCGACCCTTAGGTATTACTACCCAGTCATCGGTGTTTACGTCTTGTAGCTGCACAGGAAGATACTTATAAGGGGCATAATATTCTGCTGGGCGAATACCTTCAGACTGTTCAAATCTCCAGCTTCTGATATCCGACATAGCATACTTAGAAGGCCTTGCTCTTAAGTCGTACTTCTGAGTCCTGTGTTGATTAAATGGCAATCCTAGATTTCCAATAGCCATTATTCAACCTCCACGGTTCTATTATCTTTTGAAAAGACAGCCCAAGGGTCTTTCGTCTTTTCATCCTCTTTCACAGAATATGCTTGTTCTTGTTTCTGTGTCGTAGGATCATTTACTCTATCCTTAGATTCTGGTGAATCTTCAGATTTAGTTTCAATGTTTCTCAAGTCTGAGAGACTGTCTGCTAAACTTTCAAGTGTTCTACCTGTTAGTTTGGCTTTGATACTCTCGCGCTCTTCTTTATTATCTGGCTTTTTCAGATCAATTATGTTTTCAACAATTGAATCTCTAAGCCTACGCTCTAGATCAGCAGTCTGATCAAGGTAGCGATTCACTTCATCTTCTCTTTCAAGTAGTATAGTTTGAATCTCGCTAACTTTGTCTTCCAACTGCTTAATTTTATTATCTCTTTCAGCTAACGCGTTCTTTGAATCTTCCTGAAGCTTCTTAAAAGCCTCAATTAGCTCATCCTTTTTCATCTTGTCTGCATCCTGTACTTCTTCAGTTGCCTGAGGAGTTGCTGAATCTTTTTCCTCTGGAATAGTATCGAAGTCTGGATCTGCCGCAAAGAGTTCTTCAACAGCCTTGATCTCTTCTTCAGTCCAACCGTCATTAAGACCAAGAGTAGAGTCAATGCTATTAATATAGTTCAAAGCATCTTCAGAAAGAAAGTCTGTACCAACTTTGATTCCAAAACGCTTTGCTCGTCTCTTTAAGCAAGCAAGAATTTTTGATTTAGCACTATCTGGTAGCTTAGCTTGGGTTAATCTAGCAAGTCCGTTTCTTACGTGAGCTGCATCATGTGCAGGAAACTTACGGACCTTCTGCTCACCTGAACCAGTTACATAACAGAAAGCACTATCTGGAAGATTCTGTCTCGAAGCGTAGGAAAGCTTTGCATCTGTATTACTAGCCATTAGCTCGTCCTCCATTAAGAGTTCAGAAAGTAAAGTTTCTCGGTTATCCAAGAAATCTTTATAAGGAATAAAACCATTCCCTATATTTATTTGATCAATACAGGCATATTCGTCTGCTGGTTCATTAACGAAAGAGCACTCGACGTAGTCAAGTTGATCAATAATCCAATGTACACGTTTTCCTTTAGAATTCAATGCGCCCTTTTTATGTGCGCAAAGACCATCCTCAATTATGTTCTGACTACATTCACTGCAGATAACTTTGCTACTTTTTGAACCAACTGATACAGTATTATAGCGCCCATCCATTATTTTTTCAATGGCTGCGGCATCTGTTATTTTAGCTGTAAGCTCAATATAATCTGGTGGTTCTGACAAAGAATCGGTGTGAAGAACCTGATAGCTAGTTATTCTACCTATGGGGTCGGTTTGCTTATCGTGGCCTACTAGCTGTGGTTTCTGATAAGGTTTTACCCAAGTATCGGCTCCAGCTTTAACTGCATTGTCAGTATACCTCACAGCATTCTTATTAATATAGTTAAAGTGAGTAGCCTTAAGTTTAATCTGTATACTGTCAGGCAAGTATTTATTATTCCTGAAATTCATACAAACTCTCTTCATCAACGCTGCATTTGCAATTATACCTGAAAGGAGGTATATGTGCATAGAATAAGTCGTTTGAACTTATATTTGTAGGAACATGGTTCAAACATTCCTTTGACTCTACTAGTATAGTCTTAAAGCCTAACGATTTATAAATTAACATTTTTGATAGATTAAGCGCCTTAGTTTTCTGCATATCTAAAAACTTTTTGATATCATCTGTTATAACGCTAACTTTAATCTCGTCTGTTGCGCGTCTACCTACTCTTGTTATTTTATCCTTTAAAAGATGTTCTACATCAGAAAGATATAGGTCGACTGCAGTCATATCAATAGTTGAAATATCTACATGATGAAAATCGCTAATCTGCTTCAAGTTATAGTCAATCTGCTCTTTAAGTTTAGACTTGACATCTAGAGAAATCTTATCTGCCAGCGTTGTTACATTAAGATTGCTCGTATAGCCATTATCAAGAAGCATGTTACTTATTTTACCCGAAATAGTGTAATCTAAGTCTGATATAAAATCTCTTGTAATTTTAGGTCTTCCACTGGATGTTCCATGTTGGTTAGTTGGTCTAGTAGCATTAGCAGTAGACTTCTTAGCTGCTGTAGACGAACTGCCAGACTTATCAATAGCTGCGCCTCTAGCTTTAGCCCCAATCTTTGCTACCCCAATTGCGATACCAGTCTTAGCATTAATTTCAGGAATAGTAACATCTTGTAGGATGGTATCTGCTTCATCAATACTCTTTTCGTAGTCAAGTTCAAGTCTTGCTTCAGATCTAGAAATAAGGTTGTTCTGCCATTTCTGAATAATATTATTTTCTTTCTTAATCTGATTTTCAAGGTCTATTTCTGGGAAGCTAAATTCAACTTGGTCTCTAATAGTATCAAAACCACCATCTAGCATGAATTCGCGAATAAGCTCCATCTCAAATCCGTGCTTAATAATCTGTTGATATCTCTTAGTAATAGTCTGCATAGATAGGTCTAGAATTTCAGCGGTATTTCTATTAGAAGTCTCGACTTCACCCATAGCAATAGGAGAGATACCTAGACCAGAGTAGATTCGTCTCTTAAAGTGATTTATAAAACTAATTAAGTCTACTGGTGTGTTGTTATTAGTTGGGACTTCAATTGTGTGGTGGCCAGGAACAACTAACATGCCATAGGCTGGCATATTATTAACTGTTGAAGTTACTTGTTCAATTTCATTTGGGGCTGGCGGTTGGTCTTTGGTTCCAACTTTATAAAGATAGAGAGGAATAGAATATTGAAATCCTAAGATTTCTATTTCTTCTTCGAGTTTTCTAAGGGCTCTTACGTCATCTAGGATTGGAATTATACTAGACATTCCAGTAAGAGTTCCTGGAATTTTATTGTAAGTAAGATGTATTACATCTCTTTCATCCCAGAACGTTTCTTCTCCTCGTATAATTTGTTTATAATTAACAACTTGCCCATCTTTATTAACACCAATTTCAATAGTAGTCGCGTCAGCTACGAATAAGCCTACTACAGGATCAAGATTCTTCCCATATAATCTAAAAGGTCTACCAGTCTCACACTTAGATGCAGAACGAACTTTAATAATATAACAGTTTCCGTACGTAACTAGCTGTTTGGCAACATAATTCATTGTTTCATAGAATGAGACCCCAGTAAGATTCTGAATTTCTTTAAGCCTTTTAACTACATGCTTCTGTAGTTTTTCGTTCTTAGACGTAAATTCATATCCATTCTTTAGGATCTGCTCCACAAATACATTGGTGGCTCGTTGAAGTATACCATCCATTTGGATAGCATTTGCTATGGTAGGAAGATCGTATTCTGGTTTATAAAACTCTACGTTACGTCTTAGTCTCTCTGTCTTATAGAAAGTGCTAACGTGTCTCATGCCAGAAAATTTTCCAGTAGGATCATCTACATCTTTTTTATCTGCCAGCTGACCGTTAGCTAGGATTTCTTCTTCTTCTTCTTTAGAATTGAAAGCCTTTAATGCTTTACGTCCTCTTTCTATTATATTCATTACAAGTTCCTATTTCTTATTTTAAGAGCCCATTTAACTGTTTCTTGTGGCATTGGAGCCCCTGGGCAATCCGCATTTAAGCTAGATATATTAGCCGCTGTATTTATATTTGACCCAACTATTGAATCTGCTGACGATGACCCAACTAAAATGTTGTCAACTACCGCTAGGGGATAGCCATAATATTTATTAAGAAAAGTTCTAACAGAGCTATTTGCTAATAGAGGAATTCTATCGCGTCCTCCATCAGCGTCTCTTAGTATAGTTCCATCAGAGGTTACTTTAATTCCTTGAACTTCATTAGGATTAGGGCGTCTAGTTTGTTCTTTTGGAAGTCCAACTCTTTGTTCATCTTCTGGACTAGGTGGAATTTCATTTGCAACAGCACCAGTCGGCGCCGCTGATCCATAAAAAACACATAAATCAAAATTAATAGCTGCTTGCTTTAATTTAATCAGAAGATCTCTAAACCAATATAGAAACTCTAAATCATTTACGCTTTTAGGAAAATCTAATTTTTTCATATAGCCAAAGTCGCCAACCTTAGCAGCTATGAATCCTTTAATCTTTATAAACAGTTCAGCAAATAATCCATGATCGGAAACATACTTCTTTAATATATCAAGAAGTTGAGCAAATGGAATACATTTAGCCCAAATATTTTCTATATCTAAGGGTATTTGTTGGGCTCTATTAATTTGTTGAATGATATAATTAATAGCGCTGTCTCTAAGAGCAAATAAAACTTCTTGAAGGACTAACAGCACTGCACCTATAACACCATTGGCTATCTCTTTAATAAAGTCTGGAATCATTGTTGATATTTTTTTTATATCAGAACTTATAAAAGTAATAATAAGATCAACAAATGCTATCAGCACATCTAACCACTTAACAAAGTCTGTATCTGCTAAACCTGCTCCATCTCTTGAAAGCTTAGCTAGATCAGTATTTGAATAGGTTGCAGCATACATAGCCCAAATTCCTTGTATTAAACAACACAGAATTTCTGGGTCTTCAAACCAAGTAGAGACTACACCAATAGTATCCATTAACAAACCCTTCAAAATAGGTCTGTCTAGATTATTAATAAGCTCATCAAGAAGTATTACCTCTCCAACGTTTTTTCCAAGTTTTCTTTCAAGAGTAGAAAAACCTAAAACATCTTTTACAGAAAGCTTGCCAAGTCTACCAAACGAACTCTCTACTACAGCTTCTGCATTTTGAGAGAAATTTGACACATCTTCATTTGAATTTGCTTGATTAGCTCTTATTGTCATTTTTATTTCTCCATTCAGCAGTTAGTCTAATAGCGCCTTTACCATTATATCTTAGAGAATATAGTTGATCTTTTAACTCTGATGTTTTCTTTTTAAATTCTTGGGTGACTTCATTATCTATCATTATTCTACAAAGAAATTTTTCGTATTCAATATGGTCTCTTACCTTTTTAGCAAATGGTATCATTAATACTGCGCCCGCAACATATCCGTTTTTAGTAATATGCATTAATTTACTCCTATTTGACTATTTTGATATTGTAATATAGAACTTACTGATTGTGAACCAGAAATTCCAGCTTTAGACGGGTCTCTCGGAGTCAACGCATCAGATAAAACCGCATCTAATACTTGACGAGCTGCATCTAAACAGTTAGGATTAAGCCCTAATCCTTCTGGTTGTTTAGTATCTACTCCATCCAAATAGTCGCTTTCTTCAACACAGTTATCATCAATACTATCCATTAACTTGCCCATTTCAGTCATGCCCTTATCTTTGTCAAATTTATCTGGGTCTTTAGTCTTAGAAGGTGGGCACTTTTCTAGCGTAGCACAATTGCATGGAACTAGTTTACCATTTTTTAATATTTTAAATTCACTAGGATCAATCATTGGCTTATATCTTTTATATAACTTAGGCGGTATTTTACATAGTAAAAAACACGCAAGCTTATTAAGTGCCTTATTTAATGGTCCGTAGTTTTTTAAACATTCTTTAGGTTTGAATTTAAACGCTAGCTTATTACATTGAGGTTTCATACTTTTAAAAAAGGTAATAATAGTATCTAAAGGATAAGCGATTAATGTTCGTATAGGATTTACTATAGTTAGCATTATTATAAACTTAGGCCACATCATATTCCACCACAGCATTAAAAGCATTTCAAGTACTTGCTTAGCTTTGTTTTCTTCAAAGGTCTTTGCTATTTCGCTGGCTGCGTCTTTAAGAGGAGCGTCTGGAGTGAAACTATCTGGATCTGCTTCGTTCCATACTTTGGCAACGCCTCTGGTAATTTCATCGCAATTCATGAAAGGTCCATCCAGCTTTCCATTTCCTAGAATAACACCAATAGGATCAAGACCCATTGCTATCATAATCGGGGCATGGTCTATAATAGCCTGAGCTTTATCAAATAGCTCTTTATCTATATTACTTCCATCTCCTCCAAGAGACTTGATCGCATTTACAAGAGCAGTATTTGATGCATCAACTGGAATATTCATGTTTTTAGTTAGCTGATCTAACATATCTTCTAGTTGTTCAGTTAGATCTTCCATATTTTTTACATGGTCCAATATATCCTTTATTCGTGATTCGTTTTCTACTTCATCAGCTGACGGCTGTTCTGAACTAGAAGAAAAAGCAGACGCAGTAGTATCTTTTAATGGAAAGTGAACTCGTCCAAGAACCTTAAGCTGTTCTGCAATTTCGGGTGGTATTTCTTGACCAGCAAGATTTTCTATATCAAATAGACTTTCAAGATTCATTAAAATGTTCCTCTAGATGTTCTAAAATTTATATTTTGTCTGGCAGTTGGCATCTTTATTCTAACTGGCATTTTAGCTCTCTGTATAATTTTTTCTGGATCAGATACTCTCATTGAAGTCTGTTTTGACCCAACTGGGCTAACAGCTTCTTGGTTTCTAGTAGGATAATCACTAAACCTAGGATCATTCATAAAGACTATACGATATGTTATTTTATTATTAAGAATAGATCCAAATTCTTTTTGGAACCCGTATATAGCTAGGTTAAATGCGTCTAGTATATGGTCTTCACCTTCATAAGTATAGTCTCCTCTATTAGTAACATTCTTAACTTGGTACCCTCTCATCTGACCAACTAGTCTTTTTGGCTCGTCTTCTTCTTTGGGCAAGATATACATGTTTTCTTCCAAATTAAGAGCTGAAAAGTTAACCATTAAAGATTTATTACGTTTCTTAACTAGTTTTCCAAGAACAGGATCAAAGTGCTCAACTGAAGCACCAGAATCTATTACCTTTAGTTTAGTATTTAAATGAAGCTCAGGATGATCTCTTCCATATAGAGTAAGCTCCTCTATATTGGTATCTCCTGCACCATAGTCTACATAGATAAAATCTATCTTACGAGTTCTTAGTAGTCTAATAATTTCTTCTCTTGTTTTTCTTTGAGTAGCATCCCTGGAAGTTATTCCTCGTCTATAAAACAGACGATACTTTCCAGTAAAATCAACTGTAACTTCTGTTCCAGAATCATCGTCATAGAATTGAGATATTGTTCGTTCTCTACAATATTCTACTAAAACAACTTGGCCTCCGTTAATATAACTATTCCAGTCTACTCCAATTATATATAAATTATTTGGATTCTGCTCAAACCCTGGATCAAATATTTCTGGATTTGTGATATCAATGTTCCTAGCATACTTTTTAAGACACTTAGCAATCATATGGCTCTTATAAACTCCGCCGAATTCTTCACCAAATTCAGCACCATATTCTCGTTCGTAGTTCGCTGCAGAGGTTATAGCTTTGACCTGATACTCTGTGCTTTCTGTGACTGGCATTCCTTTAGCCTTTGCCTGTTCAATAGATAGCCAGTTAGTATTATCAGGATGCCAAGAAGGATAGTGTCTATGTAGCCAACCAAGTTCATCTGCTTTAGTACACCATTCATAGAACAAGGATCTTTGTCCGCTTGGTGTAGAACATACTCTCAACCTAGTATCTGGGTGAGTAGTCCAAATAGGCATTATGACCTGTTCTATGATTTCTCTTGGAATAAAATCCATCTCATCCAAGAACACCATATCAGCAGAAAGAGAACGTAAAGATGTGCCTCTATTAGAAGAAGATATACCGATTGTATATCCTTTAATTATAGAACCACTATCAAACTCAATTGTATGAATGTCTGATGTCCTGATTTTAATTATTTGTTCTCGTAATAAGGGTGAATCAGCAATCAATGCCGTATATACAGACCATAATTCTTTAATTTGAGTTTCATACGGAGTAGCTATTATAATTGTATATGGTAACTGTCTTTGTCTGCCCTCTTCGATCATCCTAACAATTGGATACGCCGAACACCACCATAATGTGTCTGCGCACATTGTAATAGATTTACCCATGCGGCGACCATATCTTAAAATAATACGCCTACTGGTTCTTGTTTCTGTTAATATCTCGCGTTGATATGACCTAAGCTCAAATGATTTATCTTTGTCATTTGGATTTCTTAAAAATGCTTCGCACCATTTTACTGGGTCTGTAAAAAGATCAAGTACGTCTTTCGACGCTATATTTTTCAATACACTCATTCCTTCTCCTACCCGTGTAAAAACATTGCTTCTTGACCAAGAGCTGACCTACCATTAATATAAGATCTAGAAATAGCTTCAACAGCGCGCTGTCTCTCAGTAGCCGCGCCAGTGCTAAGATAGCCCAATGCAATTTTTCCTCCCATCTCAGGAGAAAATCTATTTGAATGCTCTTCTGACACCCTATTAATATTATCGACAATATATCTTCCGATTGGTTCACCTATCATTTTACCCATTTCCCAAAGAGTCATTGCCCACATTCCGTATGTAACACCTCTACCTACTTTTAATCCAAACTCAGACATCTTACCGCCAAACACTTTTAAATTTAATGACCCAAGTTTAGATTCTAGTGCTGTTATTTTCTGGGTATGTTTAGCTATAAGTTTTGAGGATTTGCCTGAATACATCTTATAATCTCTAATTTGATGTTCAAATGCCCTACCTCTTAAAACTGTATCCTTCGGTACAGCCCTAGCTTTCTTAGCTAGGGTTTCATTAATTTCTGAAATTCTTCTTTTAGAAGTTGAGATATCAGATTTGGTCTTTCTAAGAGCTTGTTCTGCTTTTTGTAGATTTCTAGGATCAGACCAAGCTGCCCTATGGTCTTTACCTAAAGGACCAAAGTACCACATTTCTTTACCAGCGGTCTTTATTCCAGGCCAGAAACCTTTTTTAAAGGCTGAACGAGTAGCAGTAAATCCCTTTTTAAAATCAGCAATACCGCCAACAGGAGTCCATAATCCTTTAGTTGCACTATAAGTAGAAGGATCGTAAAGATACTTATATTTTATTAAGGAAGCAGGAGTTATATAATCAGCAAGTGTGCTTTTTACATTAAATTCTTCTTGTTGTCCGCCGTATGCATCGTATGCCATTAGTAGCTTGCTCCGTGTCTAGTTCTTGATAGTGCATTACTTAAACCCATCGTGCTGCCCATTCTATTCATTTTATTTGTTCCCATAGATACGCCTACACGACTTTGAAGTAATATATCTCTCGCAAACCTCTGGTCTGCCATATATCTCTCAAGCACATAATCCTTGGCTGCATTATTCATGCCGCGCATAATACCTACGCCAATCATAGCTACCGCTCCAACTGAGAGTAATCCAACTGGACCGATTGCTCTTCCTGCTCCAACAATTGTTCTAGCAGCTGCTTTAGGCGCGGTATAGGCTGCAAACTTACCAATAGCCCCTAGCGCTTTCCCTGCCTTAGACTTAGCAATAGCCCGAACGGCACGATATCCGTAGTCTTGTTTTAGGTTAGAGGCAGTAAACGTATATCTGGCGGCAGTAGTAGCCTTTTTAAAAATAGAAGCAGGCTTAAGTCCAGCCATTGTTTTCGGCATCCTTGCTGCTTTGGCGCTAGCCCTATTAAAAAATTGGCCTGCTGCTCCCTTAGTAAATGCTTTAAATAGATTCATTAGTACCTCGTATGTCCAATTGCATATTTATGTGCTTTAAGAGCGACATTGTTGTTAATAATTGTATTAACATTGGTTCTTAATGAAGACCTAACAGACGAGTAATAAGGTCTTAGCACTTTATGCGCGGCCTTTGCTAGATTAAGAGGAGATCCAAAGTCAGTTAAATATTCTGACATAACATCATATCCTCTTTCATAGTCTTCTGGAATGACTCTTGGTTGTGGAAATGCTCTTTTAACTGCACCTAATCCAAGATTAACTGCTAATGTAATTCCTAACCCAGCTATAGTTTTTCTAGCCCAACCTTGCTTAAAAATCTTTGCTGCAATTTCTCCAACTTTGCTTTCTTTAGCAAGCCTGTTCATAAACCTGCTAGAACGCTTATACATGCCAGCCACATCTTTTTCGAAAAGTTTCCATCCCCCGCCTTTGAACGGTCCTAGTTGTCGCGCTCTAATTCTTCGACGAGCTCGACTATTCTTTATTCCAACTCTACCTTTAGGTTTATCTTTTATCTTTTCTGCTTGTTCTTTATATGCTTTTTCAGTAGCACTAATTGGTTCAGATTGAACATCGGCATTTGCTTTAGCTTCTTGTACTACTTTATCTTGCTTAGAAAGAGTCTCAGAATGCCTAGCATTTTCTTTTCTATCTTGAGCAGTATTAGTCTTAAGCTGAATTGCATCTAGATTAGTATCCTTAACAGCCCTAGCTTTTCTAGCTGCAGCTTTTCGCCTAGTTCTTTGATCCATTCGTTGAGCAGGCTGTTGTTTAACGTCTTGTTGTTTAAGAGTTTCAACCTTATGTCTAACCTTAGTATCTTCAAGATGAGGCTCCTCTAGTTGCACTTGTACTTTATCTGGGTTAACTGCTTTAGGTGTTGCGGTAATGCGCGATGTAACAAATTCTTCTCTCAAGCCAGTTTCAGGATTAATCCTACTAACTTCTATGCCACCTGGATCGATTATACCTTCCTTAGCCATGCGAACATTTGCTTCAATACCCGCTTTACTAACACCCAGTTTAAGTCTGGCGTGAGCTTCTTCAGGAGTCATGAGAACAATTTCAGCTTTAGTCCAACCTAGATCTAAAAGTTGTTGTTTCATATCTCGAGTTATCATAAGCGGTACTGATGCCATTATTCGCTCTTCTCCTCAATTTGATTCTTTCTCGCTGCTGCAAGAATAAGCGTTTCAATTGTACCTACATCATTCTGCATGCCATATTTTTTCTTAGCTCTACGTGTAGCTACAAAGGCATCTATAATGCTATGCTTTAGGCGTTTAATATCAAGTTTTACCATCAAGGTCGGCGACAACTCTTCTTTGGTTTGAACAACCTTAGCAACTTGTTGTGTTGCTAGTTGGGTGACGGCTCCATTCTTTAAGAAGCCAGAGGTTCTCATATCCAGTAACTTAGTATCTATTAAATCCCATAGCAATTCCATTTCTATAGGATCATTTCTATCTATACCAAGAGACTGTACAATATCAGTTTCAAGTTCTATAACTAGCTTCTTTTCCACAGGACAAGAATATCCATCTGGAGCCATATCATTTATTTTTAAAATACATACATCTTTATAAGGACATTTATTTGTATCACAAGTCATTATAATTGTATTCGTGTCAGTATAATTCTTCATACTTTGGAATACTTTTATAACTTTCCCTAATTTTTTCTTATTAGCTAATATCTTTTCCGCCATCTCCTCTGGATAGACAGCAAGAAGACTCTGAATATCAGGGTCTTCTTGCTTCAATATATCCAGATGGGTCTGAGCAGAATTATCTCTCAGATTTGGTACCATCTTTTCTCCCTTACATATTTCTTAATGCGTTATCAAGTTTCCTGCGCTGTTCTACATTTCTCATGAATAGGTTAGACGGTGCCCCTGGTCGAGGAACTGCTGCCCTAAAGCTTGCTGAAACAACCGCTGGACTTGTAGCATTACCTGCGTCATCTTCTCCTACCACATAAATGGTATAGTACTGAGAGTATTTAAGTGCAGTAACATTAAGAGTTTTTTCAGTATTTGCAACTAATACACCAGAACCATATAGACCCGCAGCAATTGCAGTATCGTTAGCATCAGTAAATGCTTTAATCTGAGCTGCACTTGGGGCAGATGATCCAGATGGAACTACAACAAAATAACAGCTCCCAGCATCATTAAGCTTTAGATCTAATGTTGCGTAAGATTGAGTTATTGAGTTAGGTGTAATTAATGGATAGCCTGCTGCCCATGCTGGTCCAGTAACGTCTGGTGTTGTAAAGTCTAGTGCCCATCCTGAGCTCATCAGTCCGCCATCATATCCAGAACCTACTAGATACATTGTATATTCTGTCTCAGAGGTTAGGCCATAACCAGAGAGGCTAGCATACACTCCACTGTCTGACACTTCTTCACTGTCATAAAAACCCGCACCTAGTGCGCCGCTAGCTGAGTCTTGCCCTGCTGCAATCTGTTCTGCAGAAGGCGCACCGCTTGCTGCAGGAACAATGACAGAATAAATATAACCACTTTGATTAATAACACCAGATGCAGTTACACTTGTTCCAGTAGTATTATCAGCAATTGTTGGATTAGTATCCCATTGGGTAGGAGTTGAAGCTGCCACGGCCCAAGTTAAACCAACGCCATAATTGTCTAACAAATTAAATGCAGATAGATCTGACTCATCAAACGCTGGAACTGAACCAAATGTTTGGTCATAGACGTTGCTTCCACCATCTATTGCTGAAGATGAAAGAATTTCTGCTAAGCTAGCCTTATTAGTAGCAATACGTGTAAAGGTTATGTTTCCAGCCGCACCGTTAGCACCTGATGCTAAAGCATCAATTATACATCCGCTAAACCCCGCAGGGTTGCCTTCTCCCCAAGAACTATATGTAGTATTATATATAAAAGTACAATTAATAGATGTTTTGTTTGATGTCGGTCTAATACTCGCGTCGGCATTAACAAACATATTAGTAAAGACAGTTTGCATATAAACTAGGCCAGACGAATATATGATACCATTAGATGGTGTGACATTACCATAAGTACTACTTCCCCATATGGCTTGAATTCTCCAAGGCTTATCGCCTTCGCTCCACCAGTCAAATGTAGTGCCACCTTGAAAACCACCAGGTAAAGATCCTGCAGTTCTGCTTCCTTTAAGTTTATAATCATTTGAACTTAGCCTACCAGTATTAATTAGCCATGACCAATCATAAGGATCACCACTAGATCCATCTGCAGTCCCAGTTTGGGTAAATCCTTCATTAATATTAACATAAATAGTTGCCATTATAGTTCTCCTATTTCTTTATTTTTTAATTATTCAGTTGGACTTTCAAAATGAGGATAGTCTGGTATCTTAAACCTTGCCCCTGCCTTGAGTCCAACAGCTTCTCCAATACTAGCGGCCTCTTCATAGTCTGGTATTTGGTTCTTGTTCACATCAGACTTTATATCCCAGTGAATTTTACCATTATTTATCAGAACTATGTCAAATGCCCTAGCCTTTGGATTATTACTATCAATTATATGCTTAGATTTTGTAGTCCAAGTTACTTTCTTGTTTTCTTTCTGAGAAATAGGTGATAACCCAGCAATTTCTCTCAAATCGTTAACAATTTTAAGTGGACTTCTTCCTTGTGCATACAAAGCTGCTTGTTCTGCTGATGTTCTAGCAGTACAAGTAATTTTAAATGCCAGTCCTGCAATTCCCATTCTAAATGCGAATTGTCTATACAGTTCCTGCATTTTAGTTGTTAAATCTTCTATATTTCTCGAAGCCATTATCGTTTGACCTGTAGAAATTCGTCCATCTCTTTAGCGAACTCTTTTTCAAGAAGTTCTACTTTCTTCTTGGCGTCTAGTTTAATATCTTTAGCCTTAATATATAGCTCAAAACATATATCTTCAAGCTTACCTAACATAGCATCTAGATTTTTCATTCTATCTTCTGTTGTTACAAGCATTCCTTCATAAGGATAAAGATCATTAATATGACTTTTTCCAAGAGCAACCAATGATACTAGTTTAGAACGAACATACGTTGAAAACTCGGCGCCGCTAAGATTCTCAAAGCCGTTCTCTTTAAAAGATCTTCTAATCTCATCTTTAATAGAAAAGAATGCAGAAGTAAGAACTCCTTGGTATATTCTGTACTGCTTATTTTCTTCAGGACCAGTAACACCTTTTGATTTCCTATTAAGTATATCTCTATATGATGTTAGAAGAGTATTTTGAACTTCAACTATTTTCTGTTCAGCAAAGTTCATCTGTTCTTTAAGAATTCTTCCAATTATAAAACTTCTCTGAGAATCAAATCGTTCTCTCTTAGACATTAATAATAATATACAATCGCCACAAGATCTTTTACTTGTTCGCCCAAAGCTTATTATATTTTTTCCAAATTTTAAATTAACTTTTCCTATATAGCCAAGTCCAAAAAGGAGTAATAGGAATAGAATCACACTGATGATCTGTACTGCAAGCGGTAAACCGATGAACCATTCCATAACTACTCCTTATGATGACCTTGGAGTTCTTCGAGTCAATCTACTTGGTAGTGGAATTGCACTCATGTTTCTTGTGTTAAGTAAACAAGTCTGATCTCCGTATCTTACATAGCGTATAATTGCTGAGTATTCTGCGCCAAAGTCCGTTGTAGTAACATAAATATCTTCAGTGCCATATCTCAGATTGAGTGTAGTATCGCTATGGAAAGTATATACTCCAGTTAGCGATCCACTAAGCGTTACGGATGGATCAGTAGTTCCTACTTCATTCAATGGAACATCGATTTCGATTGACCTAATCTCTGTTCCTAATCCTGAAATAGCTTGTATAAGACCTGAAGCGGTAGCCCCAGTTATAATTAGCTGTTCCATATATAAGTTATCTCCTGCTGTTTATTAAATTCATTGAGCCAGTATTGACTCATTAATGGAGGGCTTAATACGCCGCTGCTGGGAAGGACTCCGCTATAAAAGTCAAATCAATCGCTGAATCCCATTGAAAATCCACCACTAGCTGACATATGTATCTCCTATTTATTTTATATATTCTTGTCTACTACTTAGTTCTTATTGCCATTTATTACTCCTTGTATCTTATTAATAACATAATCTTCAAAAAGAGGTTCATCATATTTAAAAATAATTAGTTTATAATTATTCTTTTTGGCCAGTTTCTGTTTCTTCCTATCACGTCTCTGTTGCTCTAAAAACTTGGTCTTATTCTTATGAAAACATGCTGTAAACTCATAATGTTGTATACCGTTATATTCTATTAACACCTTTTTAGATGGTATACATATATCGAATTCTAGCAATGCTCCCTTTTTTGATACAGCCCAAAGAGGATGAAATCCTGTTATCACTTCATTTGGGCCATAAAAATGCTCAACCAATCTGGTTAAACTAATCTCGTGACTATGATACTTCTTTGGTATGTATCTAGTTGAAGTCCCATTTTTTTTCTTCTTAAGTCTATATCCATCTAACTTGCTATCATAAATATAAACTTTTTTATGAGAGTCACAAAGATCTCCAGACTTAGCTAGTCTTAAGCATATTTTACACCGTTTAGTCTCCATAGCTGTAGTATAGTCGTTATTTTGGCAGGATAAATAAAACGGGCACCACCCAGGTGAGACTGTAGTATACCACGAGAAAGGAGTATTTATGAAAGTATGTAGTAAATGTAATAATAAAAAAGAAGAATCGGAATTCTATAAGAATGCTAAGAATAAAGATAGATTAAACTACCACTGTAAAGACCGTGTTAAAAAATGGAAAGAAGAAAATAAGAATTACTATATAGAATGGAAAAATAAACATAAAGACAAATCAAAAGTATATAGAAAAACTACATTCTTAGGAATAAACAAAAAATAAAAGTGCCGCTACTATGAAGTTAATTGGTTGTGATTTAAACACTTTAAAAAATCATCTACAGAAAACTGCAATTAAAAATGGATTTTTAAATTTTGATATAAATAACTATTCAGGTTACGACTATCACATAGATCATAAGGAAAGGTAAAAACGAAGTGCCGCCCAGGTGAGATTTAGACGGCACTTCTCAGGAGGAGAAAGGAGGTGCAGAAGGGAGCCTTTCGGCTCCGTATTTAGTATAGTTCGTCCTACTTTCCGCTGATTACTTTCCCTTTTTCTTTTTCTTTTTTCCACCGCAAGCCATAGTTATTTCTTCCCTTCTTCCTTAGGTTCTAGTATTACTTCTGATGCTTTATCTTCCAGACTGATACCAAGGTCTGTTGCTTTATCTTTAAGAGACTCAATAGATCTTGAAAGAAGGACTTCCCTATCTGGACACTTAACACTGGCTTTTTCGCAATGACTGACGATCCTATCGACGAGGTCAGTAAGCTCTTTATCAGTTTTATGGCCAATGAAGCGGACGATACTGTCGTTTGAGCTGACTTTGGTGCCAATACCTGCTGAAAACGCTGTTTCAGTTGTACCATAAGATTTTCTCTCAATTGTACCGTTATCATTAGCTACTTCATAGCTACATGAGGCGTACCCTTGAATAACTTCGCCACTATACTTACTTTTATAGGGAGCAGACGCATACATAGAAATAGAAATTACTTTCTCTTTCTTAGTAACTTCATTTCCGTCCACTATAAGCTTTGTGCCTGTAATTGTACCATCTGTTTGAACTTGAATATCTGCCATTGTATTTACCTCTTATTCTTATTTTAAATATTTCTTTTAAGACTAAACTTAAGACAGCATGAGATGCTGTACTTACAAGTGATCTCATAAAATAGTTCACTTAACACTCCTTGTTAGTATAGGTTATGCTTTATACTCTATGCTGGTCCAATCGGCACACTTATAAAGATTAAAGGGTGAAACTTTAATATCAAATTTATCTGGATAAATTATTCCATCAATTTTAGTTTGATGAACAAAGTATTCAGAACAATAATATCGACCCTTTGCATCTTTTACTCTCTTAGATACAAATTCTAACAATCCCTTAAAGTCATAGTCTAAGCTATGTCTGAAATCATTAAATATAGCAGCATTTAAGCGCTTCCTTGCTGCAGCAAGCTTATATGCGTTATGTCTTTTAATATCAACTATAAATGGTCGTATGCCACCTTTGTTATAATCTTCTAAACTATTTATACAAAGGCCTTTGCCAAGCATCTCTGCTATTAACTTTTGACCCTCTACCTCTACTATTATCCCTACATGATTAGGTATAGTAAGATCAAATATATTAGAGACTCCAGCAGAAACAGCCCTAATCGTTGCAGCTAAAGGAGAATATGAACCACAAAGAACCATATCTCCTACTCTTAGTTTTGGATAGTTAAATTTTATCTTTTTCATACTTATTTCCCCGTACTTCCAAATCCACCGCCTCTATCGACATCATCTAGTTTTCCTTCAACGACATCACATAGAATAACAGGAGATACAACTAGTTGTGCAATTCTATCACCAATAGTAATTCTTTGAGCCTTGCGTGATAGGTTAACTATAATTACACAAATTTCGTCTCTATAGCCAGCATCAATAGTTCCTGGAGTATTACATACACTAAGGCCTTGCTTAAGAGCTAGTCCACTTCTAGGTCTTACTTGAATCTCATAGCCTGGTCCGACAGTAGCTTTAATCCCAGTACCAATTAATGCCCGTTCCAAGTACTGGAGCTCTAAAGTCTTATCATCTATTAGTTTCTTAAGCTGTTTATCATCTGATACTTCAGTTTCTCCATTACCACCTGCATGCTTAAAGACTTTAATTAAACTATTGAATGTTACATCTAATCCACTATCTCCAGGGTGCTTCCTTACTGGAAGAGGAGCATTCTTATCAATCTTTTCTACAATTAGTTTTACTTCACTCATCTCTCTTCTCCTTATAATACTTTGTTACATACTCGGAATGGTGCGGAACTAAACAATCCGAACAATCCTTTATCTCACTTCTCTCTACCTTAATCCATTTAGGATTACCAGAACACTTAGCTAACTCATACTCTGGGCAGTAACAGAACTCACAACTGAAGCCTGAAAATAATCCAGAGTGACATGGATAATGTTCACAAATATTAGCGATGTTATCTTCCTCGTTTGGGAATATTGGTTAATCTCTTAGGACCTGGTACAGATTTAGATGTGCCTTTAGTAGGTTTAATAGTTGGCACAACTACTGGTATATCATCTACACTTTCCAATTTACGCTTCTTATTCATTGCAGTCTCCATCTATTAACATTGGAAAAAATAAACAGAAGTCATCCCTAGTACGTTTAACCTTCTCAGGTAGTTTCTTAAATGACTTCTTGCCCTTGGACTTCTTCTGCTCTTTAGTCCATCTCTTAGCCATCTTAGGGTCGGTTGCATACATCCATCTCATTTGTGCTTTAGATGCGAAAGGCATATTTGCTTCCTATTTATACTTTAGTAATAGTACAAGCTCCACCAGCGCATGCCGCCTCTTCCTTAAGAGAAGTATAGTCGTCATCCTCTACTACATCCATAAGATTAATAGAGCGACATTTTGCAAGTAGCTCTTCATATTGCTCTTTAGTGCAGTCTTCATAAGGCTTCTGCACATAGTTTCCGCCATCATACGGAAGTACAGCTATACCGTTATATAGCTTTCTATTCTCCCACATCCATGCTCCAACCTCATCCCATTCATTATCTTTAACACTTACAGTAATAGATACATTATGCTGATTTGAACCTGATATGTGTCCTGGCGTGATCCATTTAGTAGAAAACAGTTTTCCTCTTTCTAATAGGTCTATAGCTGTCTCAGTTCTAAATATGGATCCTTCTGGCGCCTTAATTGGAATAGATAATACCGCCTCAAGATCAGGCTTAAGCATTTCGTCCTCAAGCAAGTCAGGAATAGTCTTCTTAAGATATTTGTAAATAGCTTCATTCTTTCCTATTCTCATACGACGAATATAATAAGGGCTATGCCAAGCATGGATACCAGAACTACTGCCCACAACCAAACTAGCAGTTCCTTCGGGCTTAATGCAGGTTGTTCTAGCAGCAGGATTAATTCCAAGTATCTTAGCCACCCTTTGATTTTCTTCTTTAACGACATTAGCAGCCTCTTCGAGGTTAAGTTTTAATACGGCACCAGAAGCAATACCAGTCATGGATACACCTATTAAGGCTTCCTTCTCGGTAGTCTTCTGCCATATATCTCTTAAATAATGAAATTCGGTATACGTTGCCTGTAGTGTAGCAATACGAGCAGCAGCTCGGACTCTATTGTTTAGGTCTTCTTGAGATTCAACATCGCTTACGTTAACTGTAGTAAGATTACAGAACTGATTAGGTCTTAAACCAATCTCCACACAGTTATGCGCTCTTATACCATTAGCACAAAATTCATGAGCTCCCTCAACTGTACAATCATAAACTTCTTCTTCACCTAAATAGGTTATGGATTCAATTTTATCAAAGAATGTCTGTTGGTTAAGAGTTCTTTGGTATTGAGCTAATAGTCCTGATAATTTCAGTTTTTTAAATGGGTCCTCAAAACCAATCCAGTAGTCATAAACACATAGTGCTTGTCCAGAAATAACTAGTTCATAATTGTCTTTTGTAGGATAATATTTCATTCCTCCATTTCCGTCGGGTAGAAGTTTAAAGCCAGCTTCTTGCCTCGGATATATGGTTGAAATAATACCAATTGAGGAAAGCATACGTTGTGCCCTTTCAAGTAATTTAAGATCACTTTGATTAAGCCTTACAGATACTCCCTTTGATTGCGTTCCCTGGACACCTCCATCTGCATCAAATAAACCTCTTAAAAACCCTAGTTTAAACCATTTTGGTGCTTTTTCAATCTGATCAGTAATAGTTTTATTGCCCTGAATAATGCCATAACGTGACGCTAGGTCTCTTAATCCTGTACTGCTTATCCTTAGTTTGCCTTCCTGAACACAAGCGGCAATTCCTAGGTCGCTTCGATGCTTTAATTGGTTTTTAATAATATCTAATGAATAATTAGATAGATACGGAGCACTCTCCCCCCAATAATCGAGACAAGCAGAATCATGACCAAAGGTGCCATTACCGACTAGATAACCTAAGAGCCAACCAAGTTCAACTTGATTTATATCATAGTGATATGGATAATCACGTCTAAGCTCGTGGCTCGACAAGCATATGTCTTCCCCAACTTTAAGATTTTTTAGTTCTGTCCAATTATCTGCTTCTTCTTGATGATTATATCTTAGTAACTTATGGTTATCGGTCAGTTTAATCTTATAACCTCTTTTAGTCCTCAACTCATATACCTGCTTGACCCCTGTGGACCAAAATCCATTACTTTGATATATGACACCATTAACAACAGCATTAAATGGTTTGGCAATTAAGTCTTTAACTTGGCTTGCTCCATCTGATGTTTGTATCCAAGTGTCACCTGTTACGCAAGGGTTACAGCCCCACTCTTTATCATTCGTAAAATAGATGCCTGGCTCGCCGCAACCACTGGCTTTAACCTTCTCCCAGAACTCGAAGAAGTCCTTCTTCTTGATTCTGTGGCGCAAAGCGACTGCAGAGTTATTGGCCCTTGCTCGCTGCGGATTAAGCTCCCACCAGTTACCGAACTTACACGTGAGCATGTCTTCGTCATCAAAACTGAAGAGTGAGATAAGAGCAGCACGTCGTATACCTCCTGCAAGGACAGTATCAGCTATGTAGCAAATGATGTCATGTACTTCCAGTGTAGTTAACTGTGTTCCAGTTCCACGTTCTAGCGCTCTATCAAAGACCTTTCTGATGTTATGCAGACAGTCCTTCAATGGCTGTGGGCCTGGGGCCTTCCCACCAGAAGTTACTAATAATGCCCCTTTGGGGCGAATATCTCTAAAGTCATATATAGGATCGGCCTTATTGAAGTAATATGCTTCAACTAATACTTTAACAGCATCTGACCAACCCTCTATTGAATCGCCAATTAGATAACGTCTATTCCTCTTCTTAGGTCCCAGTATCTCTGGTAGCTTCTCTACATGATGCTTTTGAACACTGTATCCTACACCAGTACCACCTAATAATAGAAACATAGTCTCACTAAAAGCAGCATGATTATCTACTGGCATATAGGCGCAATTTCCAGTAACAATCCCTCCAGAAAGAATAAAACTATGATGATCTTGTACACTTAAACACCATACATCTTCGAATCTATCTGTTTCTTCTATAGAATGAACAACCCAAGCTGTATTTTCTCTGGAACCAATTCTTGTAGTAATAGAAAACTTATATGTTTCTGGTAGTATACCAAAATTGGTTTCCTGTCCTGTAAGATCCTGTACATTTGTAATAAAATAACCACAAAGTTCTAATCCTTTTTTAAGAAAATTAATATGATCTTCATCAGACGCTTGAATCGAAATATATTTTGACAAATATTGATTTTCATACCAATCAGGATTCTTATGAGCAGCAGCACTTAGATATCCATCCATAAATGCTCTAATCATATCAAGACTTTCTTTAGAAAAGTCGGGAGCTGTTTTTTGGTATTTTCCAGTATAGACAAACATATCACCATTACAACTATTTGGTTCTGATGAACTAAATCCCATTTCTAAAAATCTTGGTAAATACTTAACATCATTCCCACATAGTCTAACCATAGAATACTTAGTATCTCCTGATTTAACAATAGTGCCATCTCCATAAACAAAACCATAACACCAATATAATTTTGCCATTGGTCCAGCACTATCATAATCAAACTGCTGATCATACATCTGTGAAGGATAAATAATATCTCCAACTCTTAAGTCAGTTGTATCATATCCATCAAACTTTATCCATCTATGCTCAGGAGTAGCATATACTGTTTTACTAGATTTTCCTCTACGGAATACTATTTTATTAAGACGTTGCTTACCATAATTATGAACTGTAGCCAATCTAAACGTATTTTCATGAGTAGGAACAGTAACTGTATCTCCATCATTAAAATCATTAAAAGACTTAGTTCCCTTGTCTGTAATAAATTCAGTTTCCCTACTAAAGCAGTTAAATAGTCTGTTAGGTGATATCTCAATAGGCTTCCCACCAAACTGCAGGCTATTATGAGTTACGATCATTTCTTTTCCAGCGAGGAAACTATGGTCTGGAGAATCTACATGAAAACAAGTTGCATTCCCTTTTCCTTTGTATACTACCTCAATAACTTTTCTATGTTCTGTTTGCTTTAATTTATCTGTTCTTAATCTTTCTACTTTTCTTGGAAGTCTTGCTACTTTTAATGTTGTAGTAAATTTAATTGTATAAATAGGCAAATGATTTGTATATTCTTTCGGTTTAGATATAGTTGTTGTATGCGTAATTCCAAGACTTGATAATAGTTCTTTAACATTATCAATTAAAGTAATATTTGTATTTGAAAATAAACATATTCCTTCTTTGGTAATATATCCATTAGAATCCATTAATCCTTGTAACAGAGATAACCTAGATTCAATTGAAGAATCTAAATATTCCCATGGGATATGTTTATTATTAATCAGATCGTATTTTCTTAAATCTTTTGATAACCCATGAACATTCCAGGTCCAAATATTAGATGATGTTGATTGCTTCGGAGAATACTTAGCATATTGTTTTGCTATAAATTCACTATCTTCTACTGAACACGAATACTGATAGCCAGAAGAGTATCCGTCTCCTAACCAATGTCCCAAAATATAAGGATCTAACTCCAGTACATCTTGTATTGTAAATTCTACAGGACTTGGATTAGCAATTGATATATTATTTTTCTCTCCTTGTTTAAGATGCTCTCTTATAAATTTAGTATCAACTACCCTAGTCTTTCCAAAATGTCTATCATCTTCTGTAGATACAATCCATAAATGTTCATCACATGCAGTTAACTCGCTTTTATCACTAAATTTGAGGGTATAAAGATCTTTATCTATAAATTTTATAACTTCTTTAACTTCAGTTAAATGACCAGAGGAATCAAATAAGAGATCTCCTTTAACAATAGTGCCTGCAGTCTTCCACCCATCACCCGTTCTAATTGGGGTAGAATCTTCTAATGCTCTCATACTAGGCAATACTTGCCTATCTAACACATATTGGTATGCTTGTAATATTTCTTCTTGAAATGAAGGGAACTTATTTATATGCATGTTGGCATTGCGCCATACAATCTCTTCCCATGATTCTCTACGCTTCTGGTCAGGAATATATCTGGCATACTTACTATATACAACTATATCAGACAGTATCTTTCTAGATACTGCTGGGTCTACGACATCAGACAGTATCTTTCTAGATACTGCTGGGTCTACGACCTCAGGGTCTACGACATCATCTACGACCTCATTTAATATCTTCTTGGATATGGCTTGATCTGTATTTGACATGGTAATGCTCCTCCCTCGAGCTAAATAAGAAAGGCACTATAAATGTGCCTTATAATATAATCAATTTTATTGGCAAAGTCAAGCAGTACTTATTTATTTCTTTCTTATGTTATCTACCATTCTCTTAACATTTAACTCTAATTTAGGTGTATAATTCTGATCTCTAAAATACTCTTCATATTCTTGGATATGCTTTAAGCTTTTCATCTTTAACTGCCTATTTCTTAACTATCGCTAGTGGTACTGGTGGATCTGGATCATCTGATGGTATACAGAATTTCTCATACGTATATATCTTATAGTCTCTCTACTATCTTATTCAAGCTATCCTGAACTGCGTCATATATCTTATTAAATAACTCTTCTTCTTCATGCTCACTCAACTTAGGCAGATCAACCTTTGTATTAACCAAGTCTATAACTAGACTTCTAGTTGCTTCCTTCTCTAACTCTTTAATTAATATCTTCTTAATCAATGGCTTAGCCATCTTAATTAACCAGTTCATAGTAGCCTCCTACTGCCCAGTTATAATGGGCTATCTATATTATAAGGCGTCAGAAATGGTAGAGCTTGTGCTCCTAGCGAATAGTATATAAATTATATTCTCATCATAGCTAGTACATTCACCTGATCTTAGCCTACTCTTCCTTTGTCGGGCCCCTGTGCTTAAGATCAGACTTTAGCGTTACAACTCCAACTAAGTCAAGATCCCTCTCTGCTTTAGCCTTAGTTATAGCTGGCGCCTTAAGGCTGGCATCAAGCATATAGGCTCCCCTACGTCTATCTCGTATGTTCATGCTAGCATCCTTCTAACTAGAATAGTACAACGCAATACGTGAGGGATTTTGAATAATAAAATTTTAAAATCGTGATTTTAGATTTAAGGGGGGGTACCCCTTTATGGGAAATTTGAAAAACTTATATAAGGGAATGGGAAAACTTATCTAAGGGAAATTTGAAAAACTTATATAAGGGAAATGGAAAAGTTTATATGACTAGGTATCTTATTCAT
>CAYVGZ010000001.1:7007-14225 GCA_964450845.1 uncultured Candidatus Bathyarchaeia archaeon | reverse complement strand
GAAAAACTTATATAAGGGAAATGGAAAAGTTTATATGACTAGGTATCTTATTCATCTAAAAAGAGATGAAAAGATTCGAGCCCACGGGGGTCTTGTGACGAGCAGGAAACCTGTGGACGGGGGTGCGACTGTAACGCACATCACTGTTCTCAGTACATTTTAACTCAAACAAGGAGGAGTTATGTCACGTCTTAAGATCAACCTGCTTGATTGCATGTATTATGCGAAGATGTCTTTTTCAGTCATTATGCTTGCTCTGATAATTGTCATAGAGGGATTAAACATCAGCGCGCCTATCCCCATGGACGGAGAAGGTGATGGATCGATGTTCGATCCAAAGGTAATCGAGGCTGTTGAAAAGTGGTCAGGTCCAGCTACGTTCAGTTCAAAGTACATCAGCTGGACAGGGAAGACCAGCTGGAGGGTTATCCTCGACATTACCGACGAAGTGATCTTCGTTGGTACTGAAGAGGAATGTTTTGATGTAATGTCTCAGACAAACAGTCTCTGGGACAGGACCTGTATTGAGGCCAAGATCGCTATGGTCTATGGCCTGTGGGATATCGCCGAGAAGGCAGACTCCACCTATCAAGCGAAGATTGAGGCCATGCAGGCAGACTTTGCTGCATTTATGGCAAACATCAACGAAGGGAGAAAGTGATGAATTGGGATGTTGTCATGTTTATAGTCGGATTTGGTTTCAGCTATAGCCTGATACCGACAGTGTTGGTAGCGCTGCGCGGGCGGAGCGTGGCGTTACCGTGGTCGACTCTAATGACCACAGCCTGTTGGTGGTCATTAGTAATAATGAAGGTTACCTTTAACAAAAGAAAGGAGGTGTTATGAAATATGTATCGGTAATGGGGGAGGAGCTTACTAGTTCCAATCGGAACTAGTAAAGATGTCCTCTGGAACAAGAGGATACAACAATGTTTGAAACAAAACCACTTCACATTTATCGTAAGGAGAAAGTATCATGTTAGTGTCCATGATGAAGAAGCACCCTGATGGGTGCATAACGCTTAGGCTTGTTCGGACAATGTCAGAGAAATTCGATATGATGAATCAGGGCTACACGGTGCAGCCTGAGAAGGCTATGCCAAAGCCGTCACCAATTGACTGCAGTCCCATGCCCAGACACGAGACTTACGCGGACTATATCATTGAAGACATAGGCTGCTGCAGCTTGCAGTGGAAGAAAATGGCAGGTTTCAAGGTGGAGTTGGAAGACTGCACCGTGTGGATTGCTGATTCAGAGGGTCTTACGGAAGAGACCTACGCTGAGCGCAAGGATGCGCTGGCGAGATACTTTGAGTTGGCATCCGCCGACGGGTGCCACGAAACGTCATCGATCATTGCATAGTAAGCCCAGCTATGGGTTAAATAGCAACGCTAAATGGGAGTGATTGATCCCTGATGATATCTTTTAACGAAAGGAGCATATTGTGAGAACTGAAATTGTAGTCAAAAAGGATGGCAGATGGAACTCCACGACTGCTGTGATGATGACCTCAAGGGCAAGCCTGTGGTCGTCATTTCCAGCCTGAACCCGAACTGGGTAATGTAAGTCTTCCTAGTCATCCCAGTTCAGCTAGTCTGGGTTATCAAATACTAGCTAATTATCTCAATCAACGTTTTGATATAGGAGTATCACAATGGAGTGCACAATGAATGTCAACATTCGCGATCGTTTCTGGATGGTGAAGGACGAAGAGGGGAAGAATACTGACAAGATATCGAAGATTCCTTTCGACTGGTCTTGGAAGGTAACCCCATTTGAAATCAAGTTCGGGACCTTCAACATCGAGTCGGGGAGCGTCAACATCGAGGGCTGGCACAACAAGGCTGACGCAGACGCTGAGAAAGACATGCAGAGGAATCTGCAGTTACCAAGTTGGGTAACCGAGTCCCTGCGGATGGCATTCAACGAGTACCGCGAAGCGATCTATGAGGGTGTCAAGTTTGAGATCGTTATTTCGGACTGCGGACCTTACCAAGTGAAGGGCTTAGACCTCAACCCTGAAGCCATCGCCTGGCGGGCGAAGCTCAGGGCTGCGAAAGCAGCAAGGAGTCTGGCAAACGCCGCGTACGTAACTGCCAAGGTGGCAGCGGTCAAGGACCCGAATGCAGAGGCCAAGGAGGCCAAGGAGCAGGCAAGGGCGCGTCGCTTGGCCAAGATCCAGCAGTAAGTAATCTTATGGCTAGGACTATATATCCTAGCCTTAAGCCTGACTGTAAAGCACCGATTACAGAGTCCTGAGGTGCACCATTACGGTTGTCAGGAGGCAGAACCTTTTAAGAAAGGAGTGCACATGCGAGTGCACAGTGTCACATTCAAGAAGGTCAACGGGGCTGTTGACCACAATGGTCGGCCGTGTAAGAAGGCGTGGCTGAACGCCAAGCTGACAGTTTTGATTGATGGAAAGGAAGTTGATCTGGCCATCAGCGCTTTGTACATCAACAAAAAGCGCATTGCCTGCAAGGGCAAAGGGTGCGTTCCGCCCAAGACGATGATCGAAGCCCTCAATACCGCAGAGGGAATATTCAAGGCGGTGTGCGCTGAGAAGCGGATGACGGCGGAGCAGATCGGCAAACAGTGTGGGGCCAAGGATGAGCCCCAAGATGGC
This sequence comes from uncultured Candidatus Bathyarchaeia archaeon, assembly GCA_964450845.1. Taxonomy (GTDB): domain Archaea; phylum Thermoproteota; class Bathyarchaeia; order Bathyarchaeales; family Bathycorpusculaceae; genus CAVZKK01. Next base: position 11,598 of record CAYVGZ010000001.1, on the reverse strand, counting down.
AACTTACCAGATGGGCGCAGTTCTTGTCTGGACTATGACCCAAAGATTGCGGCGCGGACCAAGCGCCTTGCCAAGATCGAGCAGTAAGCAAGCGCCCAAGCATTGGCGGCGTTAAACTATGCAGGCCAAACCGCTAAGCCTGTAATTAGCAGCAACAATCAAAGAAAGGACTAAGATCATGGGGTTCATGATCCAGGTACTCTTTGAGCCCAATATTCTGGGCATGGATAGGCTCTGGTGCACGGCCTGTGGGCGTGTGCATGAACCTGAGTCAATTGTCTGGCGGACGGCCAGTAATCCGTCTAATAACAGGGCTGGCGACGGCTCTGATATCGAGGAATCTCCGCACCATCCCGAATGTCCGTACTGCGGTGAGGACAGAGTGATTGGTGAGGCCGTGCATGACGGGTTCATGCTAAGGATGAAGGGTGAGCCGTACCTTTATCCTCGTCGTATGAAGGACGACGGCATAACCAGAAAGGAGTTGAAGCTCCGTTGGAGAAAGGTCAAGCCGTATCGGACTAAGAAGGGGCATATGTCGGAGTGGAAACCCGACAAGGCCCAGACTGCTGCAGACGCTGCGGCATATGACCTAGCACAAGCCAAGCTAGCTATGGTTTGGGAAGGAGACGATCTCGATGGAAATCTCGAAGAGGTTAGAGATCTCTACGAGAAAGTCTCAGTCGGCGTATATAATCGGTCCATGGCAAATGGACTGGTTATTATACGTAGTCGGAGGCACTGGGCTGGCCCGAGGAAACTTGGGATGAAGCCTCAGTATGAGTGGCTCGCACCGTGTGAACTTGACGCGGATGTCAAAGTGCGAGTCACCAAGCCGATCACGGTTAAGAACGAGAAAGGAGAAGATGAAGTCATCAAGGTGAAAGCCTGGGTCAGGACCGTTAAAGCCAAGGAGGGCGAAGAGGCCATCATGAGGAATGGCCTTGTCAGGACCATGAGATGGGTGGACCTGAACGCGTGGAGCGAGATGCTCGACGCAGAGGGTCTGCACATGAACAGGGGTACGTTCATTACCGACAATGATGTCAACAGTGAGGACTATCTCTGTTCGTTCTGGTGGGAACCTCGAGAGAAGAGATATGTCATGGTCGCAGATGCGGTCGATGGATGGACCGTATGCGGCTATGACGAGGCTCAGGGCGAGGATCCAGACGGAGAAGTCCTCTATGACGAGAATGAGTGGCTCAAGAACACTGTTGAAGAGGGAATAGCGGCTGAGCCGCAGCCCGAAGAGGAGGAAAAGCCTGACGACATTCCTGAAGAAGAGGAAGAGTCGTCGGCTGCATAGGTCAGCTATAATGGCATACACCGTTATGTATGCCATTTCTGTCTCCCTCCCTCCCTCTATGAGGGATAAGGTGGGAGGTATAGTATTTGTGGGGACGCTGTATAGGTAATGGTATATAGCGTCCTTTTTTTTTCTGTTGTTTGTGTTTTATGTCTTTTTCCAGGTTAGCCTGTGAGGAAAGGTTGACCTGCGGTAGCTTTTTCTCGCTGTTTTATGTATTTCTTGTCTATGCCCTGACGCTGGAGACTGGCAGCGAATCGGGGAAACCAAACCTTCCAGTCATAAGGAGTTACAGTATGCGTATCGTATGTCAGAGTTTCCTCAAGGTGTCGACGTCGAAAATTGGTGAGATTGCCACGCTAGCGAAGGGTGTGGTGCAGGGCCAGTTTGTGGTCGATGGCGTAGCGATTGGTGGGATGAACGTGCCGTTCCGCGTGATGAGCACGAAGCGGGACGGGGAAACCGAATTCGGCGCTCTCTGGATTGCGGCTGATGCCTGGATGAACTACAACGGCGGGAAGAGCACTTTCGGGCCGTACGGTGAGGATGACCTGCCCCAGGGGATCAAGGGACTCATCGACCCAGACAAAGTGTTTGAACTGACCGATGAGAATGATGGGTTCCGTCTGACCATAGACGTAACCGATGAGGGTTACGTGATTGTCGACAAGAAGCACGTCGGCAAATCGCAGGTCGCTGAAGGAACGGCGAAGCGTCTGAGCAAGCTGTCCGACAAGCTAGCACAGGGTGCGATGAAGAGGGCGGAGGTCAACGTCCAGAAGACACAGAAAACGCCAGAGCAGATCAAGGATGATAGAAGGGCAGCGCGCTACTTGGCGCGCAACCAGTAAGGTTGACCTGCGGTAGCTAAGAGGAGGTTGGGGGCTTAGGCTCTCACCTCTTTTTTGTTGTTGTTTCTTGAATGTTTTTTCTCTACCATTATTTAGCTAGGCTGTAAAAGTCCTAGCAAGGAGGTTTTCATGAAATCGCGCATCGGTCAGTTTAACGCAGCGGTAACCTTTACCGACGGCCAGGGCGGAAAGGGAGAGATAAAGGTGAGCTTTGCGGGATACGAGTGGGAACAGTCAGTAGCTGAATTCTGTGAGATGCTGGTATGCCAGACCAGCGAACTCATACGGTTCGTCAAGACTGTGCTCAAAGGCATGGCTATCGTGCGCAAAGAGGCACCACAGTGGGTCGAATGCTTCAATCTCTGCGCCCAGCTGGTGCGGGAGGCGGAATCAACCAGCGCAAGAAAGAGTCCTGAGAATTCGAGGAGGAACTGAAGAGGGATCAGAGTCTCATTTTTTCTTTTTTTTTTGAATCTTGTATCTATCTCATGCGTGGCTGAGGTAGATAGGCCTGGCCGCCACGAAGCCAATACCAGTCAGTGCACTGTGAGGCGAGCAGGTGAGTCATAGCTTGGCGTTAAGCTTCCTGAATCACCTGTAATAGGTAGTGAGTCGAGTGACAACGACTTACTAACTTTTTTTTGTTGTATTTTTTGTCTCCTTATCCATGGTGGATAAGAGACGCAACATCAATCAGCTGGCCAACAGTGCCAGCAAGGAGGAAGTATGAATCTGGTACAGCGTGCACAGGAGATCGTGGTGTCGGCGACGAAGCGGATGGAAAAAGAGCAGAACGAGAAGGCCGAGAAGGTGCGGTCGGCGGAAGAACTCGCTTCAAAACTGTCTGCCATAGAGGACCTGCAGGACGCGATCGACGCGGTCATCGACGACGACATCGAACAGCTACGTAAGCTGGCCAAGGAAGAGAAGGCCAAGCTGACCGAACAGAAAAAGGCGCTCATCACGAAGAACAGCGAATTCGCCGAGAAAGCGCACGAGCTGATGACGCGGGCGGCTGAACTCACTGCCAACGGACGGAAGAACATACTGAAAGGCCTGGGACGGCTGATCAGCAAGACCAGCAGCGGCATCGACACGATCATCAGCGAGATCAAGGCAGGCATGTAATCAAGAGGTAGGTGGGTGAGGGGGAGCAATCCCCCACTCAACCTTTTTTATAAGTGCCTGGAAAAAAAGGAGGGAACCGTGGCCGTACATTTTAACGGCTATACATATTATCTGACAAAGCATAGTAGAGAACAGTTCCTACTACGCTTTGGAAAGATAAACGACGACGATATATTATGGGCGGCCATATTTAATTTATATGGCTGCCAAGCAAAGTGGGCACCCGACTGGAAAAACCCTGCCACAGGAAGAAGGTTAGTGACAGTGAAGATTGACTTGAATAAGTGTATAGCTATCAACATTAACAGGAGGAAGCCATGACTATAATTCTACTCATTGGATTTCTGATGGCAGCACTATCAGTATGGTTCTGGTACCTAGAGCTCAAACCATTTCTAGATGCAATTACAAACAGAAAGTGGTGGGTACTGCCATTTGCAATGATATTTAACCTACCAAAATTGAGTTCATTTCTTATTGATATAGGAATAACTCTATTCTGTGTAGCCAACCTAGGGTTTGGAGGTGGAGTGATCGGTGGGGTCACGGGACTGTTTATCTCTAACGTGATCTCATGTTTCATCATTTACTACAAGAGGCAAACGCGCCAAGCCATGGAGGGCAAACCATGCTAGCCAAGATAACATTAATAGCAATAGTTATGGCAGTCTGGCTGTTATGGCCAGTAGTCAAAGCAGTAGACAGGATAGCTATGCCCGCCCTAAACACACTGTACCAAGAAGGAGGAGAATAAACACCAAAAGGCCCAGTGTGATACATCACCTGTGGCGAGACAATAAGAGCCGAAGGCTCTAAAGCATTCCAGTCAAACAAGCTTACATTTAGTTCTAATTTCACTGTACGAGGGCTTCCCTCAGGAAGGCTGTTAGCTACATATACAGTGTCAAAGAACTAAATGCTATAGCTACTAAACAATTAAACATTTGCCTGCAACAGGGCTTGCGTTGGTTTAGACCTGTGTGCCGCCCGAGACACCCCCGTCTCTGGTTCAGTCGCACTTAAACAGTGCCTAAGTATTCCTTTTCACTACTCTATGTCCGAGTAGCTAGGAACATATATAGTATACGCCCAAACGAGTCCCCCCGACCGAGCGAAGCGAGGGAGGGGACATATAAATTTAACGTAATTTAAGGCTGTGTAGCTAGTAATAGCTATGTAAGTCCTTGCTAACCAATGCTAAGAAAGAGAAACTAATTTAATGTGTGAGTACCAGGTATATATAAGGCATATAAGGTATATAAGGTATGTATAGGTATATTAGATATATGTATATAAGGTATAT
>CAYVGZ010000001.1:0-6907 GCA_964450845.1 uncultured Candidatus Bathyarchaeia archaeon | reverse complement strand
ATGTGTAGGTATATGTGTGGGTGTATGTATATGTATACGTATAGGTATATTAGGTATATATAGGGTATATGTATATAGTTGTTAAACAACTAGGCATCAAACGAGAGAAGGGTCTCTCGTGCTCTCTCTATGAAATACGTTGCTAATGACTTTGAAGTAATCATATTCTCAAATAGCATTTCTCATGATGAGGTTGCTACCAAGCTTACTAAACCAGTTAAGTCAGCTGGCTTCCTTAGAATATCAGAAGATAAAGTATATTGTTTTGGTTATTCTAATTCTCTTAATTTACATTCTTGTGTTGATGATGAGACGCTTATTCAGAGTCAACTGGAAAGGTAAACGAGGGAGCACCCTCGTGCACCCCAGAACATTCTTTTCCTTTTTTCCTTTTTTGTGTATCTTATCTCTAATCACAAATCAAAGGAGGTTTAAGATGTATCTCTGGCGGCTTGGTCTAAGTAAAGAACAGCTCACTAACCCCCCGAGCCGAAGGCGAGGGGGACATAGGAGGACAGGATGCTATAGGGTGAGATCCGATGGATCCAGTGCTTTGCCACAAGCACTACGAAATGTGGCTGAAGAAACATTCCAACATCCCACACAAAAAGATGGACATAATAATCGCATAATAGAAGGAGGTTCAGTGTGATTAACATCGTTAATAAAAAGAACCACAAGGAACAGGCTAATGACGTATACATTGGCCGTCCTTCCATTCTTGATAACCCGTATGAGATGAAACTCTACGGTCGTGAACGTTGCATCGAGTTGTTCGAAAAGGAGTTTTACCAGTGCTTAACCACTGGTAAGGACACCAAGAACATGGTCTACACACAGATTCAGGCTGCGCTAGATAATATAGTCGCAGTCATCAGCAAGTTTGGCAGTGTTAACTTGGTATGCTGGTGCGCTCCACTGGCATGCCATGGCTCAGTGATAGCAGAGTACATTGTGAAAATGGATCTAGCTATTGATACTGAGGCAACCAGTGCAGAAAACGAAGATCTGTTGTCATCAGGCCTCATTCAACCCGAAGACATATAGGAGGAAAAGTATGAAAACAAAGATTATCATTTTAGTTACCGTGTTTACCTTTCTCGTTATCTATCCGATTCTCTATATGCTAGCCCGTCCTGTCATCAGCGTCAAAGACGACAGAGATTTCGGTACACTCTATCAGCACAGAACTGGAACTGTTTGCTTCATACCGAAAGCTGACAGTGGACTATACGCTGATAGTCAAGCCAAGACGATCTGGCTTGCTACCTGCGTCAAAGATAAAAGCAAGTTCAATCTTAACGGCTACTTACATATAGCACTGGAGAGGAAACATGAGCAAACGCCTTGATGATATATACAATAGAGGAATTGAAGCTCTTAATCGTCTGTATAACGAAAAAGAGGAGAAAGAACCAAAGGTCATTACAGAACAGTACATTGAGCCTGTAAAATACAGGCCGCCTAAAAGGAGGAAAGAGAAATGAACCTATTAGCTAAAGCAACACTTGAAGGCGAAACAGTTCTCGTCCTTCGGTTAGGAAAGAAGGTGATAACAAAACGAGTTCATACAAACTTTGAACAGCTTTGCTCAAATGTAGCAGCTGGCAAGGAGGTTCCTGAAATAAACGAATTTCTCAAGGAGAATACAAATGATGAAACTATATCGGACTGTGAACAGAAAGGATATCCAGAACGAGCTGCAACGGCTGTCTAACATTGTCGTTAACGATCCTAGCCCATTGTTAGCTAGGGAAGCAACAAAGAAAATGAACTGGATACTCGAGTTCATAAGGGAAGAACAATGCAGAGGATTCAAGGGGAAGAGGTCAAAGAAACCATCACTTTCACAACTTGAAGAAATATAGGAGGCAGCTATGGCACACGAAGACTATAACGGAAACTTCGAGATAGGCAAGGATTGCCTCGATCCAGAAATGAAGAAAGCCCGCATCATGAATAAAGCTGCCATTATGAATGGCACGCTTAGCAGATGCTGCGGTGAACAACTTGAACACGACGATCGCCTTGACCTCTGGATCTGTCCATCATGCAAATGGATGTATGACCGATCCAATCAGGTCGTTGGCATCAAAGACCAGATAGAAAGAAGATTGGGCCCTGTTGATCCTGGTCAATTAACAGACTGAATCAACTTTTCAAGGGAAAGATGAAACATCTCAGACCATTTCTGAAGCGCCTTGTCTCGAAGAAGGAACGTCAGGCGTGGAAGAAGAACCTCAGAAGGGAGCAGTTATGAAGTTCATTGGATGTTTGTTCAGCTTTGCCAAGAGGGTTGTCAAATCAGCCTTCAAAGCAATTGGAGAATTCGTATCGTCGCTTGCCAAGAATTTGGCTGGCGTGACATTGCTCGCTGGCGCTGCAATTGGCTTTACAACTCTTGCTACTCAGCTTCCGTTCCAAGTTGCTATGCCCTTGTGGATAGAATCTGTAATGGTCGCTCCTCTTCTCGGTGTATTTTGTGTCTTTATTCTTGTTCATCTCATGAAACTTCAACTGGCTATGCAAGGTGCATAGCGTGGAAGTCGACACGAACTCCAGTGTTGTTTGTTAGGAACTGGTACAGCTACATCTTGCACGGGAAGACCATCTCAAACGAATAAGAAAGGGGCTTGAGATATGAAACGCATATGCATTGGACTAGCTAAAGCATATAAGCCATACTCATGGCTAACACCAAGTCCGTTTAAGATATTCAAGCCTAAGATTGCTAGGGTTATTATGACTACAGTTCATGCTACAGTTGACGCCATAAAGATCTTCCAAGGGCACGATATAGCAGATATTATTGGCAATCGAATTGCACATAATGCCATGTATCCAGTTACTAGAAGGCTCAGAACTGGAGTTCATAAAGGCCTAATGATGGGCCAAGTGAAAAGTTCAAGAACGCTACTGGATCCAGTTATTCAAGAAATAGAAAAAGATCGTGACGGCCGAATCATACGTAAGATGAGAATCATGTATCATGATGCCAACAAGGCCAAGAAACATCTTGATGTTCATATAGGCCGAACAAGCCTCATCTATCGGATAACTGGAAAACCAGTTGAGAATAAGATCAGATTTAATAGTAAAGGTGAGCTAACTCAGGAATCTAAGGATGCGCTTATAGCACATCTAAAGACAGAGATAGGTAATAATTCAAGAGTCGCTCAAAACCTTGATCATACAATAGCTAATGCTAAATGTAGCTGGCTTGTAGGTGAATATGGCCTAGGTGAAACTAGATATGGTTCTGGCCTAACAAGGCAGTTGGTAGCCGAATCCGATGTCGAGTTTTACCATCATCAAGTAAGAACGTCAGAACATCTGTACGCCCCGCTGATAAGCGGGGCACAGGCTACGTATCTGTATCAGATATATCCAAGTAACGATGTGAGAGATACTCCGATCTTAATCTGGGGTAAGTTAAATCCAATAACTCTCAAATTTAAAGATCGCTTACACCTCAAACTTATCCAGCCAGAAGAGCTGGAGAAATTTCAAGGGAGGATAGATGTTAGAACAAATACGAGGAAATATGATGGCGCTAGCTGTCACTTCCATTCCAACACAGGACAAGGATTCAAGTTCTTCAGCCCTCGACTCAGCAAAGAGACAGGAACTAATGTTGAGTATACTTTCAAAGTCCCAGAGCTTGCTGAGCAAGGCCATCCTTCAAAGCCAGTCGGCATGGGTGAAATGCTCTTCTGGAGAAGAACGCCAGCTGGATTGTTTCTTAAAGAATTTACAGACTGGCGTGGACCAGAATGGTTGACCTGGCGGTACCTACCAGCCAGTGAGATTGGTGGTATTCTTAATTCTCATGCTGTAAGACCAAGAGATATAAGGCCTGAGCTGAGAGTTTATAGAATAGATAGATGGAATGGTGTAGATGTATATAATATGCCGTTCTGGGAAAATCGTATTCTTCAAATTTTTATGACTTCTCATCTCAATTCTGATTCATGGAAGGTTGTATCATTAGCTAGACCAATAAGAAATAGCAGAACAGAAAGATGGGAAGGATTTGTTGGCGTACCAGATGGCATGAGTGTCAATGATGGCCTCAAGCTAAAATGGTGGGGAGATACAAACGACTGGGAGGTCATACGTAATGAGCTCAGCATCAGTGATAAAGGAAACATTCAAGGAGTTATGTGGTTCAAGTCCCTCGAATCAGGAAGAGAGTTCAAACTTGGACCAGGTCAGATTGGATCATTTGATCAGTGCATGTCGCTGGTTGAATCGTCCAATAAGTGTATCGGAATGGTTGCCAAAGTCCATGGAAGACAAGGACATGAGGGAAGAGCAGCAAAGATAGTGGACTGGCATACAGACAAGGGATTCCATTGAATCGCGGAAGGGGTGAGACCTAGTGGCTCGCCTCACCCTTTTGTGAGTGAGGGGACCCATACAAGAATTTTGGGATACGAAAAAAGGAGTATAAGACATGCTAGTCGCAATACTACTGGTTCTGTTCGGAATTCCATTGATGGCAGTGATGCCAAGATTCGTGAGATGGGCCATCGTAGTGCTAAGCATAGGAACAGGACCGATAGCAGTGTTAGTGTTTATAGTAGCACTGTTAGGAGAACTGGCGGCAAACTCATTAGAACAATAAAAGACGGAGAAGACATGTTCTCTCTAAGAACGATTAATCTGATCCTGAAAGAAAAGAAGCCTGTAGTATTAATACTAAAAGGCTTGCCTGGATCAGGTAAATCTACAATTTCCAAATCTTTAATAGAATCTGTGCCAAATACTGTTATAGTATCAAAGGATACAATAAGAAAAGAGTTATGGGAAGCATCATCACCAGATGCTAAGACAATTAAGTGGAAGAAGAATTGCAGTGATATAAAAGACAGGCCATCAGAAAGATTGGTCTGTGAGACAAGAGATAAAAAGATACTTGAAGCCATAGCTAATGGCAATCACGTAATTGTTGATGATACCAACCTTAATCCTGTTCATATTGAACAGATTAAAAATATAATTGCAGATAAGGCAATTATAGAAGAAGTATTCATCAACACACCAGTCCAGGAGTGTATAAAAAGAGACAAATCCAGACCAGAAGACCAGCAAGTTGGCCCTATGGTAATCTGGAGTATGTATAACAGGTACCTTAAATCAAAGGAGGAAGAGAATGGGAATGCCACAGATGGGCGACTTTGCAGGATTCATGAAACAAATGATGAAACGAGAAGACAGACCATACGAAGTGATTGCCCAGCTATCCGAGGAACAGAAGAAAGAGTGGGAAGAATGCCAGCAAATGCTAAAGGAAGCAAATATGATAATAGAAGAAGCACAAGCACGAAAGGATCTTCTTTGGGCACGGATCAGACGGGCACTGGACCCAGCAGACAACGAGAGGGAAACGCTAAAGATAGAGGACGGAATACTCTGGGGAACAATCGACACACCGAAGGAACAGTCACGGTTTCAAGTGGAACCACCGATGCTGCTAGAGGAATAGCAAAGAATAGATTGGGTTTTGATACTGCCACTGACAGGTTACTTAAGTGGAGACAATCAATAATAGGATCTGAGGACAAACATGGATGGGCCAGGAATAGTCGTGGTATGTGGGAGTTCTCATGGGATGCACCATGCTACAACTTAAACGGCCAATTCGTTGGAATCCTCAAGATCTATTATGCAGATCAAAATCCAAAAGGACGCAGCTACGAGGCAAGAATGGTTTCATCAAAAAAGTGGAAGGAGACCGATGCTGGCTGGCTTTGGACTATATTCGGAGGACAAAGAATATGGTTAGGAAAAGCCACTCCATCAATAACAAAGTCGGTGCATGATGGATACATCATCGATGGAAAGGATGGAAAAGAACATATCTTTCTCAACCTTTAGCCTTTTTCTTTATTTCTTTTTTGATTCTTCTTTCTCTTTTAACTTTAATCTAGAAAGAGGGCTATATGACACAGACTGAGAAGTTCTTGAAAGCCGTGCAAGCAGCTGGAGAGAATGGAGTCGCGACGACAGAGCTCATGAAAGTTTTGGGCTCAAAGACAGCGCAATCGGTGCACAGTGCTGCGTATGCACTGAAGAAACAGAAGCATCGGATTCTTAATACGCACGGAACGTACATCTATAAGGGCTCCAAACAGGAGACCTCTGTCGTTCCAGTTCAACCTACCAACGACATCTCTGTGTTGGGAGTTCATGTCTCTCAAAGCGTACTATCTCACATGGACGCCGCAAGCAGAGAAGACCTCGTTGAACAACTCCGCCGAGCTACACTGCACCTTGACATTGCCAAGGCCATCGTAAACAGCCACAGAACAGCCGAAGAGCTGAGGAGGAAGATATGAGAGCAAAGACATCTGAAATGCTAACTAAGGCTCAATCTATCCTTTCAGCTGGCATACCTATTCCAGCCAAGGAATTGGCCAAGTCCTGTGGATTAAAGGCAGCATCAGCTTATCGCATGATTCGCATAATGCGAGAGAACGGAGTTGGCATCATCCCCACAAAAAATGGCTATCTCCTAGCTGAGCATGCTGAGAAGCGCGACGACGTATTCTTCCTGCGCAAGCTTCATGGCCGCAGAACATCTGACTTCATCGCCCTACATGGCTGCATCAAAGAGATGCAGAAGCGTTGGACGGGAATCCAAGGTCAGGAATTCAAGCAGATTATTCTTCCATTAAAAAGCGATCACCATCAGCTGAATAAAAGCCTCAGTATTCTGACTCAGAAATCAGAAAGGCTTGGCATATGAACTTCAGGCAAGACCTTCCAGATTCAATAGTGACCATCCACTGTGATGGGTCATGCCTTGATAATGGTAATAGCGGACCAGGTGGTTGGGCCGCGCTACTAAAGTTTGAAGGAAAAACCAAGATAGTCCAAGGCTGCCAAGAAGACACAACGAATA